>JANYKR010000330.1 GCA_025358155.1 Betaproteobacteria bacterium
ACGCCGGGCGCATTGGCCAGGCTGAGGGCAACACCATCGGTCAGCGCCGCGCCACCCTGCAAGGTCAGCGTGCCACCCTGCACCGCCACCGGGCCGCTGAAGGTGTTGGTGCCGGCCAGCGTGAAGTTGCCGACGCCCTGCTTGACCAGCCCGCCGCTGCCCGACACCACCCCGGCAAACCGGGTGCTGCGGTCGTTGCCGCCGGTGCGCAGGGTGTGGGTGCCCAGCACCAGGTTGCCGCCCAATGGCCCGCCGCCGGCCAGCGCGCCGATGGTCTGATCGTCCTGCAACACCAACTGCAGGCCGGCCACGTCGGCCAGCGTCAGGGTGCCGCCGCTGGGCAGTGCGGCACCGCCAAGCAACAGCAGCGCACCCCCGGCCAGGGTGGTGTCGCCAGTGAAGTGGTTGTTGCCGCTGAGGGTGAAGCTGCCGCCACCCTCTTTGAGCAGCCCGCCCGCGCCATTGAGTTCGCCGGCAAACACGGTGCTGCGGCCGTCTGCCCCGGTGCTGAGGGTGAAGCCACTCAGCTCGACTCGGCCACCGGCCGCTCCACCGCCTGCCAGCGAGCCGATGCGTGCATCGGCGGCCAGCGCAAGGGTCACACCCGGGCTGTTGTCCAGCGTGACAGCGCTGGCCGGCAGCACCGCCGCATTGTTCAGGCGCAGCGTGCCGGCGCTGACCCGGGTGGCGCCGGTCAGGCTGTTTGCCTGGTTCAGCACCAGGCTGCCGGCACCCAGCTTTTGCAGGTTGCCGGCGCCACTGAGGACGGCGTCGATCGTCACCGTCTGGCCCTGGGTGTTGATGCTGCCGCCGGCTGCGCTGACCGCCAGGGCCCGGCTGGCCGCCAGCGTCAGGTCGGCATTGGCCTGCAGACTGCCGCCGTCCAGCGTCAGCGGCACGGCCACCGCACCCAGCCGGCTGTCGCTGTCGATCGCCAGCACGCCAGCATTGACCCGCGTTCCCCCGGCAAAACTGTTGGCCCCGCCGTCCAGCGTCCAGGTGCCTGTGCCTTGCTTGACCAGACCACCGCTGCCGCTGATCTGACCGGAAAAGCGAGTCGACCCCCCATTGCCGCCGGCGCGCAGGGTAAAGCTGTTGAGCGCCACATCACCGCCTGCCAAGCCCCCGCCGGCCAGCGAGCCGATGGTCTCGTTGGCGGCCAGCACCAGGCCTACGCCGGGGCTGTTGTCCAAGGTCAGCGCCACGCTGTCGGCCAGTGCCGCGCCGCCTTGCAGCACCAGGCTGCCGCTGCGCAGCCGCACCGGACCACTGAAGCTGTTGGCGCCGCTGAGCGTGACCAGGCCGCCCGTGATGTCCAGGCCTTGGGCACCCAGTGCCTCACTGACCGGTGCCGCAACGGTCAGTCCCGCGCCGCTGACCTGCAGTTGCGCCAACCCGCGCAAGACCAGGCTGCCGGTTGCAGCCAGCGTGGCGCTGCCAGCGGTGTTGGCGATCACGCCGGTCGACACGGTCACGGCGTTGCCCACGTTCACCCCGTTATCGAGCTGCAAGCGGCCGGCACCCACATCAAGCCCGCCGCTGCCTGTGCTGGCTGCCACGCCGTCCAGCACCAGCGTACCTGCCGCTACCGTGGTGGCGCCCGCGTGCGCGGCATTGGCCCCTGTCAACGTCAAGCTGCCAGCGCCCTGCTTGACCAGCCCGCCGAGACCGACAAGGGCGCCGCCAAACGTGGTGCTGCTGCCGTTGCCGCCCACCGTCAACGTGGCGCTGCCCAGCGTCACGCTGCCGGACCCGGACAGTGAGCCCAGCGTGGTGTCCGCGCCCAGGGTCAAGCTGCTGCCAGACGCCAAGTCCAGCGCAGGCTGTCCGACCACCTGCATCGGGCTGGTGGTAACCAGCGTGCCGCCCGTCAGCAACAGGCTTGGCGTGTCAAGCGAGCCGCCAGCGCCCAGGGTCAGCGTGCCGCTGGTCAGCGTGGCCGAGACGCTGGCGCTGGTGGCAGCATTGATCGCTGAGTTGCCACCGCTGGTCAGCAGTGCGGTGCGCAGACCAGCACTGACCGTGCCGCCTGCCAGTGTGGCCGAGTTGGTGGCGGTCAACACGCCGCTGCCGCTCAGCGTGCCTGACAGGTTCAGGCTGCCGACGGTCTGGTTCGCCGCCACGTTGAGCGTTGCGCCGGTGGCGACGGCCAGCGCCGCGCTGGCATTCAGTTGCAATGCGGCCTGGGCCAGCAAGCTGCCCGCCGCCACCGTGATGCTGGGGGTGTTGAGCGAGCCTCCAGCCGCCAGCGTCAGGTTGCCGCCGTTGACGGTGGCCGAGCCACTGGCGCTTGCAGAGGCGCTGATCGTGGTGTTGCCACTGCTGGTGAGCACTGCCGTGCTCAGGCCCGTATTGACGGTGGCGCCAGCCAGCGTTGCCGAGCTGCTGGCAGTCAAGCTGCCGGTGCCGCCCAACGTGCCCTGCAAGCCCGCAGTGTTCAAAGTCTGGTTGCCGGTCAAGAGCACGCTAGCGCCCGCGCTCACCGTCAGCGCCGTTCCGGCGGCGATGCGCTGGGCCTGGCTGGTCGCCAGCACACCGGCCGATACCGTAGTGCCACCGGTGTAGGTGTTGGCGCCTGTCAGGGTCAAGGTGCCGGTACCCGTCTGGGTCAGGCTGCCGGCGCCCGAGACCACACCGCCATAGCTCACAGCATTGGACCGGTTGAAGACCAGCGCCCCTGCGTTGGCCACGTTGCCCGTGACCGCTCCCGTGGTCCCGCCCGAGCCGACCTGAAGCGTGCCGGACTGGACTGTCGTCCCGCCGCTGTAGCTGTTGTCCCCCGTCAGCGTCAGCGTGCCGCTGCCGGCTTGGGTGAGGCTGCCAGCGCCTGATATCGCACCGCTCAAACTGAGGGCATCCGACCGGTTGAAGACCAGCGCCCCGGCGTTGTTGACGTTGCCCACGATGACACCGGTGGTGCCACCCACGCCCACCTGCAGGCTGCCCGCAGCAATCGTCGTGCCGCCGCTGTAGCTGTTGGCACCGGTCAGCGTGAGCGTGCCGCTGCCGGCCTGGGTCAGGCTGCCGGCGCCCGAGACCACACCGCCATAGCTCACAGCATTGGACCGGTTGAAGACCAGCGCCCCTGCGTTGGCCACGTTGCCCGTGACCGCTCCCGTGGTCCCGCCCGAGCCGACCTGCAGCGTGCCGGACTGGACTGTCGTGCCGCCGCTGTAGCTGTTGGCCCCCGTCAGCGTCAGCGTGCCGCTGCCGGCTTGGGTCAGGCTGCCGGCGCCTGATATCGCGCCGCTCAAACTGAGGGCATCCGACCGGTTGAAGACCAGCGCCCCGGCGTTGTTGACGTTGCCCACGATCACACCGGTGGTGCCGCCCACGCCCACCTGCAGGCTGCCCGCAGCAATCGTCGTGCCGCCGCTGTAGCTGTTGGCACCGGTCAGCGTGAGCGTGCCGATGCCGGCCTGGGTCAGGCTGCCGGCGCCCGAGACCACACCGCCAAAGCTCACCGCGTCCGTCCGGTTGAACACCAGCGCGCCGGCGTTGGCCACATCG
>JANYKR010000061.1 GCA_025358155.1 Betaproteobacteria bacterium
CGGCAAAACGATTGTGTCGGCCATCCAGCCCAATGCGGCCGAGCAGGCGCGCATTGCCGGCGCCAACATGGTCAGCGTGGCCCGTGGCCGCCCCCTGAATGCCGAGCTCAAGGGCGTCACGCAAATCAATGTGCTCGACACCCTGGGCCTGATTTCCACCAGCTTTGGCGACTGGCAGGGCCGCCCCGGCGGCGAACATGTGGAGTTGACCGATGTCGCGGCCGGCCGCCACCTGAGCCTGCAGTTTCAGGACGATGTGCTGGTGGGCTGCAACTCCGTGGGCTGGACCGAACACGTGGGCGTGATGCGCGGTCTGGTCGAGGGCGAGGTCAAGCTCTCAGCCGACTGGAAGCAGCGCCTGATGCAAGACCCGACGCTGCTGATGGAGGCCTACCTGGCCAACGCCCAGGCGCAGCAGGCCATGGCCCACCTGCGCGCCTGAGTGCCGCCTGATTGCCTGATTGCCTGGTCGCCTGATTGCCCAAGGTGAGGGGCGATCGGGCATCATCCGACGCGACATGAAAATCACCTTCAAGCTCTACGCCAGCCTCACCGACTACCTGCCGCCCGCCGCCCGCATCGGCAACCGGATCGAGCTGGAGGTGGCGCCCGACGCCACCATCGCCCAGATCATCGAGCCCTATGGCATGCCGATCAAGCTGGTGCACCTGGTGCTGGTCAACGGCGTCTTCATCCCGCCCGAGCAGCGCGCCAGCCGCACCTTCGTCGAGGGTGATGTGCTGGCGATCTGGCCGCCGATCGCGGGCGGCTGACCCGGCGGCTGGCGGACCACCATGCCGGCTGACACCGCCGCAGACTTCCGGCGCGAGCAGGGATTTACCGAGCGCGACTGGCTGCGCTGCCTGCCCGGCGCCGTGCGCGACTGCGCCATCGACCTGAGCGAGCCCGGCCTGGCCCGGGTGCAGATCGGCGGCGGCCAACTGCTGCTGCGCTGGCAGGTGATGCCGCCGCGCCAGATCGCGATGGTGCGGATGCCGCGCCTGGCCGTGCACTACCAGTTCGAAGGTGTGACCGAGGGGGACCGCCTCGCGTTCATGCGTTACTTCGACCTGTACACGATGCGCGGCGGCGGCTGAGCGACGCGCCGTGGCACGGCCGAGGACTGCAGCCGACGACCCCGACCAACGACCACCGCAACCGGGGTGGCAGCGGGCAGCGCAGCCTACAACGGTCAGCCGATGCCCGAGGCCCGGGTCTGAGCGCCGCTCACGGGGCGGGGCCCTCTTGCCCGGTCCAGGCCAGCAGCTCGGCCAGCCGGGTCACCACCCAAACCGCCTCGGCCGGGTTGAAGCCGGACGCTGCGCTCTCCAGCCCGGCCTGGGTGCGGGCCAGCACCAGGTCCTCGCTGACCCCCTGGTCGTGGTGCACCGCCTGGCTGGGGTCGACCAGCAACTGCGCCATGTCCTCGCACAGCTCGTAGCGGGCGCGAAACTCGTCGCGTGTGACCGTCAGTCGGCCACGCCCGTCGCGGTACACCGTCTCGAACGAGGGCGGGATGTAGATCTGGTACTCATCGGACATGGCGGGTTGGGGTGGCGGCGGACGCAGGAGGTGCCTACTCAGACCGCACAACCCGCCTCCACCGGCACCTGCGCCTTGACCGGCACCGGCTCGGGCACCCGGTAGCCGTAGCGCACGGCGGTCAGCTCGGCCAGTATGCTGACGGCGATCTCGGGCGGGGTGCGGGCACCGTTTTTCAGGCCGACCGGGCCGTGCAGCCGGGCGAGTTGGGCCTCGCTCAGGCCAAAGTGCTCCTTCAGCCGCTCTTTGCGCTTGGCCTGGTTCAGCCGGGAGCCGATGGCGCCAACGTAAAACGCCGGGCCGGTCAGCGCCTCCATCAGCGCCAGGTCGTCGAGCTTGGGGTCGTGTGTCAGCGCGATGATGGCGGTGTGGCCGTCGGGCTTGAGGGCCTGCACCGTGTCATCGGGCATGCCGCGCAGCAGGGTCGCGCCGGGCACCTCAAAGCTGTTGGCGTACTCCTCCCGGGGGTCGCAGACCAGCACCTGGTAGCCCAGTGCGGTGGCCATCTGCGCCAGGTACTGCGTCATCTGGCCGGCACCGATCAGCAGCAGCCGCCAGTGCGGGCCGTGGTGGGTGGTCAGGCTGGTGTCGGTGAGCAACAGCTCGTCGCTCATCGCTTCGTCCGGGGTGGCGGCTTGCAGCAGCACCTCGCCGGTGGCAATCGTCAACACCCGCCTCACCCGCTCGCCGGCCGCCAGGCGGGCCAGCAAGACATCGAGCTGGGTGCGCGGCAGCACCGGCTCCAGCACCAGCTCGATCAGGCCGCCGCAGGGCAGACCAAAGCGGTGGGCGGCGTCGGCATCGATGCCGTAGCGCACCACCTGCGGCAGGCCGCTGGCCAGCACGCCCTCGCGGGCCTTGTCGATCAGGTCGTCCTCGATGCAGCCGCCCGAGACGCTGCCCGCCACCAGGCCGTCATCCCGCACCGCCACCGCCGAGCCGGGTGGGCGCGGTGCCGAGCCCCAGGTGCGGGTGATGGTGCCCAGCACCACGCTGTGGCCGGCCGCCACCCACTGGGTGATCTGGCGCAGCACGTTGAGATCGACGTTGTCCATGGCGGAGTGGGTGAATGGGTGGGCAGGTGGCTGAAGTCGTGCGCCGGGCGCATCGCGGGCCGCTGCAGCGCCACGGCGCTGAAGGTGCGAGAGCATAAATCTTCTCGCCGGGTTGGGCGCGGCGCGGGATGCTGTTGCGAGCTGGCCGCCCGCCCTGGGCGCTGGCCACGCCTGCAGGTCGCTGCTGCACGGGCTTGCAGGTCGCTGCTGCACGGGCTTGATGCACGGACTTGCTGCGCGGGCTTGCCTGCGGCTGGCTACACTCGAGACCCACGCCCGCACCCGTCGCCGGGGCCCGCAGCACCCCATGCCTGGAGAGTGAACCGATGCAAGCTTTTGCCTACGCCAAACCCGCGACCACCGCCGAGGCCACGCGTGCCGCTGCCGCTGACGGCGCCAAGCTGCTCGCCGGCGGCCAGACGCTGCTGTCGTCCATGAAACTCGGCCTGGCCGCGCCCGAGTCGCTGGTTGACCTGGCCGGCCTGCCGTCGCTCAAAGGCATCAGCGTGTCGGGCGGCGTGCTGCGCATCGGCGCGATGTGCACCCATGCCGCGGTGGCAGCCAGCGCCGAGGTGCAGGCCGCGATCCCGGCGCTGGCCGACCTTGCCGGCAAGATCGGCGACCGCCAGGTGCGCAACCGGGGCACGCTGGGGGGCAGCCTGGCCAACAACGACCCGGCGGCCTGCTACCCGGCAGCCGTGCTGGGCCTGGGCGCCACGGTCCACACCGACCGCCGCGACATCAGCGCCGATGACTTTTTCACCGGTATGTTCGAGACCGCGCTGGCCGAGGGCGAGCTGATCACGGCGGTGAGCTTTCCGGTGCCGGTCCGGGCCGGATGGCAGAAATTCAAGCAGCCGGCCTCGCGGTTTTCGATCGTCGGCGTGTTTGTCAGCCAGGGCCCGCAAGGCGTGCGGGTGGCGGTGACGGGCGCGGGCGCCTGCGTGTTCCGTGCCAGCGGCCTGGAGGCGCTGCTGGCCGCCGATCTGCCGCGCAGCTGGTCGGCTGCCGCACTGGCCGGTGCCAGCGTGTCGGCGGACGGTTTCAACACCGACCTGCACGGCTCGGCCGAGTACCGCGCCGCGCTGGTACCGGTGCTGGCCGCCCGCGCGCTGGCCTCCAGCCCGGGCTGAGCCCCGGGCCGCAGCCCAGCTGCGGCGACTGTTGTGGGAGCTTTTCTGAGCGAGACCTCTTTGCCGACCGGCATCACCGACACCCAAGACCGCCTCGCGGCGCTGGACTACGTGGCCGACCGCCAGCTCGCCACCTGCGTTTTTCTGGCGCTCAAGCTGCAGCGGCCGTTGTTGCTGGAAGGCGAGCCCGGCACCGGCAAGACCGAGATCGCCCGCACCCTGGCGCAGATGCTCGGCCGGCCGCTGATCCGGCTGCAGTGTTACGAGGGCCTGGACCTGGCCGGCGCCGCCTACGAGTGGAACTACGGCCGCCAGATGATGGAAATCCGCCTGGCCGAGCTGGCTGGCGGGGCGACCGGAGCGGCTGCTGACGACCGGCCGCGCCGCGACAGCCTGGCCGCCGAGCTTTTCAGCGAGCGCTTCTTGAGCAAGCGCGCGCTGCTGCAGGCGATCGACCCGGCCAATGCCGTGGCACCGGTGCTGCTGATCGACGAGCTCGACCGCGCCGATGAAGCCTTCGAAGCTTTTCTGCTCGAAGTGCTGAGCGACTACCAGATCACCATCCCCGAGCTGGGCACGGTCAAGGCCCGCCTGCCGCCCATCGTCATCCTGACCAGCAACCGCACCCGCGAGATCCACGACGCCGTCAAACGCCGCTGTCTCTACCACTGGATCGGGTTTCCGGACGCGGCGCGCGAGCTCGACATCCTGCGCCGCCGGGTGCCCGGTGCCGCGCCTGAGCTGGCGCGGCAGGTGGTGGCGTTTGTCCAGCAGTTGCGCGGCCTGGAACTCTACAAATTGCCCGGTATCGCCGAGACCCTGGAGTGGGCGCGTGCGCTGTGCGCGCTGGACGCGGTGGTGCTGGACCCGGCGCTGGTGCAGCAGACCCTGGGCCTGCTGCTCAAGTACCAGGACGATACGCTGCGGGTGCAGGGCGAGCCGCAGGGCAGCGAGGTGGCGCGCTTGCTGGCCCAGGCCCAGATGGATGCCCGCAGCCTGGCCGGCTGAGCGTCGGCCCGGCGCCATGGATCCCACCAAGGCCGCCACCACAGCCGCCACCACAGCGGCCACCGCAGCAGCCACCGCAGCGGCCACCGCAGCAACCAGCCCTGCCGCCGGCGGCAGCCATCTGGCCGAGAACGTGATGCACTTTGCACGCCTGCTGCGCGGCGCCGGCCTGGCGATTGGCAGCGACCGGGTGCAGACCGCGTTGGCGGCGCTGCAGGTGGCGGGGCTGGAGCGCCGGCGCGACCTGCATGCGGTGCTGGGCGCCTGCCTGATCGACCGCGCCGAACACCGCCCGTTGTTTGACCAGGCGTTCTTGCTGTTCTGGCGTGAGCCCGATCTGCTCGGCCCGTTGCAGACGCTGCAGGCCGCCGCCCGGCAACCCGACCGCGCCAGCGCCAAGTCCGAGAATCGCCGCCTGGCCGATGCGCTGCGGGCGCCACCCCCCGGTCAGCCAGACCGCCCGGCACCCGAGCCCGACCCGGCAGAGCCCCACGCGGCATTGACCGGCAGCGCCCGCGAGGTCTTGCGCCAGGCCGACTTCGACAGCATGAGCGCGGACGAGTGGTACGCCGCCCAGCGCCTGCTGAGCCAGCTGCGCGGCTTGTTCGAGCTGCTGCCCAGCCGCCGCAGCCGGCGCTCGGCCCGGCCCGGTGTGGCCGACTGGCGGGTCACCCTGGGCCAGATGGCGCGCCATGGCGGTGAGCTTGACGGCCTGCGCTGGCGTGCGCCCCGCCAGCAACCCGCGCCCCTGGTGGTGCTGGCCGACATTTCGGGCTCGATGAGCCGCTACTCGCGCATGCTGCTGCACTTTGCCCACGGCCTGGGCCTGGCCCAAGGCGCCGGGGCGGGGCGGGTCGAGAGTTTCGTCTTTGGCACCCGGCTGACCCGCACCACCCGCTTGCTCAAGCACCGCGACCCCGATCTGGCCGTGGGCGAAGTGGTGCGCGCGGTGGCCGACTGGTCGGGCGGCACCCGCATCACCAGCAGCCTGCATGAGTTCAACCAACGCTGGGCCCGGCGTGTGCTCTCGGGCCAGGCCACCGTGCTGTTGATCAGCGACGGCCTGGAGCATGGCGACACCGCCGCGCTGGGTTTCGAGATGGAGCGCCTGCACAAGAGCTGCCGGCGGCTGATCTGGCTCAACCCCTTGCTGCGCTTTGCCCGGTTTGAACCGAAGGCGGCCGGCGTCAAGGCGATGCTGCCGCATGTCGATCACTTCTTGCCGGCCCACAATCTGCAAAGCCTGGCCGACCTGGTGCAGGTGTTGGGTGGGCAAGGCAGCAGCCTGACACCTCGGCACTGAATCAACGGCTTTGACGCACCAGCACCGCCTGCTGACCCTACCGACACCCACGCTCTGACCGGCGCTATCCCATGCAACTGACCCACCAACAAACCCTGCCCGTGACCCAGGCCCAGGCCTGGGAGGCGCTCAACGACACCAGCCTGCTGCAGCAGGCCATCCCCGGCTGCGAGAGCCTCACGCCCTCGGGCGACAACCAGTTTGAGGTGTTGATCACGGCAGCCATCGGCCCGGTCAAGGCCAGGTTCAAGGGCAAGCTGCAACTTGAGAACCTGCAGCCGCCCACGTCCTACACCCTGCGCTTCGAGGGCCAGGGTGGCGCCGCCGGCCACGGCAAAGGCAACGCCGAGATCCGGCTGGAGGCCACCGGCCCGCGTGAGACCGTGCTGCACTACACCGCCCATGCCACGGTGGGCGGCAAGATCGCCCAGATCGGCTCGCGCCTGGTCGACATGGCGGCGCAAAAGATGGCGACCGACTTCTTTGAAGCCTTCAACGCCCGGCTGCAAGAGCGCTACGCGGTGGTGGCTGCGCCGGTGCCCGCCGCTGCGCCGGCGCCGCAAGGCCTGCTGGCGCGCTTGCTGGCCTGGATCAAGGGGCTGTTTGGGGGCTGACCCTCGCTCTGGGCGGCGTGCTGTTGCCGCCACCGGAGCCGCGGGGCCCGGGGCGGGCTTCTAAAATCAGGCTGATGTGCGCACCGGACCTGACATGAAAGCCCGTGGCGTCCACCTGCAGTACAGCTTCGAGACTGACGGCCAGCGCGGCGCGGTGCTGCACAACCCGCTGTTCGATTTGCTCTCGGCGGTACACGAGCATGGCTCGATCCAGCACGCTGCCCGGGCGCTGGGCGCGTCGTACCGCCACGTCTGGGGCCTGCTCAAACGCTGGCAAGACGTGATGGGCGAGCCGCTGGTGACCTGGTCCCAGGGCCAGCCGGCACGCCTCACGCCATTTGCCGACCGGCTGCTGTGGGCCGAAAAGCGCGCCCGCACCCGGCTGACGCCGCACATCGAGGCCTTGCGCGCCGAGCTCGAACACGTGCTGGCCGAGGCGCTGGACGGCAACCAGCATGTGCTGACCGTGTTTGCCAGCCACGACCTGGCCCTGCCGCTGTTGCGCGACCTGGCGGGCGCCGCGCACGGCCTGCACATCGAGCTGCGATTTGCCGGCAGCCTGGACGCACTGGCGGCGCTGGCCCAGGGCCGCTGCCTGGTGGCGGGTTTTCATGTGCCGCCGCTGGCCGGCGGCTCGGCCCAGTTTGCCGGCGCGATGAAGCCGCTGCTCAAGCCCGGTGTGCACAAGCTGATCGGCTGTGTGCGCCGCACCCAGGGCTTGATGGTGCGGCCGGGCAACCCGCTGCGGCTGCGCGGCCTCGCCGATCTGGTGGCCGCCGGGGCTGCCGATGGCGGCAACGGCCACCGCGTGGCCCGCTTCGTCAACCGCCAGCCCGGCTCGGGCACTCGCTTGCTGATGGACCACCTGCTGGCAGAGCAGGGCCTGGACCCGGCCCAGATCCCCGGTTATTTCGACGCGCCCGAAAGCAGCCACCTGGCAGTGGCCGCCGCGCTGGCCAGCGGCGTGGGCGATGCCGGGCCGGGCATCGAGGCGGCAGCGGCGCAGTTCAGCCTCGACTTTATCCCGCTGATCGCCGAGGACTACTACCTGGTCTGCCTGAAGGACACGCTGGCGCACCCGGCGGTGGCCAAGTTGCGCCAGGCATTGGAGAGCCCGGCCTGGCCCGCCGCACTGGCCGCCCTGCCGGGCTATACACCGGCACGCAGTGGCGAGGTGCTGTCGCTGACCCAGGCCCTGCCGTGGTGGCATTTTCGGGTGACCAAGCCAGCCGGGGTGGCGCCGACCATCGCCCCCGTTCAGGGCGGCAGGGCGGCGTAGCGCCTGAACCCGTCGGCCAGACGGCAGCCGCCTGGCCCTCCTTGCTTATTTGAGCAAAGTCCAGTAGCCGTCATAGACCGGGATCGAAATCCCGGCGTCGATCAAGCCGGCGAGCGGTGTGCCCACCCCTGTGCCCAGCGAGAAGCCCGGCGTTGCGCTCATGTCCTTCAACGCCACATCCCAAGCCATGCTGGCACCGATCGGGCCAGCGCCGCCCTCCAGGCCAATGAAGGGTGTGATCATGGTGTTGATGGCGCCGGGTGACCAACCCACGCTGGGGCCAACGCCGCCGCCCATACCCACCGAGCCACCCAGGGTCTGCACCACCGCCATCTTGTAGGCCCGTGTCGCGCCGTTTGCATCGCGCTGGTCACGTCGGGGCACGGCCGAAGGCACCACCTCCATCGCAAAGCAGACCGCCGCGTTGCCGCCCACCCCGTAGGCCCCAGCGCCGCCCAGGCAGAGGTTGAAATTGGAATTGGCCAGCGCACCCGGAATATTCTGACTGAAGGTAGTCTCGCCGTTCAGGCCAACCAGCAAGCCGAGTTTCTTGGCCAGTCTTGGCACATCACACAGGGCCTGCGCATTGATCTTGCCTGACGGAATGCTGCGCATCACGCGGTGGACCGCCATTTGGCCGTCGCTGTCGAGATTGGTCATGCTGACGCGCAGGCTCAGCAGTTTCTGAGACTCCTTGTTCAAGGCGTTGACACCGGCCTCCCGCAATCTGGCGGCGTTGGCGGCATCGATATTCTTGGCCGCCAAGGCCGTGGTGGCCAGTGAGGTCAAGGCCGTCTGGCTTGCCTTGAGTGATTTGTCATAGGTTGAAACCAGCTGCTTGTATTCGTCTTGCCCGATGGCGAGACTGCGCGCCCGAAACTGATCGATCACTTTGGTGGCGGCCGCTGCGATATCCCGTGACTGCTGGTCCGCATTGTCCCGGATCGCCTTTGCATCATTGGTGGCGGTTTTCTTGATATCACCGGCTTGGGTGTTGGCCACCGCCACCAGTCGGCTGTATTCCTGGTTGCCGGCCTTGGTGCCTGCATCGACGGCTTCGTTGTACAGGCAATCGGCGTAGCGGCTCGGATGGGAAATATTGAGCGAACAGGCCTGGGTTTGGGCGACAAAGGCGCCGCCCGTCAGGGCCAGGATCAAGAGGCTGCGGAATGGGTTTGAAGTTTGGGGATTCATGGTGTGTGGTGTCCTGATTTTGGAGTTGCCGGGTTTGGCGACAGCGGGCTTGCGTCCACGGGATCGCAAGGCTTACTCACACAATTGAGGTTCTGCGGCCTTGGTCTTGGTGGCCGCTGCGTACGCCAGGCTAAGGGTATTGCCGGCCAACTGCGTGGCACTGCCGCGGATGCTGTTGGCACTGCTGGTGGCGTTGTCGACAATGGTTTGTGCGTCGCGCTTGGCGCCATCGACGATCTTGTTGTAGGCCTCGTTTTTGACGCAATCCGCATAGCCGCTCGGGTGCTTGATATTGAACGAGCAGGCCTGGGTCTGGCCAGCCAGACCCAGGCCCGCAAAGACCAGCAGAAAAAGGTGGCGAGCGGCGTTTGAATAGTTAGGGTTCACGCTGAAGTGTCCTGATTTGAAAATAAGGGGAGGGTGGCGGCAAAGTGCTGGCCAGCAGGGGCAGCGGTTTCGGTAGGTGGATCATGTCGGGCACACGATCCGCCGTGTGCGACGTCTTCACACGAATTGCGACACGGCTGTCGCAAATGCTGTGCTGACGGTCCGGCCGGAATCTCAGGCCGAGGCTTCAGGCCACAAGCTCAGACTACAAGCTCAGGCCAAAGTGTCAGGCCGAGGCTTCGGCGTTGGCGGCGCCGCGGTGCGGCAGCGTGATGCGCAGGGTGTGGCCGCCGGCGTCGCAAAACGACACCAGCGTGCCTTGCAGCCGGTGCGCGATGTGCTGCACCACCGCCAGGCCCAGGCCGAAGCCGGGCACCTGGCGGCTGCCGTCGCCGCGCGCAAAGGCCTCCATCAAGCCTGGGCCACCGGCCGCCGCCAGTCCGGTACCCTGGTCGGTCACGTCGATCACCACGCCAGCGGGCTGGCTGGCCAGCACCACTCTGACCGGAGGCAGGCCGTGTTTGAGGGCGTTGTCGACCAGGTTGAAGACCAGGCGGTCGATCAACAACGCATTCGCCCGCGCCAGCATCAGCTGGGGCGGTGCCTGCAGGTGCAGTTGCTGCGCAGGTCGGCCAAAGCGGTCCACGGCCTGGCGCAGCACGGCTGACAAGTCCACCTGTTCATCGAGCGGTAGCTCGCCCGCCCGCACAAAGTCCAGAAAGCTGCCGATCAGCAAGTCGGCATGGTCGACATTGCGGATGATGACGGCCACGCCGTCGTGGTTGGCCGCCACCTCGGGCAGCATCTCGGCGGCCAGGCGGATGCGGCCGAGCGGGCTGCGCAAGTCGTGCGACACGCCGGCCAGCAAGGTGATGCGCTCCCGCTCCTGCCGCTGCAACTGTGCCAGCAGCCGGCTGTAGTCGGCATGCATGTCACGAACCTCCAAAGCGGCGTGCGCGGGCAGCGCCGGTGGCGGGCGGCTGCCCAGCGCCCGACCCGGCTGCGCCTGGTCATGCATGTGGCGGCGCAGTTGCTCGATCGGGCCGGTGATGCGGCGGGCAATGTAGAGGCTGATCAAGCTGCTGACCGCCAGCAGCAGCAGCAACTCGACCGGGAGCCGGATCGACGCCGTCGGAAAGCCCTCGCGGGCGCTGACGCTGACCCAGCGGGCCGGCGCGCTGCCGTCGGCGACGGCTGCCCACAAGACGGGTTGCCCGTTGCGCCAATCCAGGTAGGGCTCGCCCACCTGCAGGTTGAGTCGGGCCAATTCGGCCTGCACACTCTGCGCGGCGGGCACCCAGCCGACGCGTAGCCAGAGCTGGGCCGGGCGGGTGTCCGAGAGCCGCATGTTGTAGCCCTCGGCCAGCTCGGGTGCCAGTGCGGTGCCGGGCGAGGCCAGCGCGCTTCGGATGCGCGGTGCCCAGTTTTGCGCGTGGTAGGGCGCCATCTTGATGTTGCGCTCTGCCACCACCAGCAACCAGAGCAGCACCAGCACCAAGGCCAGCAGCAGGCCTTGCATCAGCATCAGCCGGCCAAACAGGCTGTCAATCCGGCGCGGGCGGCTCATCAGGCACGCTCCGCCCTTGCGGGCTGTTGTATTCGCCTTGGGATCGGTCCGGCGGCTCATGGGTGCCCAGGGCTTGCCGGGGGAACGCAGGGGCCAGGTCTGGCGCGACGCTGCGCGCGACCAGCGCATAGCCTTCGTTGCGCACCGTCTCGATCCAGTCCAGCCCGGGCAGCACCGCTGCCAGGCGCTTGCGCAAGCGGCCCACCTGCACATCGACCGTGCGGTCCAGCGGCCGGTAGCCACCGCTTTGTACGGCCGCACTCAACTGCTCGCGCGAGACCGGATCGCCGGGTGTGCGGATCAGCTCGACCAGCAGCTTGAACTCGATGCTGCTGAGCGGCACCGGCTGGCCCTGCACCGAGACCTCGCGGCGCAACGGGTGAACGGTCAGTGCGCCGCAGTGCAGGTCGGGAGTGGCCGCGGCGACCGGCTGGCGTCGACGCAGCAGCGCCCGCACCCGGGCCACCAGCTCACGCTTCTCGAACGGTTTGGCCAGGTAGTCGTCCGCGCCCATCTCCAGGCCCAGCACCCGGTCCATCGGGTCGCCCCGGGCGGACAGCACCAGAATGCCCAGTTCGCGATCGGCCGACCGCCACTCGCGGCACAGGTCCAGGCCGTTGGCGTCGGGCAGCATCATGTCGAGCAGCACCACGTCGGGCGCCAGGCTGCGCATCGCCAGGCGCCCGGCCTCGCCGGTGAAGGCCGCCTGGGCCTCGATGCCCTCTCGCGCGAACAAGACCACCAGCATGTTGGCCAGCTCGATATCGTCGTCGACCAGGAGAACCAGACTGGATGCCATGCGGTGCGGGATGCCGAAGATCGATGACAGGACTGCCCGGCGCTTGCAACGCGGGGCAGGAGGCTGGCGCTGGCGTCACGCGGGACAAACGCGCCGCCAGTATCGCCGCCGGGCCAACGTGGGGGTGCAGCGCGGTTCAGGCAGGGCAGCAGGCGCGGGTGGTCACGCTGCTGCTGCGACTGACAAGCCGTGCCCCGCGCCAGCGCAAGCGCTGTCAGGCCGGGCAGCTGACCGACCTCACTCGGGCTTGATGCCGACGCTGTCGGCCACGCGCTTGAAGCGCTGGTACTCCTTTTGCTGAAAGGCGCCCAGCTCCTTGGGCCCCATCATCATCGCCGCGGCTGGCAGCGTGGCGTGGTAGGCGCGGCCGGCCTCGGAGGTCATGGCTTTCTGCATCGCAGCTGCCAGCTTGTCGACCACGTCGTCGGGCGTTTCGGCGCGCATGAAAAACGCCGACCAGACGGCGGTTTCAAAGTCAGGAAAGCCGCTTTCCTTCATCGTCGGGATGTCCGGGTACTTGGCATCGCGTTTGTCGGCGGTGATGGCCAGCACGCGCAGGCGGCCGCCTTTCAGCAGCTCAACCGTGCCGGTGAAGTCGACCACGCCCACATCGAGCTGGCCGCCCACCACATCGGTCAGCATCTGGGCGCCGCCTTTGTAGGGGATGTGGTTCACCGCCAGGCCGCTGGCCGTGCCCAGCCAGGCGGCTACCAGCTGGTAACCGGCCGAATAGTTGCCCAGTTGCAGCGGCCGATTGTCCTTTTTGCTGGCCGCGACCAGGTCGGCCATGGTCTTGTAGGGTGACTCGGTGCGCACCGCAAAGGCCACCGGGCTGATGGCGATGCCGTACAGCGGTCGCAAGTCCTTGAACGGGTCGTAGGGCAAGTTCTTGATGGTGATGGCATTGACCACCACCGGCGAGTTGCTGCCCATCAGGATCATGTGGCCATCGGCCGGCGCGGCCCGCACCGCCTGCACCGCCACCACGCCACTGCCGCCGGGGCGGTTTTCTACCGTCACGGTCTGGTTGAACAGCTTGCCCAGTTGTTCACCGTAAAAGCGCGATGCCGAGTCGGCGCCGCTGCCGGCAGTAAACGGCACCATGATCTTGATCGGCCTGCTCGGGAAGGCCGCCCCGGCGCTGGGCGCGGGCGCGGCGGCCGGGGTCTGGGCCGCAGCCGACTGGGCGCCCAGCGATCCGCCGACAACCAGCAAGGCTGTGGCAAGGGTCCGCCAGCGGGCGGGCAACAAGGTCAGGGTCATGGGGAAGTCTCGGTGATTGAAAGGGTGGGGTGGTGGTGCGGTGAACCGAGCCGGGCAGTTGACCAGCCAGCCTCGCCGCCCGAGTCCACCGGCGACAATACCGGCCGCGCTGCCCACGCTGCAATGGGTTTCTTCCCGGCACCCCCGCCACGCTGGCGCGTTGCCCCAACCCGATCTTGTCGAGAGTGCGATGACCCCCAGCTTCCCACCCACCCGGGCCGCTGCGCTGGCCGGCCTGGGCGCCATGCGCACCCAGTCCTACGCCAGCAGCCGCAACCACCTGGACGGCGCCGTCACCCATTTGTCACCCTACCTGACCCACGGCCTGCTCAACCTGCCCGAGGTGGCGGCGCTGGCTGCCGCGCGCCACGCGCTGCCGATCGAGCACAAGTTTGTGCAGGAGCTGGCCTGGCGCGAGTTTTTCCACCATGTCTGGCAGCACCAGGGCGAGGCCATCTTCAGCTCGCTGCATGCCGGCCCGCGGCCCGATGCCGATTACGCTGCCACGCTGCCCGACGACATCCGCCAAGCCCGCACCGGCGTGCCGGTGATCGACCAGTCCGTGCGCCAGTTGTACACGGTGGGCTGGCTGCACAACCATGCCCGGATGTGGCTGGCCAGCTACGTGGTGCATCTGCGCGGCGTGCACTGGCGCGCCGGTGCCGACTGGCTGGTGGCGCATTTGCTCGACGGTGACCTGGCCAGCAACCATTTGTCCTGGCAATGGGTGGCCGGCACCGGCAGCCACAAGCCCTACCTGTTCAACGCTGAAAACGTCGCCCGCTATGCCGGCAGCGCGCCAGGCTGGGCCAGCCCGGGCAGCGTGCTCGACACCGACTACGCCACGATCGAGCGCTGGGCCAGCGGCACGGCGGCGCTGCCGCCGGCGCCCACCGGCGAGGGGGCCGATGGCCTGGCCGAGCCCGCGCTGGGCCATCGCCCGCCGACCGATCTGCCGGCGCCCGCGCCGCTGTCCACCCGCCAGGCCAGCACGCTGGCCAAGTCCCTGGCCGGCCGCGAGGTTTGGCTGGTGCACCCCTGGGCGCTGGTGGACCCGGTCTCGGGCCAGCGCAGCGGCACCCCCGGCCAGGTGTTTCGGCTGGGCATCTGGCCGGCCGAGTTCCATGCCCGCTGGCCCTGGTCGGCGGCGCGATGGCGCTTTGTGCACACCGCCATGCTCGCCGCCAGCGACCAGGTGGTCTGGGCCGACAGCGGCACGCTGCAGCTGGCGCTGGCCCAGGCCGCCAGCGTGCGCTGCATCCACAACGGCCACCTGCCCGTCGACTGGCCGGCCGACTGGCGCTTGCCGGCCGCCCGCCTGCTGGCCGAGCCCGAGCGGCCTTGCCCGTCGTTTTCGCAGTTCTGGCGCCAGGCCACCCGCGAGCACGACAAGCACCAGGCCTGGCACCGGGTGCGATCAACCGATCAAGCCGATCAGAGCGATCAACATGAGCTGTACCCGGACTGAGCGCGAGACCGGCGCGCCCCGTCTGCCGGCCCGTCCGTGGCATCGGCGATGATCCCCATCCACCGCCCGCCCCGAGAGCCAAGCATGCCGTCTGTGTTTACCCGCCGCCAAGGCCTGCTGTGGCTCGGCGCTGCCGGCCTGCCGGTCGGGGCCGTCGAGTCCAAACCCAAACCCCGGCCGGCGCCATCCCCGGTGGCCGCAGCCCGGTCCGCTGGCAGCACCATCGTGCTGCCGCCCCTGGCCCTGCGCCAGCGCCGGCTGGCCAACGGCTTGCAGGTGGTGAGCCTGCCCAGCGCCCAGGGTGCTACCGTCAGCGTGCAGGTCTGGTACCGGGTGGGCGCCAAGGACGACCCGGTGGGCCGGTCCGGTTTTGCGCACCTGTTCGAGCACATGATGTTCAAGCGCACCCGTTACATGGCCAGCGAGATGTTCGACCGCCTGACCGAGGACGTGGGCGGCCAGAACAACGCCTTCACCGCCGAGGACATGACCGCCTACCAGAGCGAGGTGCCGTCCAACCACCTGGAGCGCCTGCTCTGGGCCGAGGCCGAGCGCCTGGCCAACCTGCAGGTCGACCAGGCCAGCTTCGACAGCGAACGCAAGGTGGTGATCGAGGAGCTGCGCCAGCGGGTGCTGGCCGACCCCTACGGCCGGCTCTTCAACGCGCTGCCGCAGCAGGCATTTGAGCGCCACCCCTACCAGCGCCCGGTGATCGGCAGCGAGGCCGACCTGAACGCCGCCACGCTCGACGATGTGCGCAAGTTCCACGCCACCTACTACCGGCCCGACAACGCGGTGCTGATCGTGGTGGGCGACTTCGACCCGGCCCAGCTCGACGGCTGGATCGACCGCTACTTTGGCCCGCTGCGCAGCCCGACCCAGGCGATCCCGCGGGTCAGCACACCCGAGCCCGCGCGCCAGCAGGACACCCGGGTCGAGCTCAAGGCGCCCAGCGTTCCCTTGCCGGCGGTGGCCCTGGTCTGGAAAGGCCCGGCCGCCGGCCATGCCGACGCGCCGGCGCTGGAGCTGGCCTCGGCCCTGCTGTCGGCCGGCGACTCGTCGCGCCTCAACGAGTCCCTGGTCTACAACACCCAGGCCGCTCAGGCGGTCGGGTTCTCGGCTGAACTGTTCGCCGATGCCGGGCTGCTGGCGGCCTACGCCATCGCCGCCAGCGGCCAACCGCTGCGCAAGCTCGAAGACGCACTGCTGGCCCAGATCACCGGGCTGGCGCGCGGCCGGGTCGGTTTTGCCGAGATGGACAAGGTGCGCACCCAGTTGCTGACCTCGGCCCTGCTGTCACGCCAGACGCCGCAAGGCCAGGCCGATGCGATCGGCCGGGCGGTGCTGCTGTACGGCGATGCCCGCGAGGTCGATCAGCGCATCAACCGGCTGCAGGCGGTGAGGGTGGCCGATATCCAGCGGGTGCTCGAGCTGTACGTGCTGCGCGCGCGTCGCGTCACCATCGACTACCTGCAAGGGGCGGCGGCATGAGCGGGCCATTGAAAGCCCAAGGGCGGGGCGGCCGCCGGCGTCAGCTCGGCGGTTTGACGCTGGTGCTGGCCGGACTGCTGCTGCTGCCCTGCGTCGGGCGGGCCGGCACCCCAGGCGTGGACGAGCCTCCGCCCGCCCAGGCGCCGCGCCCGCTGGTCTTGCCCGCGCTGCACCCCTCCCGCCTGGACAACGGGCTGTTGCTGGTGGTGGCGCCGCGCCCGGGCCTGCCGGTGGTCAGCCTCAGCCTGCTGGTGCGCGCAGGCCCCGAGGCTGACCCTGCCGGTCGGCCCGGTGTGGCCGCCATGACCACCACGCTCTGGCCCAAGGGCGCGCTGCGCGCTGGCAAGCCGGTACCGGCGGCCGAGCTGGCGCGCCAGGCCGAGGCCCTGGGCGGTGGGCTTGAGAGCAACAGCAGCTGGGGTGCGAGCACCTTGGCGATGACCGTCAGCAGCCCGCGGCTGGACGAGGCCGCCAGCCTGCTGGTTGACGTACTGCGCCATCCGCTGCTGGCCGCCGACGAGCTGGAGCGGGCCCGTGCCCAGGCGCTGGACGGCCTGCGCGTGACGCTTGGCAACCCGGCCGACGTGGCCGCGCTCGCCCTGCGCCGGGCTTATTGGGGGGATGGGCCCTACGGCCAGACCGCCTTGCCGGTGGCGCTGCAACGGTTGACGCGGGCCGATCTGCAGGCCTTTCAGGCCAAATGGGTACGGCCCGACCAGGTGGCACTGGTGCTGGTGGGCGATATCACGCCCGCGCAAGGCCAGGCGCTGGCCCAGCGCCTGCTGGGCGACTGGCGGGCGCCGGCCGGGCCAGCGCCCAGCTTGGATGTGCGGCCCGCCGCATCGATTGCCGCGCGGCTGGTGCTGATCGACATGCCCGGCAGCGGCCAGAGCGGCGTGGCGGTGGCCGCGCCCTACCTGGGCAACGGCGAGGCCGACCGGCCGCAGCGCTACGCCGGGCTGGTGGCCAATGCGGTGCTGGGCGGCGGCTATTCGGCGCGCCTGAACCAGGAGGTGCGCATCAAGCGGGGCCTGAGCTACGGCGCGAGCAGCAGCGCCGAGAGCCATCCGCCGGGCGGCATGTTCAGCGCACTGGCCCAGACCAACCACCCCACCGCCGCCGAAGTGCTGGCCCTGCTGCGGGCCGAGATCACCCGGCTGGCCGATGCGCCGCCGGCGGCCGAAGAGCTGGCGGCGCGCCAGGCCACCCTCATCGGCAGTTTTGCGCGCCGGCTCGAAACCACGGCCGGCCTGTCCGCCCTGCTGGTCGGCCAGCTGGCCCAGGGCCGGCCGTTGGCTGAGCTGGCCGCCTACACCCCGGGGCTGCTGGCCGTCACTCCCGTCCAGGTCCAGGCCTTTGCACGTCAGCACTGGCAGGCCAGCGGCCTGCGGGCCGTGATTGCGGGTGATCTGGCCGCCGGCGGCGCCAGCCTGGCCGCACTGGCAGCGCCCCCCGCGCAAGTGCTGCGATTGCCGGTGGCCGAGCTCGATCTGACGCAAGACAGCTTGCGCAAGCCCGCCCCACGTTGATCGGCGCGGCGCGGGGCCGGCCGCAGCGCTTCAAGCCCCCAAGCCGCGGTGCTTGAATTGCCGGCCGTTGAGGCCATCTGACGGGGGTGAGCTCTGACGCCCCCGACCCCTGGTTGGCCGCACTGCCCTTGCTGGCCCTGGTGCTGGCGGTGCTGCTGGCGCTGGCCGCGTTGCTGGCGCAGCCGTGGTGGACCGAGCGCCGCCGCACCCGGCTGCGGGCCCGGCCGTTCCCGCCTGCCTGGCGCCGCATCCTGCGCCAGCGCGTGCCTGCCGCAGCGCGCCTGCCGGCGGACCTGCAGCAGCGGCTCAAGGGCCACATTCAGGTCTTTCTGGCCGAGAAGCCCTTCATCGGCTGCGCCGGACAGCGCATTGCCGACGAGCAACGCGTCACGATTGCGGCCCAGGCCTGCTTGTTGTTGCTGGGCCAGGACCGCCCGGCCTTTTACCCGCAGTTGCGGGAGGTGCTGGTCTACCCCGACGCCTTTGTGGTGGACCGGGTGCAGGCCCAGGGCGGCGGCGTGATGCAGGAGCGGCGCCAGGCGCTGGCCGGTGAGTCGTGGTCGCAGGGCCGGGTGATCCTGTCCTGGGCCGATGCGCTGGCCGGTGCCGCCGACCCGGGTGATGGTCGCAATGTCGTGATCCACGAGTTTGCACACCAGATCGACCAGGACAAGGGCGTGGCCGACGGCCGGCCCTGGCGCGCCTCGCGCCGCCAGCGCCAGCGCTGGGCAGCGGTGATGGGGCCCGCGTTCGAGCAGTTGCGGCGCCAACCCTCGGCCCTGATCAGCCCTTACGGCGCGACCGATTCGGCCGAGTTTTTTGCGGTGCTGAGCGAGGTGTTCTTCGAGCAACCCCAGGCCTTGATGACCGAGGCGCCAGAGCTGTACCGCGAGCTGGCGCTGCTCTACCAGGTGAATCCGCTGGCTTGGTGAGTGGGTGAGTGGGTAAGTGGGTAAGTGGGTGAGTGGGTGGGTGAGTGGGTGGGGGGTGATGGCGGGCGTGTTGGCAGCAGATTGACGGCAGATTGGCGGGGTATCGTCAGGCCATGAGAGCCTGTCAGGAAGTTTGTGTGTGAGGCATAACATGACCACACAAGGAGCATGAATGCCACGCAAG
>JANYKR010000063.1 GCA_025358155.1 Betaproteobacteria bacterium
GTCGGCAAAACCCACCAGGGTCTCGACAGCCGGCGCCGTGAGGGCAGCGCCTTCAGCGCTCAAGACCTCGACCGAGCTCTCCAGCCGGTGGGCCAGCTCACCCAGGCGCATCGCACCCGCCAACCGGGCACCGCCCTTGAAGGTGTGCAAGCTGCGCATGCAGGCCGAGGCGGCCTCACGCTCGCTGGGCCGCCGCGCCCAGTCGCGCAAGCGAGACTGCAACTGGGGCAGTAATTCCTGAGCCTCTTCGACAAAAAACGGGAACAGCTCGGCGTCGATGACATCGATCTGGTCGATGTCCTCGTCGAAACCGGTGGCGGTGCCGCGTGGGCGCACCACGGGTGCCGGCTGCTGCAGCGCCTCGAAAGGCAGCAAGGCGGCGCGGCCCAGGACGCCGGCCGCGACCTCGTGCGGCACAGCAACCGGCGCGGCAACTCCCAAGGGCGCGGGCTGCACCGGGGCCAGATCGGCGACCGGCTCGGCTCCGACTTTGATCGCGGGCTCGGCAGTGTCATGGGCGTCGGCAGTGTCGGGGGCGTCGGCAGCGTCGGGGGCGCTGTGCGACAACACTTGCAGCGCCTGCAACAGCTCGGCGTCTGGACTGTGCAGAAAGCCGGCCGCAAACAGATGCAGCAAGCGCCGAATCTCTTCGGCCGCCCGGTTGAAGTGCAGCGCTTCGTCACCCCGGCCCTGGCCACGCAAATTGGAGCGGTCGAGCGCGTGCTCGAGCTCACGCCCGAGCTGAGACAGGTCGGTATAGCCCACCGCGCCCGAACTGCCGGCCAGCGAATGGGCCAGCGCCACGGCGGCGTCGCCTACCGGGCGGTGCTGCTCCAGCGTCCATTCGGCCAACTCGATCCCCAAGCGGCGCGACAACTCATCGGCCTCGTTGAGGTAAATGTTGAACAAGGGGATACCGATGCGCAGCGACCCGATCTGGCGATAGGCTTCGGCATCGGCGACAACCGAGCTGCCAGCCGCGGCCTCGGCAGCGGTTTCAGCCGGGGCGACAAATCCGGCTTCGACAGGTGGCGCCTGCGTCTCGGCTTGGGGTGCCGGGACCGGCGCCAGGTCGAGCGCCAGGTCCAGCGCCTGCGTCAGGCTGGACGGCAGCTCAGGCTCAAGCGCCGGCAAGGCAGGCAAATCGAGCAGCAAGTCAGGCGCCGGCGCACTGTCCGGGTCGCCGAATGCGGCGCCGAAGTCAAGGTCGAGATCCAGCTCGATGGCCTCGGCCACCTCGATCATCGGTTCGGCGGCTGCGCCCGACACCGCCGGCACCGCCAGCTCCTCGTCGTCGAGTGCCGCCAGGTCGAGTTCAGGCAATTCAGGCTCAACCCCACTCACCACGGCGGGTCCAGCGCTGGCGGCGAAAGCGGGCGCGGCCTCTGGCGCAGGGGCTAACGGAGGCAAGGACGCGAAGTCGAGGTCCGTGGCCAAGGGCAGGTCCGGCACGCGGTCGAGCAGGCCCCGGCGGTCCGTCGAAGCGGGTTCGGCCAGGCCGGGCTCCAGGTCAAGCTGCAAGCCGGCGAACCCGCTGGGCTCGGCCGCCGAGTCCAGCGCAAGCTCGGGCGCCGAATCGGGCGCAGCCACGGCTGCGGGCAAGGCGGGCGGGATGGCCAGAGGTTCGACGGCCGGAGGTTCGACGGGCAGCGGTTCGACGGCCAGGGGTTCGAGGGTCAAAGGCTCATGGGCCGATGAATCGACCGGCACAGCCGGCATAGGCACGGTGCCAGACAGCGGCAGATGCCGGTGCCCGGCGCGCAGCGACTCGGCCGCT
Source organism: Betaproteobacteria bacterium (assembly GCA_025358155.1). Taxonomy (GTDB): domain Bacteria; phylum Pseudomonadota; class Gammaproteobacteria; order Burkholderiales; family Burkholderiaceae_C; genus Pseudaquabacterium. The sequence goes on from JANYKR010000063.1 coordinate 1,778, forward strand.
TGCACCAGCAAGTCGGCATGGAAGGCGCTGGCGTCGCCATCCGCCAATGCCTGCACCCAGCGCTCGAAGTAGCCGCAGGCGTCGGCACTGAACTCGCGCAGTTCGCGGTCGGCACTGGCACCGGGTTCGGCCAGGCAGGCGTTGTAGAGCTGCTCACACGCCCAGGCAGCGTCTCCAAAAGGGCCCAGACCGATCATCCGGGCACTGCCCTTGAGCGTGTGAAAAGCGCGGCGCACGGTGCTGAGCGCGGGCCGGTCATCGTGGCGGGCTTGCAGCTCGGCCAGCGACTGGCGGGCGAATGCCAGTACCTCTCGCGCTTCGTCGAGAAACACTTCACGCATTTCAGGGTCGTCTTCCAGACCGCTGACCCAGACCGCAGGCGGCGCTTCGGCCGTTGGCATCGGCGCGGCCGGTGCGGCTGCCGACAGCGCGCCGCCCGATGCCGTGGTCTGCGGCTGGGCCGATCGAGCCGGTGCGTCCAGGTCAAGCATCGGCAGGCCGTGATTGCCCAGCAGATTCGGCGGGCCCGTGGCCACGCCCAACCCAGCCGGACGGGCCGTCGACCTTTCAGCCGCCGAGTTGGCGCCCCCGGTGCCGCGCTGGGTTGCGCGGGCCTGCTTGACGATGCGGTCAAAATCCAGCGTGACCGCGAGTGCGTCGGTGTCGGGCTGGCCACGCGGGTCTTCGTCAGCGGTGGTCTCCAGCGCGTCGAAGCCGGTCGGCCGGTCTTCGCGGGCCATCACCGCAGCCAGGCTGCCGGTCTCGGGGTCGAAGCGGAACAGCGACTTGGCCATCTGCGGCTGCACGCTGACCATGTCAATCAAAAAGCTCAGCGAGCCCAGGTTGTCGGCCAGGCGATCAAAGGTGCCGGTCTCGATGGCATGCTGCGGGTTGACCTCGGTATTGGCCAGCGCGTCGACATCGTCGCGCATGCGCAGCACGGCCTGCGAGGCTTGGTCCAGCCCGAGCACCGACAACACACCGCGCATGGCCGAGAGTTGGGCCGGCACCGGAATCAGCAGCTCGCGGTGGGCCGGATCGCGGAAGTACAGATCGATGTTCTTCTCGACCTCGGACAGCGACACGCGCAACTCCTGCACCACGCTGCCCATGGTCTGGCGGTCGGAGACGCGGCGGTAGAGCTCCTCCATCCAGAGCTCGAGCGTGCCAGGGTCTCGGGCCTGGCGTACCGAGTCGATGCGTTGGGCCAGGCGGTGGATGCGCTGGGCGCCGTCGGGGTGGTCGAACTCCCCGTCATCCAGCGAGGCATCGATGTAGAGCAGCGCGGTGGCCACTTCCATCGCCAACTCGGCTGGTGGCTCGGCGCCGGTGGCGGCGGTGTGGGCTGCCGCCACCTGCAGCGCCCGACCCAGCACGCCGCCGTCAGGATACAGCCGGGTGAGTGAGTCACTGACCAGTGCAAACTGCTCGGACAGGCCGCCCAGGCGTGCCAGGTCACCGCCGGCCACGGCCGACCAGACTTCTTTGGCAGCGGTCACGCGCTTGCGCGCCTGCGCCACCCAGGCCGGGTCAAATCGGCCGAGTCGGGGCTGGTCGTAATCGACCGCCGGCATGCCGCCCAGGTCATAGGCCCGGCGCACTGCGGCCAGGCGCGGTCCGACCGGCCGCTCCACCTGGGGTGTGGCCTGGCCGCAGAAGAACAACAAGTCATGCGCCAGTCGCTCGGACGGTTCGGCCTGGTCGCCAGCCCGCAACTGCGCCAGCAGCTTGGAGCCCACGCGCTTGCTGTAGGCATCTGACCGCAGCAAGCCGTCGGCCTGAGCCTCGAAGAACGCCGCCGCCAGCTGCCACAGCGTGCTCAATCGCCGACGGCCTGCGGTCTGCGCCACAGGCCTTGTACCGTTGACGACGCCAGCGTCATCACCCGCGCCATCACCCGCGCCATCAACATCGACATCACCTGCGCCATTTGCCCCCCCTGCACCGCGGGCCAGCCCGGCAAACAGCTCGCTCATGCGAGCGGCCACGCTGGGTGGCGCGCCGCGCATCTGGGCCAGCAGATCGGCCTCGATGCGGCCCACGGTTTCGTCGTCGGCCAGACGCGGCGGGGCAGTGCTGTCGTCTGGCAGCAGGCGCCAGGACCACTCAACCGACCAGAGATCGGCCGGGTGGGCCCGCGTGACACCGGCCAGCTCCTGCAGGGCGCGGTACTGCGGAAACAGCGCCAGTGTCGACACCGGCGTGCCGGCCAAACGTCGGCCAATGAAGTCGAGCACCGCAAACGAGCCCTGCTCGAGGGTGTCGGCTGCGGCCGTGGTGATCAGCTTGGGCCGGGCGCTCAGGCGCAGCAGCGCGGCTTCGGCCGCGCGCAACAATTCGGCGGGCCGGCTCAGGCCCACCAGCTCCAGCACGCCCACGCTCTGGTGCAGCTGGCTGCGCGCCTGGCGCAGCACAGCGGGATCCACCGTGTCGAGATCGGCCGCCTGCGACTGCTCCTTGAGGTAGCGCCGCAAGGCCTTGTTGGCCAACTCCAGCGACCGCCGCAACTCCTCCTGCACCCAGGACAGGGCGCTCAGGTCGTCCGCCTGAACCGGGTTGACCACCGGACCGTTGCTCAAAGCCATGTCGCTTGCCGCCGTCGCCCGTTCGCCCGTGCTGCCGTTCAGACAATCTTGAAGCGCGACACCGACTGCCTCAGCTCCTCCGCCGCGCGCGAGAGCTCACGCACCATCTGAGCCGTCGAGCGCGTGCCCTCGCCGGTCTGCTCGGTGACGGCAAAGATGTGCTGGATGTTGCTGGCCACCACGTTGGCCGAGCTGGCCTCGCTGGAGGCTTGCACCGAGATGCTCTGGATCAGCTCGGCCAGTTGCCGGGTGACGCGGTCGATGTCGCCCAGTGCCGACCCGGCAGCATCCGACAGCCGCGCACCATCGACCACACCCTGGGTCGAGCGCGCCATGGCCGCCACTGCATCCTGGGTGTCGGTCTGGATGGTCTTGACCAGGGCCGAGATCTGGCGGGTGGCGTCTGCCGAGCGTTCGGCCAGGCGCTGCACTTCTTCAGCCACGACCGAAAAGCCCCTGCCAGCCTCGCCGGCCGAAGCCGCCTGAATCGCAGCGTTGAGCGCCAGCACGTTGGTCTGCTCGGTGATGTCCGAGATCAGCTCGGTGATCTCGCCAATCTCCTGCGAAGACTCGCCCAGCCGCTTGATGCGTTTGGAGGTCTCCTGGATCTGGTCGCGGATGGCGTTCATGCCGCCGATCGAGTTTTGCACCGCGCCCAGGCCGGATTCGGCCGCGCGCAGCGATTGCCGCGCTACCTGGGCCGACTGCTGCGCCTGGGCTGACACGCTGTTGATCCGTGCGGCCATTTGCAGCACCGATTCGCCGGTCTCGCGGATATCACGCAGTTGCTCGTCCGAGGCGGCCAGCAACTCGACCGAAGTGGTCTCGACCTGGCTGGTGGTCACGGTCACCCGGCCGGCGGTGTCTTGCACCTGCGAGACCAGCGAGCGCAACTCTTCAACGGTGTAGTTGACCGAGTCGGCAATCGCGCCAGTGATGTCCTCGGTGACCGTGGCTTGCTGGGTAAGGTCGCCCTCGGCCACCGACTGCAACTCGTTCATCAGCCGCAAAATTGCCGCCTGGTTGGCGTCATTGACCCGCTTGGCCTCTTGTTCCTGGCGCTCGGCCTCCAGCCGCTGGGCCTCGGCCACGCCGGCACGCTGGGCCTGGTCGGTGACATAGAGCTGCAGCAGGCCCCAGCCGCCCGCCACCACCAGGGCCAGTGCAAACAGCATGCCCAGGCCGTGCGCAATGTGAAATCCGCCCTGCGTCGTCAACACGTCCTGTACCGACTGCAGGCCCTTGCGCAGCGGCTCGCTGTCGGCCACCACCACCACCTGGGCGTCACGTGCGCTGACCAGGCCTTGCAGGTTGCCGAGCATCGCACTGGCCTGCACTTTTGTCTGCTCATACTGCTTGAGCAGGCCTTGCAGACGCTCCTTGGTCTGGGGGTCTTTAGTGCCGGGCAGGCGCAATTCGGCATTGCCGTTGATCAGGCCCTCGGTGATTTCGCGGAAGCTGTTCAGGTCTTTGCCGAGCAAAAACACTGCCTCCGAGCTGACCCCCTCCATCGTCAAAAATTCATTGGCGCTCTTGCCGATGCGCTGGGTCAGCATCACCAATTGACCGGCCTGTGACAGCTCACTGGCCGAGGCGCCCTGCTGTGCCTTGAGCGCGGCCACCGCCTCCGCCGACTCCAGCAGTTCGGCAGCCTGACTGTTGAGGGTGCGCAGGGCCTGGCTCACCTGCACCAGTGTCTTCTGCTGGGCCAGCAGCAAACCGGCGTTCTTCTCGGCGCGGTCGACCAGGGGCATCAGCGGCTCCAGCAGCGGCTGAACCTCGGCCGGTGCAGCGGCGAGGCCGGCGCTGCCGTCCTTGAGCGCACGGGCGTTGGCAGCCATCACGCTGGTGGCCTCCTTGATTTCAGCAAAGGACGCGGCGGTGCCGCCCATCGCCTGCGACACGGCTTTGGCCAGCCGCTGCGACTGCATCTGGGCCTGGCCGGTGGCGCCAAGCTGGCTGGCGCTGCGGCTTGACGAGGTCAGCGCAACCACTGTCACCAGTGCCAGCAGCAACACGCCCAGCAGCACGGCGGCGCCCAGAATGCGCTGCTGCTCTGGCACCGGCCGCTGACCAATCAGGGGCAGGCCAGGGCTGGTGTCAGCGTCAGTGGTAGCGGCGGCCAGGCCGGCCGCTCCTGCAGCCAGTCCCATGCCGGCAGCCAGTGCGCCCATCGAGCGCGAATCGACAAAATCATTGAGCTGCCCGGACGGAGGCAGCTCGGAGATGATCGATTGGCCGTGCCCCGTGTGGGGCAACACCGCGTGCACGGTACTGGCACTCAGGTCGGCGGGCCGGCTGCCTAGGCCGATCAACGCGGTGGCGTCGTCGGCCTCCCCGGCGGCCTGCAACTCGTCAAAGTTGGTCGGCACGCGCGCGCCGTCAGCATCAACCACCGGTCGCTTGTTCTTGAGTCGGTCCAGCAAGCCCATCACGTCCCCTCTTCTGTCGGGCCGCTGGCCCTAAATCCGCCCGGCAGCGGTAAGTAAGCTCATGCGCTGATTGCCAGAAACTGAGGCAACTTGGCCAGCTCGGCGAGATCGATTTCCTGCCACACCCGACCCGCCGCATCCTGCCAGCGCGCCGCCGCAAAGGCCGGTCGCGCCGCATTGTCATCGCTTTCAAGCACCGTCTGCAGGTCGGCGGCGTGGCGCAAGCCCTCCAGCCGGTCTACCAGCAGGGTACTGTTGACCTCGAGCGCGCTGTTGAAGGCCAGCAGCCGCGCTGTTGGCACCGGGCCCTGCGGTGCTTGCCTGCGCAGGCCCAGGAAGATGCCCAGGTCTACCACGGTGTAGACCCCGCCCCGCAGGTTGACCACGCCGGCCAGCCAGGGCTGGGTGTAGGGCACGGGCTGCAGCACGTCGAGCTTGAAGATTTCACCGGCCTGGTGCAGCGCGATCAGCAAGCCGTGGCCAGCGCAATCCACGGCCAGCCAGGACACACCGGGCTGCTCGGTGCGCACCTGCCTCATGCGTTCGGCCAGGCGGGTCTGCAAGTCGCGCAGCGCTTGTTTGTTGGCCATGGGCGGGTCGGCTCGGGCGGGGCTGAAGCTGGGGCGGGCTAAGACGCTGAGCCGGCTGGGCGCCGCTCAGTCAAAATTCTTGATCTTGGCGATCAGCTCTTGCGCCTGTACTGGCTTGACGACGTAGTCGCGGGCACCTTGGCGCATGCCCCAGACCCGGTCGGTCTCCTGGTTCTTGCTGGTGCACAGAATCACCGGCAGGCCGGCAAAACGCGGGTCCCGAGTGATGGCGCGGGTGAGCTGGAACCCGTTCTGGCCCGGCATCACCACGTCCATCAGCACGAGATCGGGTTTTTCTTCGGCCAGGCGCTTGAGTGCCTCCTCACCGCTCTCTGCGGTGCGCACCGCGTAGCCGTGCTTGAGCAGCAACTCGGACAGCACATGCAACTCGGTTTTCGAGTCATCGACCAGCAAGATCTTGTGTACAGCCATGGTGCATTCTCCTGCTTGCCCGGCGCCCGATGGCAGACTCGCCGGATCGCTCAGATTGAACATTGTGACCCGACTTGGCGAAACCGCAGCCCGGCCTGGTTCAGCTCAGCGTTTGCTGGCCGCCACCACCGGCTCGGCGGCAGCTTGCGGCGCAACACGGCCCCCAAACTGCTGCACCGCGCGCAGCAACTGGTCCTTGGTAAACGGCTTGGTGAGGTAGTCCTCCGAGCCCACCATGCGGCCGCGTGCCTTGTCGAACAAACCATCCTTGGATGACAGCATGATCACCGGCACATGGGCAAAACGCGGGTTGCGTTTGATGATCGCGCAGGTCTGGTAGCCGTCGAGCCGGGGCATCAGGATGTCGCAGAAGATCAGCTGCGGTGCATGGTCGTTGATCTTGGCCAACGCATCAAAACCGTCCTCGGCCAGCACCACTTCATGCCCACCCTGGCGCAAAAAAATCTCGGCGCTGCGCCGGATAGTGTTGCTGTCATCGATCACCAGCACCTTGGTCGCTGCAGCCGGGGCTGCGGCTTGGGGTTCATCCACGTCGGCTCCTCGGCGGTGCTGATGGGTGCTGCAGGTGCAGCCGGACCTTGCGGTCGGCCGGCCAGCCGATGGGCAGGATCAAACCTGAACCATCTCGAAGTCTTCCTTGCGGGCACCGCATTCCGGACAAGTCCAGTTCATCGAGACATCGGCCCAGGCCGTGCCGGGCGCAATGCCATGTTCGGCATCGCCGACGGCCTCGTCGTAGATCCAGCCGCAGATCAGGCACATCCAGGTACGGGGTTCGGTCACGTTTTTAGGCAGATCACTACAATGAAGCGATCATTGTAGCCACGCCGTTTTGGCGTCAAGCCGGGTTGCGGCCGCGTGGCTTCATGTTGTTTCAGTTTCTTGAGGTCGCTGGCAATTCCGACCCTGTAGCCCGATTTTTCACGGATCCGTTCATGACCGCTAGCTCCAGTCCCACCCCCGACGCCATCGTCGCCGACACCGGCATCGACGCGCCGCAGGATGCAGCAGCGCCGGCTTGCGTGATGAGCTTCAACGCCGCTGACCCGAGCGGCGCCGGCGGTCTGGCGGGTGACATCAGCACCTTGGCCGCGATGGGTGCGCATGCCCTGCCCGTGACCACCAGCGTGCTGTTGCGCGACACCGCCGAGATCTTCGACCACCATGCGATCGATGCCGAGGTCGTGGCCGAGCAGGCCCGCACCGTTTTGGAGGACATCACTGTCTCGGGTTTCAAGGTTGGTTTTCTGGGCAGTGCCGACGCCGTCAGCGCGGTGGCCGAGATCCTGTCCGATTACCCCGACGTGCCGCTGGTGACCTACCTGCCCAATCTGGGCTGGCTGGACGAAGACCAGGCCCAGCCCTATCTTGAGGCCTTCCGCGAGCTGATCCTGCCGGCCACCGAGGTGCTGGTGGGCAACCACAAGACGCTGACCGACTTTCTGCTGCCCGACTGGGACAGCGAGCGCCCGGCCTCGGCCCGCGAGTTGGCGGTGGCCGCCGGCGAGCATGGCACGCGCTTTGTGCTGGTCTCGGGGATCATGCTGGCCACCAAGGGCGGCAAGGGCGGCAAGGCTGGCGGCGACCAGTTCATCGACAACGTGCTGGCCTCGCCGCAAGGTGCGCTGACTGGCGAGAAGTTCGAGATGTTCGAAACCTCTTTCGTCGGCGCTGGCGACACGCTGAGCGCGGCGCTGGCCGCCCTGCTGGCCGCCGGCGCCGAGTTGCAGGCTGCCGTCGGCGAGGCGCTGGCCTTCATGGACCAGACGCTGGACTCGGGCTTTCGGCCCGGCATGGGCAATGTGGTGCCCGACCGCTTCTTCTGGGCGTTGCCGCCGGACGAAGAAGGCGACGAGGGTGCGCTCGAGGGCGGCCCGGTGCCTGAGCCCGAGTTGCCCGAGACCAAGAGCAAGGGCGCGCCGCGCCGCGTGCACTGACCCCCCTGACGATCCTTCGCCCGCACGATGACCAGCAACCAAGCCCTGTTCGAACGCGCCCAGCGCGTGATCCCCGGCGGCGTCAATTCGCCGGTGCGCGCTTTCCGCGCTGTCGGCGGCACGCCGCGTTTCATCAGCCGAGGCCACGGCGCCTACATCTGGGATGCCGAGGGCCAGCGCTACGTCGACTACATCGGCTCCTGGGGCCCGATGATCCTGGGCCACGGCCACCCGGCCGTGCTGGAGGCGGTGCAAAAAGCCGCGCTGGACGGCTTCAGCTTCGGCGCACCCACTGAGCGCGAGATCGAGCTGGCCGAGGCGATCATCCAACGGGTGCCCTCGGTCGAACAGGTGCGGCTGGTGTCCTCGGGCACCGAGGCCGGCATGAGCGCCATCCGGCTGGCGCGCGGCGCCACCGGGCGCAGCAAGATCGTCAAGTTCGAGGGCTGCTACCACGGCCATGCCGACGCGCTGCTGGTCAAGGCCGGTTCCGGCCTGGCCACGTTCGGCCACCCGACCAGTGCCGGCGTGCCACCCGAGGTGGTGCAGCACACCCTGGTGCTGGAGTACAACAACGTCCAGCAGATCGAAGATCTGTTTGCCACCCAGGGCGACCAGATCGCCTGCGTGATGATCGAGCCGATTGCCGGCAACATGAACTTCGTGCGGGCGTCCGTGCCGTTCATGAAGCGCATCCGTGAGCTGTGTACAAAGCACGGTGCACTGTTTGTGTTCGACGAGGTGATGACCGGCTTCCGGGTCGCGCTGGGCGGCGCGCAAAGCGTCTACGCCGGGCTGATCCCCGGATTTGCGCCCGACATGAGTGTGTTTGGCAAGGTCATCGGGGGCGGCATGCCGCTGGCCGCCTTTGGCGCCAGCAAAAAGGTGATGAGCCTGCTCGCGCCATTGGGCCCGGTCTACCAGGCCGGCACCTTGTCTGGCAACCCGGTAGCCACCGCCTGTGGCTTGGCCACGCTCAAGGAGATCGCACGGCCGGGCTTTTTCGAGACCTTGTCGGGCCGCACGCAATCGCTGGTCGCCGGCCTGACGGCTGCTGCGGCCGACGCCGGCGTGCCGCTGGTGGGCGACAGCCAGGGCGGCATGTTCGGATTCTTTTTTGCCGACACGTTGCCGCAGAACTACGCTGTGGTGATGGCCACCGACAAGGAGCGCTTCAATCGCTTCTTTCACGCCATGCTCGACCAGGGCATCTACCTGGCGCCAGCGCTCTACGAGGCCGGTTTTGTCAGCGCGGCGCACACGGCCGACGACATCGCGGCCACGGTGGCGGCGGCCCGCGTGGCGTTCCGGGCCCTGGCGGCCTGAACCGGAGGCCCGATCATGATCAAACCCACCACGGTGTTGGGCCAGCCGGCGATGTGGCTGCGCGCACCCGACGGCGCCGAGGCCACGGTGATGCTGCACGGCGGCCAGCTGGTGTCGTGGATCCCGGCCGGCGACCAAGAGCGGCTCTACCTCTCACCCCTGGCCATGGCCGGGGACGGCGAGGCCGTGCGCGGCGGCATCCCGGTCGTCTTTCCACAATTTGCGCTGCTCGGCCCCTTGCCGCGCCACGGCCTGGTGCGCGACCGCGCTTGGCAGTGGGTCGAAGGCGCGACCCGTGGCGACGTGGTGATCGGCGTGCTGCGCCTGACCGATGACGCCGCCACCCGCGCCCTTTGGCCGCATGCTTTCGAGGCCGAACTGAGCCTGAGCCTGTCGGGCCTGCAACTCGATGTGGAGCTGGCGATCACCAACACCGGTGACAGCCCGTTCACCTTCACGGCGGCACTGCACAGCTACTTGCTGATCGACGATCTCAAACACGCCCGACTGGCCGGCCTGTACGGCGTGCGCTACCTCGACAAGTTGAGCGGCAAGACCCAGCCGCAAGAGCTCGACCCCTTGGGCTTTGCCGGCGAGATCGACCGTGTCTACTACGACGTGCATGCGATCAACCCGGGGCCGCTGGGCCTGGCCACTGCGATGGGCCGGATGACGATCCAGAACGTGGGCTTCGACGACGCGGTGGTCTGGAACCCGGGCCCGGTCCGGTCGGCCGAAATCGACGACCTGCCGGACCACGATTGGCAGCGCTTTCTGTGTGTCGAGGCGGCGGCCATCGGTACGCCGGTGACGCTGGCCGCGGGGCAGGAGTGGGTGGCGCGCCAAGGCTTCACGGTCTGAGCGCCTCGGCCCGGTCGCATCGGGCCGGGCTCGCACAGAACCCTCTATCAAGAACCGTCCCATGCACCTCCACATCCTCGGCATCTGCGGCACTTTCATGGGCGGCATTGCCGCGATCGCCCGCGAGGCCGGCCACCGGGTCACCGGCTGCGACACCAACGTCTACCCACCGATGAGCGACCAGCTGCGAGCGCTGGGGATCGAGCTGATCGAGGGCTTTGGCGCCGACCAATTGGCGCTCAAGCCGGACGTCTACGTGATCGGCAACGTGGTGGCGCGAGGCAACCCGCTGATGGAAGTGATCCTGGACGCGGGCGCGGCTTACACCAGCGGCCCGCAGTGGTTGGCCGAGAACGTGCTGCACCCACCGGTGCAAGCGCGCCATGTGTTGGCGGTGGCCGGCACCCACGGCAAGACCAGCACCACCTCGATGCTGGCCTGGATACTGGAGCAAGCCGGGCTGCAGCCAGGCTTCTTGGTGGGCGGCGTGCCGCTGAACTTCGGCATCTCGGCCCGGCTCGGCCAGACCGGCACCGCCGGCATGCCTGGCGGGCGCTGCCCCTTCGTGATCGAGGCCGACGAGTACGACACCGCGTTTTTTGACAAGCGCAGCAAGTTTGTGCACTACCGACCGCGCACCGCGATCCTGAACAACCTCGAGTACGACCACGCCGACATCTTTCCGGACCTGGCGGCGATCGAGACCCAGTTCCATCACCTGGTGCGCACGGTGCCGTCCACCGGTCGGCTGGTGGTCAACAGCCGGGAGACGGCGCTGGACCGGGTGCTGGCCCGCGGCTGCTGGAGCGAGTTGCAGCGCTTTGGCGCCCGCAAGGAAGAGCCCGGCGCGCTGCGGGCGCGCGGCGAGCCGCACGGCTTTGACGTGCTGCGCGGCGGCCTGAAAGTCGCGCGGGTCGATTGGCCCTTGCTGGGTGAGCACAACCAGCTCAACGCGTTGGCGGCCATCGGTGCGGCCGAGCACGTGGGCGTGACGCCAGAGGTCGCCGCCGCCGCGCTGAGCACGTTCTTGAACGTGCGCCGCCGGCTCGAACTGCTGGGCGAGGCCGGTGGCATCAAGGTATACGACGACTTTGCCCACCACCCCACTGCCATGCGCACCACCATCAACGGCCTGCGCCGCAAGGCCGGACTGGCCCGCATCCTGGCGGTGTTCGAACCTCGCACCAACACCATGAAACAAGGCGACATGAAAGCCGCCCTGCCCTGGGCGCTGGAAGAAGCCGACCTCGCTTTCTGCCTGCAAGGCAACTACGGCTGGGACGCCGCCGACGCCTTGTTGCCGATGGGCGCGCAAGCGGTGGTGGCGGACAGCGTCGACAAGCTGGTCGGGGCCATCGCCCGCGCCGCCCGGCCCGGCGACCAGGTGCTGGTGATGAGCAACGGCGGGTTCGGCGGTTTGCATGCCAAGCTGCTGACGGCGCTGGCGCGGTAGCCCGGCTGCTCAAGCCGTCGGCTGGCGGGCTGCGGCTCCTTGCGGCCGGTCCTTGCCGGCAGGATGAGCGTGCGTGCGCTCAAAACACTCGCAATGACCGACCTCCTCGGGCCGCAACCGGCCCGGCTAATCGATGCGCCTGGACGGCTTGCAGGCGTTGCCGCAGCCGCTGGCATCCTGGCTTTCCAGAAGGGTCGGCGACGGGCCTCTCACCCAAAAGTTCGAACCGTCGCTTTGCCGACTGTTCTGCTTGAATCGATGAAAATTACGGTTCAACCCATAGTCGTGAGGAGACTCGAGTGCAGCGCCGATCAGTAATCCATACCACCTCCACACTGGCCCTGGGCGCACTGACGGGTTGTGCGCTGCCAGGCGTGGCGCAGACCGACATCAAGACCCCCTTTGCCGTGGCCACCACCACGGTGCCCATCGTCGGCAGCACGCTGGTGTTTCCGGTGCGGCGCATCTACTGCATCGGCCGCAACTACGCCGCGCATGCCCGCGAAATGGGGTCCGACCCGACCCGCGAGCCGCCGTTTTTCTTCCAGAAGCCGACCGACGCAATCCAGAACGTGGCACCCGGCAGCGTGGCCAACCACCCCTACCCGAGCCTGACCAAAAACTACCACTACGAGGTCGAACTCGTGGCCGCGCTGAGCAAGGGCGGCCGCAACATCCCGATCAGCACGGCGCTCGACCATGTCTACGCCTACGCCGTCGGCCTGGACATGACCCGGCGCGATCTGCAACGGGCACTGGGCGACGAAAAAAAGCCCTGGGAAATCGGCAAGAGCTTCGACCGCTCGGCGCCGATCGGCCCGCTGCACCTGGCCAGCCTGACCGGGCCGTTCATGCAGGGCGGCATCTGGCTGAAGGTCAACGGCGTGCTCAAGCAAAACGCCAACCTGAACCAGATGATCTGGAGCGTGGCCGAGCAGATTGCCAAGCTGAGCGAGGCCTTCGAGCTGATGCCAGGCGACATCATCTACTCGGGCACACCTGAAAACGTCGGTCCGGTGGTGCGCGGCGACGTGATCGACTGCCACATCGACGGCCTGCCCAACCTGGGCATCAAGATCGTCTGACGGCGCTGCGCGCTGCGGGTCTTTGCGGGTGTCGCCGGCCCGCAAGCCGCTTTGCGGCCCCGACAATGCGCGCCCATGCACCTGCTCTACCTGCACGGCTTCCGCTCCTCGCCCGGCTCGTTCAAGGCCCGGCGCCTCGAGGCCTGGCTGGCCGCCCACCGGCCCGACGTGCGGTGGTGGTGTCCGCAACTGCCGCCCTCGCCTGCCGCTGCCTGGGCCCTGATCACCCGAGGCATCGCCAGCTGGCCACGGTTGCAGATGGCCGTGGTGGGCAGTTCACTCGGCGGCTTTTATGCCACCGCCGTGGCCGAAGCCACCGGCTGCCGGGCGATGTTGTTGAACCCGGCGGTGGACCCGGCCCGCGACCTGTCGGCCTACATCGGCGAGCAAACCCAGTTCCACCACCCCGAAGTGACGTTCTTCTTCCGCCCCGAGTACATCGACGAACTGCAGGTACTGAGGGTGCCGGCGTTGACCCGGATGGAGCGCTACGGCGCGTTAATCGCCAAGGGCGACGAGGTGCTCGACTGGCGCGAGATGCTGGGGTTGTTCAACGCTGCCGCCGACGCACCGACCGCCGCCTGCGTACCCGCAGCCACAGTTCGCCTGCTGCCCGGCAGCGACCATGCGATTTCGGACTTTGACGCGCACCTGCCCTTCGTCCTGCACTTCCTGAACCTGCAGGTTGATCCCGTTCAAGCCACCACCGGGAATGCCCCATGAGCGACACCGCACACCGCGCCTGGCTGGCGCAAGCCCTGCAACGCATCGAGGCCGATGCGCGCCGCTCGGCCGACACCCACCTGATCCCGCTGGAGCTGACAGAGGCGCCGGGCGTCACCGTCTACTGGAAGGACGAGTCCACCCACCCGTCGGGCAGTCTGAAACACCGGCTGGCGCGCTCGCTGTTCCTCTACGGCCTGTGCAACGGCCAAATCGGGCCCGGCACCACGGTGGTCGAGGCCTCATCCGGGTCCACCGCCATCAGCGAGGCCTATTTCGCCCGGCTGCTGGGCCTGCCCTTTGTCGCGGTGGTGCCCCTTGGCACGGCCACCCGCAAGCTCGAAGAGATCCACTTCTACGGCGGCGAGTGTGTCGAGGTCGAACCGTCCCGGGTCTATGCCGAGGCCGAGGCGCTGGCGGCGGCGCGCGGCGGCCATTACATGGACCAGTTCACTCACGCCGAGCGCGCCACCGACTGGCGTGGCAACAACAACATCGCCGAGAGCCTGTTTGCCCAGTTGCAGCAAGAGCCGCACCCGTTGCCGCGCTGGATCGTGGTGGGAGCGGGCACCGGCGGCACCTCGGCCACCATCGGGCGCTACATCCGGTACATGGGCCGACGGCGCGAGGCCTTGGCCATCACCCGTCTGGCGGTGGTGGACCCGGAAAACTCGGTGTTTTTCGATGCCTTTGTGCAGCGCCGGCGCGACTTGCAATCGAACCTGCGCGGCCGCATCGAGGGCATCGGCCGGCCGCGGGTCGAGCCCAGCTTTGTGCCCGGCGTGATCGACCGCATGCTGCGGGTGCCCGATGCGCAGAGTTTTGCCGCCGCACTCGACCTGAGCAGCCGGCTGGGGCGTCGCGTCGGGCCGTCCACGGGCACCAATTTTGTCGGCGTGCTGCACCTGGCGCGCGAGATGGTCCAGCGCGGCCAGGCCGGCAGCATCGTCAGCCTGATCTGCGACGCCGGCGAGCGCTACCACGACACCTTGTTTGCGCCGGGCTGGCTCGGCGCGCAAGGGCTCGACGGCGCAGCCGGCGTGCAGGACAGCGGGCTGATTGCAGCCCCGACCCGTTGCGCAACCCATCCACCAAGCCGCCCCGCCTGATCAGGATGGGACAATCCACCTGGTGAACTACGCCCTTTTTGAAGATGCCGGCAAATTTCTCGCCGGCCGTGTGATGTCGGAGGCCGATGCCTCGGTGCAAATCGAGCTCGAATCCGGCAAACGCGTGAAGGTCAAATCCGTCAACGTGCTGCTGCGCTTTGCCAAGCCCGAGCCGGCGGCCCTGATCCAGGCCGCACAGGCTGCCGCCGCCGAGATCGACCTCGACCTGGCCTGGGAGTTCGCGCCTGAGGGCGAATTCAGCTTCTGTGATCTGGCGCGGGAGTATTTCTCGGCCCAGGCGGGCAATGAGCTGCAGGCCGCCGTGCTGTTCAAGCTGTTCGAGGCGCCGCACTACTTTCGCCGCGCCGGCCGAGGCCTGTTCAAGAAAGCGCCCGAGGAGACGGTCAAGGCCGCCCTGCTGGGCATCGCCCGCAAGGCCGAGCAGGCCGCGCTGATCGAGAGCTGGGCGGTCGATCTGGCCGCCGGCCGCTGCCCAGGCCCGGTGCGCGAGCAGTTGTTCCGCATCCTGTTCAAGCCCGACAAGAACGGCCCAGAGTACAAAGCTGTGGTTGAGGCCGCCAAACGGTCTCAAAAAGCGCCGCTGGACCTGCTGCAAGCGGCGGGCGCCATCGACTCGCCCTACCAGTTCCACTGGAAGCGCTTCTTGTTCGAGCAGTTTGCCAAGGGCACCGGCTTCCCGACATTGGCCGCGCCGCTGATCAAGGACGACTTGCCGCTGGCGCCGGTGCAGGCGTTTTCGATCGACGACTCGCAGACCACCGAGATCGACGATGCACTCTCGGTCAACGGGTTGGAGACCGGCACGGTGATCTTCGGCGTGCACATCGCCGCGCCCGCGCTGGCCTTTGCGCCCGATTCCGCCATCGACAAGCTCGCGCGTGAGCGCCTGTCCACCGTCTACATGCCGGGCGGCAAGCTGACCATGCTGCCCGACGCGGTGGTCCAGGCCTACACCCTGATCGAGGGCCGCGATTGCCCGGCGGTCAGCCTGTACGTCAGTTACGACGAGGCCACGCTGGCGGTGCTGAAGACCGAAACCCGCATCGAGCGGGTGCCGATTGCCGCCAACCTGCGCCACGACCAGCTCGACGAGGTGGTGACCGAGGCGGCGCTGACCGGCGAGGCCGTGGCCGAATACCTGTTTGCACCCGAGCTGGCGTTTGCGTTCCGCCTGGCGCGGCATTTGAAGGCCCAGCGCGAGCTGGTTCGTGGCAAGCCGGAGAACTTCAACCGGCCGGACTACAACTTCAAGCTCGACCCTGCGGCGGGCACCGAGCGCCCCGCCATGGCCGGAGAGCCGCGCGGCGATGAGACCGTGCGCATCAGCGAGCGCAAGCGTGGCGCGCCGCTCGACCTGATCGTCAGCGAGGCGATGATCCTGGCCAACAGCCACTGGGGCGGCTTCATCGCCAACGCCGGCGTGCCCGGCATCTACCGCAGCCAGGCCAGCATGGCGCCGGGCGTCAAGGTGCGCATGGGCGTGCGGCCCGCGCCGCATGCCGGCATGGGGGTGCCGCAGTACAGCTGGGCCACCTCGCCGCTGCGGCGCTATGTCGACTTGGTCAACCAGTGGCAGATCATCGCGGTGGCCCGGCATGGCAACACCGCCGCACTGGTGGCGCCGTTCAAGCCCAAGGACGCCACGCTGTTTTCGGTGATCTCGCTGTTTGATGCGGCCTACAGCGCCTACAACGACTTCCAGCGCGACATCGAACGCTTCTGGACACTGCGCTGGTTGCAACAAAACAGCATCACCGAGCTGGACGCTGCGGTGCTCAAGGACGGCCTGGTGCGGGCCGACACCCTGCCCCTGGTGTTCAAGGCCCTGGGCTGCGAAGCGCTGCCGCGCAACACCCGGGTTCGGGTGCGCATCACCGGCATGGACTTGTTGACGCTGGACCTGCATGCCAATCTGGCCATGCGGCTCGACGATGCGGCAGACAAGCCGGCGGGCGCCCCTACCGCCGACTACATGGCCGACAACATGGCCGATAGCTCGGCCGACGAGGAAGACGAGGACGCGCTGGCCGCCACGCCGATCACCTTGGCGTTTGACATGGGCGACGCTGCGGCATCGGGCCCGGCCGACCCGGCGCCGCAGCCCGCCGCAGTCGGCGGCGTGTCGCCGTCGGACAGCGCAGCCGGCTGAAACTCCGCATGGCCTGGCGCCGGCCGAGCAGGTTGCACTGGGCGCTGGGCCTGTCGCTGGCGGCCCACGGCGCGGTGCTGGGTTTGCGCTTCATCGATCCCGCGAGGCTGGACCGGGTCTTCCGGGACAGCCCGCTGGAGGTGATCCTGGTCAACGCCCGCACCGCCGAGGCAGCGGTGAAGGCGCTGGCCTTGGCCCAGGCCCCGTTGGCAGGCGGCGGCGAGTTGGCCAGCGGCCGGGCCACCTCGCCGCTGCCTGCCACGGCCCAGGTCGAGCTGGGCAACGCCCCTGACGAGGCACACCGCCGGGTAGACCAGTTGCAGGACCAGCAGCAACAGTTGCTGGCCCAAGTCCGGCGCGAGATGGCGCTGCTGCCACCCCCCGACCCGAAACGCGACGCCGGCACGCCGCAAGAGCGTGAGACCGAAGAGCGCCGGCGCCAGTTGCTCAAGCTGCTGGCCGAGATCGAAAAGCGCATCAACGACGACAGCGCCCAGCCGCGGCGGCGCTACATCAGCCCGGCCACCCAGGAGGCGCCCTACGCGCTGTACTACGACCGGCTGCGCCGCCGCATCGAGGACCGCGGCACCCGCGACTTTCCGGTGCATGCGGGCAAAAAGCTCTACGGCGAGCTGACCCTCAACATCACCGTCGATGCCCAGGGCCGGCTGGTCGATGCCGAACTGGTGCAGGGGTCGGGCAACAAGCTGCTGGACGCCCGGGCGCTGGCCATCCTGCAAGCCGCCGCACCCTTTGGCGGGTTCAGTGCGCCGATGCGCCAGGAGGCCGACCAGATCATCCTGACCTCGCGCTTCCGCTTCACCCGCGACGACGGGCTGGAGGCGACCTTGAGCCACAAGCCACGCTGACACAATCGCCCGCACCATGTCCGCTGCCCCCCCCGGATCCGACTGCCTGAGGCTGCCGCCGCCCGACCGCTACGCGGTGCTCGGGCAGCCGGTAGCGCACAGCCAGTCGCCTTTCATCCATGCCGAATTTGCGCGCCAGACCGGCCAGCGGCTGGAATACGGCAAGATCGAATGCCCGGTGCAGGCCTTCGAGGCCACATTGCGGGCCTTTATCGGCACGGCTGATGCGGCCGCTGGCCTGGGCCCGGTACGCGGCTGCAACATCACCGTTCCCAACAAATTCCAGGTGCTCCCGCTGGCCCAGACGGTGACGCCGCGGGCTGCGCTGGCACAGGCGGCCAACGTGCTGTGCATTGCGCCCGACGGCTGGACGGCCCACAACACCGACGGCACTGGCCTGGTGCAAGACATCCAGGTCTCGGCCGGCCGATCGCTGGCTGGCCAGCGGGTGCTGCTGATCGGCGCCGGTGGGGCCGCAGCCGGCGTGCTGGGGCCACTGATCGAGGCCGGCTGTGCCCACATCGGCGTGGCCAACCGCACGGCCGACAAAGCGGCAGCGCTGGTGGCGCGCCACCTCAACTGGGCCGAGCGCTTTGGTGTGCCGTTGCAGGCCAGTGGCCTGGCTAACTGTGGCGAGGCCTATGACCTGGTGCTCAACAGCAGCGCCAGCAGCCTGGCCGGCGTCGAGGTGCCGGTGCATGCCCGGGTGCTGCGGCCCGGCACGCTGGCAGTCGATCTGATGTACGGCCCGGCGGCGGCCCGCTTTTTGGCCTGGGCAGCCGCCCACGGCGCGGTCGGTCGCGACGGTCTGGGCATGCTGGTAGAACAGGCGGCCGAGGCCTTTGCGCTGTGGCGCGGCGTGCGGCCACAGACCGGGCCAGTTCTGGCCGCGCTGCGCGCCCGGCTGGCCGCGCTCGCCTGAGGCCCGGCAGCCCGACACGCACTTGTGGCCAGCGCCTTCTCAAACACTTCGCCCCAGCGCGGCGGGCTCAAACGCCCGGCCAGCGACGGCAGCAGCGGCGCGCGCCTGCGACACCATGCCGTGCGATTGCTGGCGCTGCTGCTGCTGTGCACCGCCGCGCTGCAGCTCTATTTTGTTGCCCGCATCGGCTTGATGGCGCTGCTGGCGCCGCAATCCACCAGCTTTCAGCGCAGCGAGGCCTGGCGCTTGCTGGTGGAAAAACACCGCATCGACTGGCGTCAGGACTGGGTAGACCAGGGTCGCATCAGCGCCAGCCTGAAACGCGCTGTGATCGCCAGCGAGGATGCCGGCTTTGTCGACCACAGCGGTGTTGAATGGGACGCGCTGGAGCAGGCTTGGGAGAAAAACCAGCGCGCCGAAGCCGCAGCCGCACGCCGCAACACCCAGATCGAGCAACGGGCCGCGTCCGACTTGGGCAAGGGCAACTCAAGGGGCAGCAGCAAGGCCAATGCCCCAGGCAAGCCGGTGGCAGCCAGCAAGCCCCGGGTCGAGCCCAAGGTGGTGGGCGGGTCCACCATCAGCCAGCAGTTGGCCAAGAACCTGTTCTTGTCGGGCGAACGCACCGGCCTGCGCAAGGCGCAGGAGTTTGTGCTGACGCTGACGCTCGAGGCCCTGCTGTCCAAGCGCCGCATCCTGGAGATCTACCTCAACAGCGTGGAGTGGGGCGAGGGCGTATTTGGTGCGCAGGCTGCGGCCCAGCACTACTTTCACACCGACGCCGCCCGGCTCGACGCGCTGTCGGCTGCCCGCCTGGCCGTGATGCTGCCCGCGCCCAAACGCTTCGAGAAGAACCCCGGCTCGGCCTATGTGAGCGGGCGCGCCGGCACCATCGCCGCGCGCATGGGCAATGTGACGCTGCCCTGATCGCGGCCAGGTCCGCCTGGCCCGGCCGCGCAGCATCCACAGGCACACACAGACCGGCGCTGATTCCTACAATGCGTCCATGTCGTCCGCTCTGACCCAGGAAATCGCCGTCACCGCCGCCCGGCTGGTGGTGGACGAAGGCATGGAGTACGGCAGCGCCAAGCGCAAGGCCCTGCGTGCGCTGGGCCGCTCAGGTGCGGGCCGAGGCGAGTTGCCCGACAACGAGCAGGTCGAAGCCGAAGTGCGCGAGTACCTCGCCCTGTTTTGCGCCGACACCCAGCCCGCCGAATTGAGGACGCTGCGCCAGCTGGCCCTGACCTGGATGGAGCGCCTGGCCGAGTTCCGCCCGTACCTGGGCGGCGCGGTCTGGCGTGGCACCGCCACCCGGCTGTCGGCGATCCACCTCGACCTCTACTGCGACGACGCCAAATCGGCCGAGATCCTGCTGATCAACAAGGGCATCGACTATGACGTCGGCAGCCGCCCGGGTGTACGCGGCGAGCCGGTTGACCTGTTGAGCATCGCGGCCCGTTGCGCCGAGTGGGGCGAGACGGTGACGCTGTTCCTGACCATCCTCGACCACGACGACCTGCGCGGTGCCCTCAAACCCGACCCCCAAGGCCGGTCCTGGCGCGGCGACGCCCAGGCGCTGCGCCGTCTGTTGGGCGCAACCGACCTGCCACCATGACCCAACCCGCTCAGCCGACCGAGCCGCCCGAGCCCAGCAATGCCACCGCCGCCGCCGCCAACCGGGCTGCGGTATCGCGGCGCCGGCTGTTGGCCGGCGTGGCCGGTACGGCGGCGCTGGCAGGCGTGGGGCTGGCGGTGTGGCAGCAACACCGCAGCGGCGTCCAGGCTGCTGCACCGGGCACCACCGATGACCTGAGCCCGCTCTGGGCCTTGCAGGTGGCCCGGCCGGAAGGCGGTCAAATTGCGTTGGCCAGCCTGCGCGGCAGACCACTGCTGATCAATTTCTGGGCCACCTGGTGCGCACCGTGTCTGCGGGAGATGCCTGAGATTGATCGCTTCTACCGCGAGTTCGGGCCGCGCGGCTGGCAGGTACTGGGTCTGGCGATCGACGGGCCGACGCCGGTTCGTGAATTTCTGGCCCGCGTCAAGGTCGGCTTTCCGATCGGCCTGGGCGGCATCGACGGCACCGACCTGCTCCACAGCCTGGGCAATCCCCAGGGCGGCTTGCCGTTCTCGGTGATGATCGGCACCAAGGGCCAGGTGCTGCACCGCCGGATGGGCGCGACCGACTTTGCAGAACTTGCAGCCTGGGCTGCCAAGGCCTGATTCGCCAGAGAACGGCGCTGGACACAGCGTCTGGTCGTAACATCGCTTATCCGCATCGTAATTTCACCGATCAGCGCTGATTTGCTGTAGTTTGTCAATCATCGCCAGTTTTCGTCAAAAGTGTCCGAAGCCCCGGAGGCTGTGACACAATTCGCGCCTCTTGAAGGCTGAAAACTGCAGTTGCAGGCAGCTGACCCGCGAAATGACGACCGATCCCGGCAATGGCTGAAAAAACGTCCAACCGCTCGAACGCCAGACCGCACAGAACCCCAAAGGAGTTCATGGCATGGACCTGCGCAAGCTCAAGACCTTGATCGACCTGGTGTCGGACTCGAATATCTCCGAACTCGAAATCACCGAAGCCGAAGGCAAGGTGCGTATCGTCAAAGCCGGTGTCGCCGTGGCACCCGCACCAACAATGATGATGATGGCACCCGCCCCTGCACCCGCCGTGGCAGCCGGCCCTGCACCCGCTGCGGCACCCGCCGTTGAGCCCGAACCCAGCGGTCACATTGTCAAATCGCCGATGGTCGGCACTTTTTACCGCGCCAGCAGCCCTGGCGCCAAGGCGTTGGTTGACATCGGTCAACCGATCAAGGCCGGCGAATCGATCTGCATCATCGAAGCGATGAAGATCATGAACGAGATTGAGTCCGACTTCAGCGGCACCGTCACCCAAGTGCTGGTCGAAAACGGGCAGGCCGTCGAGTTCGGCCAGCCGCTGTTCATCGTCGAATGATGCCGGCGGCTCAGGGAAAGATGTTCAAGAAAATTCTGATCGCCAACCGGGGGGAGATTGCGCTGCGCATCCAGCGCGCCTGCCGCGAGATGGGCATCAAATCGGTGGTGGTCTATTCCGAGGCCGACCGCGAGGCCAAGTACGTCAAGCTGGCCGACGAGGCGGTGTGCATCGGGCCGGCAGCATCGGCCCTGAGCTACCTCAACATGCCGGCGATCATCGCCACCGCCGAGGTCACCGACGCCGAGGCAATCCACCCCGGCTACGGCTTCTTGTCGGAAAACGCCGACTTTGCCGAGCGGGTCGAAAAGAGCGGTTTCACCTTCATCGGCCCCACCTCCGAGGCTATCCGGCTGATGGGCGACAAGGTCTCGGCCAAGCAGGCGATGATCCGCTCGGGCGTGCCCTGCGTGCCCGGCTCCGAGGGTGCGTTGACCGAGGACCCCAAGGCCACCGTGCAGGCCGCGCGCGCCATCGGCTACCCGGTGATCATCAAGGCCTCGGGCGGCGGCGGCGGGCGGGGCATGCGGGTGGTGCACACCGAGGCCGCGCTGCTCAACGCGGTGGCCACCACCCGGGCCGAGGCGGGCGCTGCGTTTGGCAACCCGGCGGTCTACATGGAGAAGTTTCTCCAGAACCCGCGTCACATCGAGATCCAGATCCTGGCCGACGAGCACCGCAACGCGGTCTGGCTGGGCGAGCGCGACTGCTCGATGCAGCGCCGCCACCAGAAGATCATCGAAGAAGCGCCGGCGCCCGGCATCCCACGCCGCGCCATCGAGCGCATCGGCGACCGCTGCGCTGCGGCCTGCAAGAAAATCAGCTACCGCGGCGCCGGCACCTTCGAATTTCTCTACGAGAACGGTGAGTTCTACTTCATCGAGATGAACACCCGGGTGCAGGTCGAGCATCCGGTGACCGAACTGGTGACCGGCATCGACATCGTGCAGATGCAGATCCGGGTGGCTGCGGGTGAAAAACTGCCGTTCACCCAGCGCCAGATCCAGATGCGCGGTCACGCGATCGAGTGCCGGATCAACGCCGAAGACCCCTACAAGTTCACCCCCTCACCGGGCCGCATCACGATGTGGCATGCCCCAGGCGGCCCGGGGGTACGGGTGGATTCGCACGTCTACACCAACTACACCGTGCCACCCAACTACGACTCGATGATCGGCAAGATCATCGTGCACGGCGACACCCGCGACCAGGCCTTGGCACGCATGCGCATCGCGCTGTCCGAGACCGTGGTCGAGGGCATCAACACCAACATTCCGCTGCACCGCGAGCTGATGGCGGACGCCAAGTTCGTCGTCGGCGGCACCAGCATCCACTACCTCGAAGGCTGGCTTGAGCAGCACAAGCGCTGAACGGGCGTGGGCCATTGGCAGCCAGGGAACCGGTCATGCATGAACTGTTGTTGAGGCTGCCTGAATCGCTGGTGGAGGCGGTGTCGGAAGCGCTGGTGGACGAGTTGGAGGCGCTCAGCGTCTCGGTCGCCGATGCCGATGCCGGCACCGAGGCCGAGCAGGCGCTGTTTGGCGAGCCCGGCATGCCGGTGCCCACCGAAGGCTGGCAGCGCTCGGACATCACCGCGCTGTTTGCCACCGAGGCCGAAGCCACCGAGGCCGCCACCTTGCTGCGGGCGCAAGACTGGGCCGCCGACATGACCGTGCTGGCCCTGCGTGAGGTGGCTGACCAGGACTGGGTGCGGCTGACGCAATCGCAGTTTGCGCCGGTCGAGGTGACGCCCAGCTTCTGGATCGTGCCGAGCTGGCACGAGGCACCGGCCGAGGCCCGCACCGTGATCCGGCTCGACCCGGGTCTGGCGTTTGGCACCGGCACCCACCCCACCACCCGTATGTGCCTGCGCTGGACCGCTCTGCAGGCCCCGGCGTTGGCGGCGGGCTGGGGCCGGGTGCTGGACTACGGTTGCGGCTCGGGCATCCTGGCCATCGGCGCGGCGCTGCATGGCGCTCACGGCATCGACGCGGTCGATATCGACGAGGCTGCCGTCACCGCCACCCGTGCCAATGCCGAGACCAACCAGGTCAAGCTGAACGCCGGCTTGCCCGCCGCCGCCACGGGCAGCTACCCGCTGGTGATGGCCAATATCCTGGCCACGCCGCTCAAATTGCTGGCGCCGCTGCTGGCCGGCCATGTGGCGCCGGGCGGCCATCTGGTGCTGGCCGGTATCCTGGCGCGCCAGGCCGACGAGCTCAGACTGGCCTACGCACCCTGGCTGGCGCTGGAGGTGAGTGACAGCGAGGATGGCTGGATCCTGATGACCGCGCAGCGGCCGGCTTGAGGCGGCGCGGCCCGAGCGCCTGAGCCCTGGCATCATCGCCCCACCATGAACCACCCGACTGCCGCATGAACCTGGCCACCCGCTGTGCGTCTTGCGGCACGGTGTTTCGGGTCGCGCAGGAGCAGTTGCGCGTGTCCGAGGGCTGGGTGCGTTGCGGCCGCTGCGACGCCGTGTTCGACGCCGCCGAGGTGCTGTTCGACATCGACAACGGCACGCCGGCGCACCTGGAGCTCGGCCCGGCCTTGGAGCCGGACACGGATGCAGCCCCCGACCCTGCCCCGGCGTCAGCCCCGGGTTCGGCCCCAGACCCGGCAGACGGCCGCTTCGCCGAGCCCGATCGACCTGTCGGGCGCAGTGGCACCGAGCCGAGCCTGAGCGACTGGCCAGCGCTGCCTGCCGCATCGCCCGGTCCGGCATCGAGGCCTTCGACCCCAGGGCCAGGCGCCGAGCCGCAGTTTGCCCAGCACGAAGAGTTTTTGCTGCGCACACCGTCGGCCGAGGCCGAGCCCTGGCTGGACGATGCGCAAGACACCGGCGAGGACAGCAGGCCGGTGCTGGCCCCGCTGGCGCCCACCCACACGCCTGTCCGCAGCCCCACCGGGGTTGCAGCCGGGAGCATGTCAGCCGCTGCCTCGCAGGCGAGTGGTCTGGGGGCGCCGCTGCCCTCTTTCTTGCGCAGCGCCGAGCATGGCGCGGCCTGGCACCGGCCGGCCGTGCGCAGCGCGCTGGCGGCTGCCAGCGCGCTGCTGGCCCTCAGCCTGCTGCTGCAAACCGCCCTGCTCTGGCGCGACAGCCTGGCAGCGCATTGGCCAGCCACCGCCCCCGCACTGCAGGGGCTGTGCAGCGTGGTCGGCTGCCAGGTGCTGCCGCTGCGGCGTATCGAGTCACTGGCGGTGGAGAGCTCGGGGCTGAACCGGCTGGACGGCTCTACGCTCTACCGCTTGCAACTGGTGCTGCGCAACCGCGCAGCCACCGCCGTGATGGCGCCCGCACTCGACCTGTCGCTGACCGATGCCCAAGGCAAGCCCGTGGCGCGGCGGGTCTTGTCGCTGACCGAGTTGGGCCTGCCGCAAGCTGCCCTTCAGCCCGGCCAGGAACTGCCGATCAAGGTCTTGATGGCCACTGGTGACCGCCGCGTCGACGGCTACACCGTGGACTTGTTCTATCCTTGACCGTCACTTGTTCAACCGCGCGCCGGCCAGCCCACAGCCTGCGCGTCGGCCACTTCACCCCACAACGGCCCGGCTTGCGGCCAGCCCCCTCCCACCATGTCAGTCCTGATCTGCGGCTCGCTTGCTTTCGACACCATCACCAACTTTCCGGGCCGCTTTTCGCAGCAGATCATGCCCGACAAGGTGCACATCCTGAACGTCTCGTTCCTGGTGCCCACGATGCGGCGCGAGTTTGGCGGCTGCGCCGGCAACATCGCCTACACACTGAGCCTGCTGGGCGGCGCACCGCTGGTGATGGCCGCGCTGGGCAATGACGGCGGCGACTACCTCTTGCGTTTGCAAGCCTGGGGCCTGGACACCTCGCAGGTGCTGCAAGCGGCCGACACCTACACCGCGCAGTGCATGATCATCACCGACCAGGACAACAACCAGATCACCGCCTTCCATCCCGGGGCGATGCAGCTGGCGCACAACACCGTGGTGCCGGTCGACCGCAGTGACATCAGCTTGGGCATCATCGCGCCTGATGGCCGTGACGCGATGCTCAGCCATGCCCGGCAACTGGCCGCCGCCAAGATTCCGTTTGTCTTCGATCCCGGCCAGGGCCTGCCGATGTTTGACGGCGACGAGCTGCGCGCCTTTGTCGCCCAGGCCACCTGGGTGGCCGTCAACGACTACGAGGCCGCGATGCTGTGCGAGCGCCTGGGCACCACCTTGGAGGCGCTGTCGCGTGAGCCGAACCTGCAGGGCGTGATCGTGACGCTGGGCGCCGAGGGCTGCGACCTGTGGGTGGCCGGCGAGCGCACCCATGTGCCCGGCGTGGCCGCCACCGAGGTGCTGGACCCGACCGGCTGCGGCGACGCCTTTCGCGGCGCGCTGCTGCACGGCCTGTCGCTCGGCTGGCCGCTGGCGCGCTGCTTGGCGCTGGGCAACCAGGTCGGCGCGATCAAGATCGCCCAGCGGGGTGGGCAGAACCACACGGTGCCGGCGGCTTTGATCGCCGCAGCCTGAGCCGGGTGGGCGCCTGCCGGACCGGCGGCAACGCGCCTGGCAAGCCGCTGCCGACCCAGGGCCGCGTTCAGGGAGCCGCGCGGGCCTTGCGCAGCAAGCCGTCGATGGCCAGCACGTAGCCGTCGATGCCAAAACCCACCACGATGCCGGCTGCGGCCGGCGAGATGTACGAGTGGTGGCGGAAGGCCTCGCGCGCATGCACGTTGCTGATGTGGGTCTCGATCACCGGCACGCCAGAGCCCTTGATCGCGTCGTGCAGCGCCACGCTGGTGTGGCTGTAGGCACCGGGATTGAAGACGATGCCCGCCAGTTGCCCGGCGCGGTGCGCAACGCCAGCCGCCTGCACCCAGTCGATCAGCACACCCTCGTGGTTGCTTTGCCGGCACTCGACTTCGGCACCGCGCTCGGCGGCAGCCGCCGCGCACAAGGCCTCGACATCGGCCAGCGTGGCATGGCCGTACACCGCAGGTTCACGGCTGCCGAGCAGGTTGAGGTTGGGGCCGTTGAGGACGAGGATTTTCATGGCGTCGGGGTGCGTTGGCGTGAGGTTCGGCTGGGGATGGGCGAGGCCTTGATGGGCGCTGTGCCGGGTTCAATGTCGGGTGCGTTTGCGCTTGAACCGCTGCCCTGGGCACAGCCTCAGCCGCCCGGCAAGCGCAGTGCCGCGCCCAGCTCATCGACCGAGCTGCCGCGCTGGGCCAGCAGCGCTTCAAGTGCCGGCAGCAACGGGCCCAGGCGTTCGTCGAGTGCATCGCGCACGGTATCGACCACCACCTGCGTGCCGCGCTCGATCTCGATGTGCAGCGCGTCACCCGGATGCTTGTCGCCAAAGGTCGTCATGCGCAGCGTCTCAGGGATCAGCCAGACCTCGAACCAGCGCTCGGTCCGGTTGGCTTCGGCCACCGTCAGGCTGGCGCCGTTGATCGCGATGTAGCCCTTGGCAAACACATAGCGCATGTGGCTGGCCGGCACCTCGATGCGCAGCACATGGTTGTTCTCGGGCTGGCGCAACGACACCAACCGGCCCAGGCAGTCGATGTGGCCGCTGATCGGGTGACCGCCGATCTCGGCACCGTCGTGCGCCGCCCGCTCCACATTGAGCCGGCTGCCCTCGACCAGCGCGCCCAGCGTGGACAAGCCCAGGCTTTGCTGCATCACATCAAAACTGGCCCGGTCCGGGCCGGGCAAGGTGGTGACCGTCAGGCACAGGCCGTCGCAGGCCACACTGGCACCGATCGCCAGACCGCCATCGAAGCCGGGCGGCAACGCAAGCTCGATGCTGCGCAGGCCGGGCCGGTCGGTGATGCGGGCCACGCGGGCCACGCCTTGAACAATGCCGGTGAACATGGGTGGCCTGGTGGGATGAGGGCTTAAGTCACAGAGGTTACCAGCGGCGGTGGGGCGGCGTGTCGGGCGGCGGGTCGGGCGGCGGGTGAGGCGGCGGGTCGGGCGGCGGGTCGGGCGGGGCGGCAGCCCGGTCCTTGCGGGCACACTGGGCGCCTGCCGCTGGATTCCTGCACACACCCGACTGGAGAACCTCCCATGACCACCGACGCCGTTCGCCTCGACACCGACGGCGCCATCGCCACCATCACCTTGCACCGCCCGGCTTGCCGCAACGCGGTGGACGGCCCCACTGCCGCCGCACTGTGCGAAGCCTTCGAGGCCTTTGAGGCCGACCCCGGCTTGAGCGTGGCGGTGTTCACCGGCGGCGGTGGCCAGTTTTGCGCGGGTGCAGACCTGACTGCGCTGGCCGACCCGGCGCGCAGCAACCGGGTGGCGGCCGATGGCAGCGGGCCCGGACCGATGGGGCCGACGCGCATGCGCTTGAGCAAACCGGTGATCGCCGCCGTGGAGGGCAACGCGGTGGCGGGCGGGCTGGAGCTGGCGCTGATGTGCGACCTGCGGGTGGCCGGCCGCAGCGCTGTATTTGGCGTGTTCTGCCGGCGTTGGGGCGTGCCACTGATCGACGGCGGCACGGTAAGGCTGCCACGCCTGATTGGCCAGGGTCGGGCGCTGGACCTGATCCTCACCGGCCGGGCGGTGGGGGCAGCCGAAGCACTCGACTTTGGCCTGGTCAACCGCGTGGTTGAAGACGGCCAGGCGCTGACCGAGGCGTTGCTGCTGGCCCGGCAGATCGCCGGCTTCCCCCAAGCCTGCCTGCGCGCCGACCGGGCCTCGGCGCAGCTGCAGTGGGACCTGACGCTGGCGCAGGCACTGGTGCAGGAGGGGGCCGGAGGCTACACCGCGCTGCAGGCCGAGGGCCTGGCCGGCGCAGCACGTTTTGCCGGCGGCGCCGGGCGGCACGGGCTGCCAGCTGACAAGGCCTGAGAGCGAACTCGAGCGGGCCAGGCAGCCGTCCTGTCAGTCGTCCCGTCAGCCGCCCCATCCGCCGCCCCGTCAGCCGCCCCGTCAGCCGCCCTCAGCGGGGCTTGCGCCTCGCCGCCGGTGGCCGTGTCGCGGGCCGGGTTGGCGCTGCCGGGTTGCCGCGCGCAGCGCCAGTCGCCCGGGGCGGCAGGCCGGTGTGCTGGGTCAGCAGCGCGCCCTTGCGCGGCGTGGCGGCCCGCGCCGGCGCGCTCGGTGCCGCCTTTGGGTGCCTCGTCGACGGGCTGGCCCCTGCGGTCAGGCTGCCCACCGGCTTGCCGGCCGGGCCCCGCAGCGCTGCCACGCACCCGCCCGGCTGGAAGCTGGGGATCAAATGCCGCTTGCCGTTGCCGATCAGGTCGGACCGGCCCATCGCCGTCAGTGCCTCGCGCAGCAGTGGCCAGTTCTTGGCGTCGTGGTATTTCAAGAAGGCCTTGTGCAGGCGGCGGCGCTTTTCGCTGCGCACGATGTCGACCTTGGCCAGCAGCTCGGGTTTGGCCGGGTCTCGGCTCAGGCCCTTGAGGGGATTGCGGCCGCTGTGGTACATCGCAGTGGCGGTGGCCATCGGGCTGGGGTAGAAGGTCTGCACCTGGTCGGCCCGAAAGCCGCTGCGCTTGAGCCACAGCGCCAGGTTCATCATGTCCTCATCACTCGTGCCGGGATGGGCGGCGATGAAGTACGGGATCAGAAACTGCTTTTTGCCGGCCTCGGCGCTGAACTGCTCGAACAGCTGCTTGAAGCGGTCGTAGCTGCCGATGCCGGGCTTCATCATCATGGCCAACGGCCCGCCCTCAGTGTGCTCGGGTGCGATCTTGAGGTAGCCGCCAACGTGGTGCGTCACCAGTTCGCGCACGTACTCGGGCGAGGTCACGGCCAGGTCGTAGCGCAGGCCCGAGCTGATCAGCACCTTCTTGACACCCTTGAGCGCCCGCGCCCGGCGGTACATCTGGACCAGCGGCTGGTGGTCGGTGCCCAGGTTGGGGCAGATGCCGGGGTAGACGCAACTGGGCTTGCGGCAGGCGGCCTCGATGGCGGTGCTCTTGCAGCGCAGCCGGTACATGTTGGCGGTGGGGCCGCCCAGGTCGGACACGACGCCGGTGAAGCCGGCCACCTTGTCGCGCATGTCCTCGATTTCGCGGATCACCGAGTCCTCGCTGCGGCTCTGGATGATGCGGCCCTCGTGCTCGGTGATCGAGCAGAAGCTGCAACCGCCAAAGCACCCCCGCATGATGTTGACCGAGAAGCGGATCATCTCCCAGGCCGGGATCTTGGTGACGCCGTCATGGCCGCCCGAGGCATCGGCATAGCGGGGGTGCGGGCTGCGGGCGTAGGGCAGGCCGAACACCAGGTCCATCTCGGCCGTGCTGAGCGGGATCGGCGGCGGGTTGATCCAGACATCGCGCTGGCGCCCGCCGATCTCATGGCCTTGCACCAGGGCGCGGGCGTTGCCGGGGTTGGTCTCCAGGTGCAACACCCGATTTGCGTGGGCGTACAGCACCGCGTCACGCTTGACCTGCTCGTAGCTGGGCAGGCGGAGCACCGTGCGCTCACGCGGCGGCAGCTGGATGCGGCCGCTGGCGCGGGACACCGGCATGCGCACGATGGCGGTGACCGGAACGCCGCCAGACGACGCTGCGGCGCCGAGGCTGCCGGCCTGCACTGCATCCTGCTTGGCGCAGCTTGTGCCCTGGCCGGCCGCCTGCTCGGCCGTGGTCTGGTAGGGGTTGATGTGCTCGTCGATGCGGCCCGGCAGGTCCACATCGCTGGAATCGATCTCGAACCAGCCGCCGGCGCTGGTATCGCCGTCAC
The DNA here is from genome assembly GCA_025358155.1 of Betaproteobacteria bacterium. Taxonomy (GTDB): domain Bacteria; phylum Pseudomonadota; class Gammaproteobacteria; order Burkholderiales; family Burkholderiaceae_C; genus Pseudaquabacterium. Next base: position 31,916 of record JANYKR010000063.1, read on the forward strand.
GCCGGACAAATGCTGTGCCGCGCACATCGGTGATCTCCGCCACCGCACAGCCCTTGGCCAGCCGGTGGGCGATCTCGACGATGGCGCGTTCGGCATTGCCGTAGAGCAGCAGGTCGGCCTGGGCATCGACCAGGATCGAGCGCCGCACCTTGTCCTGCCAGTAGTCGTAGTGGGCGATGCGGCGCAGGCTGCCCTCGATGCCGCCCAGCACCACCGGCACCTCGCCCCAGGCCTCGCGGCAGCGCTGGGTGTAGACCAGTGAGCAGCGGTCCGGCCGTGAGCCGGCCAGGCCGCCGGGGGTGTAGGCGTCGTCGCTGCGCTCGCGCCGGTCGGCGGTGTAGCGGTTGATCATCGAGTCCATGTTGCCGGCGGTGACGCCGAAGAACAGGTTCGGCTTGCCGAGCACCTGGAACGCGTCCACGCTGCGCCAGTCGGGCTGGGCAATGATGCCGACCCGGAAGCCCTGGTGCTCGAGCATGCGGCCGATCACCGCCATGCCAAAGCTGGGGTGGTCGACATAGGCGTCGCCGGTGACGATCACGATGTCGCAGCTGTCCCAGCCGAGCGCGTCCATCTCGGCCCGGCTGGTGGGCAAAAACGGCGCGTTGCCCAGGCGCTTGGCCCAGTACGGCCGGTAGCTCGCCAGCGGCTTGGCCGCCGGCGCCGGCCGGGTGGCCGACGGCACGGCCGGCAGGGTCGCGGACGGGGCGGCAGGGGTGGGGGTGGACACGGTCATGGGCGGGCAAATCAGCCGCGCATTGTCGCTGGGTCAGCGTCTAACCGCTGACCGGCCGGCGCAGGCCGTGGCGGCTGCCAGGCCGTGCCGCCAGCGAGGTTGGCCAAGCCCCGGGGGCCGGGTCCGCAGCCGCGGGCTGGCTCAGGCCGAAGCCCAGGAGCTGGGATTCGCAGCAGCGGGCTGGCTCAGGTTCAGTTCACGGCAAGCACGCGCCTACCTCGCGGCACCCTCACACCACACTCACGCCTGGCCCGGGCCTACCGGGCCTACCAGCTGACCTCGCGGTCGGGCGTGGAGCCAATCTTGTGGATTGACAGGTCGGCGCCCTCGTACTCCTCTTCGGCCGACAGCCGCAGACCCATCAAGGCCTTGAGCGCGCCGTACACCACCAAGCCGCCCACCAGCGCCCAGATCACGCCCATTGCCGTGCCGATCAGTTGTGCACCCAGGCTGACGCCGCCCAGGCCGCCCAGCATTGGCAAGCCGAAGATGCCGCAGGCGATGCCGCCCCAGGCGCCGCACAGGCCGTGCAGCGGCCACACACCCAGCACGTCGTCGATCTTCCAAGTGTTTTGCGTCAGCGTGAACATCGAGACAAAGATCGCGCCGGCCACCCCGCCCACCAACAGCGCGCCGAACGGGTGCATCACGTCCGAGCCCGCGCACACCGCCACCAAGCCGGCCAGTGGGCCGTTGTAGGCAAAACCCGGGTCGTTTTTGCCCAGCAGCACCGCCACCAGCGTGCCGCCCGCCATCGCCATCAGCGAGTTGACGGCCACCAGGCCCGAGATCTTGTCGATCGTCTGGGCGCTCATCACGTTGAAGCCGAACCAGCCCACCGCCAGGATCCAGGCGCCTAGCGCCAGGAACGGGATCGACGATGGCGGGTGTGCGCTCATGGTGGGGCGACCTGCGCCATCCTTGCGGTAGCGACCGGCCCGGGCGCCCAGCAACAGCACAGCGACCAGGCCGATCCAGCCGCCCACTGCATGCACCACCACGCTGCCGGCAAAGTCATGGAACTCGGCGCCGGTCGTGGCCTTGATCCAGGCCTGGATGCCGAACCGCTGGTTCCAGGCCACGCCCTCGAACAACGGATAGACCAGTCCCACCAGCACGGCCGTGGCGATCAGTTGCGGACCAAAGCGGGCCCGCTCGGCAATGCCGCCCGAGACGATGGCCGGGATGGCTGCGGCAAAGGTCAGCAAGAAGAAAAACTTGACCAGCTCGTAACCGTTCTTGGCTGCCAGCGTCTCGGCACCGGTGAAAAAGCTGGTGCCGTAGGCCACCGTGTAGCCGACGAAGAAGTACGCGATGGTCGAGACCGAAAAGTCCACCAGAATCTTGACCAGCGCATTGACTTGGTTCTTCTTGCGCACCGTGCCGAGTTCGAGAAAGGCGAAGCCGGCATGCATCGCCAGCACCATGATGGCGCCCAGCAAAATGAACAAGGCATCGGTGCCCTGCTTGACTTGATCCATGGGGTGAGTCCTGAAAATTGAGACGCCAGATCGGCGCATCTGCCCATCGACGCACCACGAAAAATCAAAACGCACCAGTCATGCAATATTCAGGCCTAGTTTGGTGCGCACGCCGAAACCGTTCCGCACGATTTTGGGCGCCTGTATCGCACCAAATCGGCGCAAGACGCACCAGCCAAGTGCAGTCAAGGCCCCAGTACCGTCGCTATGCTGGCCGCATGACCGAAGCCTTCAAACTGCTGATCGACCCTGCCGCGATCGCCGCAAATGGGTTGCTGGACAAAAAGCACCCGATCCAGCCGATCACCACCCGTCGCTACCACGCCGGCACCCATGCGGTGGATGTGCGCATCAACGGCGTGGCGCAGGCGCTGGCCACCTTTGAACTGCAGCTGGTTGGCGCTCAGCACAACGGGGCCACGGCTTTGAAGTAGCCCAAGCCCGACGCTGCGCTGGAATGGCGCTTCAGGCCCCGGGTCGGCGGTACACCAGGGCCTTGAGCGACCGCTGCCCGGACACATCGGCAAATGCGGCTGGATTGGCCAGCCGACGCTCGAACACCAAATCCGGCGCTTGCGCAGCCATGTGGTCCTGCAAAAACGCCGGCCCCA
>JANYKR010000076.1 GCA_025358155.1 Betaproteobacteria bacterium
GGGCCAGAGCAGCAAAAAGCGCTGCTCGGCGTCGCCTGAGCCGGCCGCCAGCCCCGGCATCAGCGCACACAGCTCGGCCATGTCGGCCTGCTGGCCATAGCGCTGCAAGATGATCGGGCACAGCCCGGCCAGGTTGGCGGCGGCGCGCGCCGGAGGCAACTTGCCCAGCCGGCGCCCGGCCAGCGTCAGCGCGACATAGGCCAGATGGGCCAGCTTGAGCGGCCGCCCCATCGGATTGGCCGAGTGCTGATTGGCGCTGGTTCGGAAGTAGCCCAAGTGCTCGTTGAGAAAGCCCAGCGGGGCCTGCAGGCTGACTTTGAGAAAAGCGCCCAGGTCCTCCAGGCCGGTGTAGCAAATACCGGCCAGCTCGGGCTGGTCCAGCGCGGGAGCCATGTCGGCGCTGAAGGTGGCGTTGGAGAACTCGCCCAGCCAGTTGGCACTGGCGCCGGCCGTGTGGTTGAACAGCAGCTCAGCGTCCAGCGCCAGCAGGCGTTGCGGATGCTGGGCGATGGCCGCCGGCACCGGCAGATCGCGCAGCGGCTGGCCCGACTCCAGCGCCGTCCAGCGCCGGCTGACCACACACTTCACCTGGCCGGTGGCATGGGCTTGCAGGTGCCGCTCGTAAAAGCCGGGGTAGGGAATGTCGTCATCGAGCAGCAGGTGAAACAGCGCCGTCTGCCCGCCGTACAACTGCAGCAGCTGCCGGAAGTTGTTGTAGGCACCGTTGCGCGGGCCGGGCACCACGCTGACGTTCAGATCGGCAATCGCGCTGCGCAGCGGCTCGCGGCCCAGTGCTGCCACAAAGGCCTGGTCCGGGCTGTCGTCCGAGAAGATCACGCGAGCCGGCTTGACCGTCTGCTGCCGCAGCGCGGTCAGCAGCTCCAGCAGGTACTTGGGCTTGTAGGCCGGGACCAGGGTGGTGAACTGCATGGCGCTCACGCCAGTGCGGCCCGGACCACGCCGGCCACCTCGGCCACGTCATCCGGGCTCAGGTACGGGGCCATCGGCAGGCTGAGCACCTCACCCTGCAGCCGCTCGGCAATCGGCAAGGCCGGCCAGCCCGGCCCGGCATAGGCGGGCTGCAAATGGCAGGCCGTCGGGTAGTGCACCAGGTGGCCGATTTGCGCGCGGCTCAATGCGGCCTGCAACTCGGCCCGGCGTGCCGTGCCCACCACCATCAGGTGCCAGGCCGACTCGGCGCCGGGGATCACCTGCGGCAGTTGCACCGGCGTGCCGGCCAGGGCCTCCCCGTATTGGGCTGCCACGGCGCGGCGGGCAGCATTGTCGGCGTCCAGCGCGGGCAGTTTGGCGCGCAGCACAGCGGCCTGGATCTCGTCCAGCCGCGAGTTCACGCCGGCCACCTCGTGGTGGTACTTGATGCTGGAGCCGTAGTTGCGCAGCATGCGCAGCCGGGTGGCCAGTTCGTCGTCGCTGGTGGTGATGGCACCGCCATCGCCCAGCGCACCGAGGTTCTTGCCCGGGTAGAAGCTGAAGCCGGCCGCATCACCCAGGCTGCCGGCGCGCTGTCCCTGGTAGCGTGCGCCGTGGGCCTGGGCCGCGTCCTCGATGACCTTGAGACCGTGGCGGCGGGCGATCTCCAGAATCGGCGCCATGTCGGCGGGCTGGCCGTACAGGTGCACCGGCATGATGGCGCGGGTGCGTGGCGTGACGGCGGCGGCGATGCGCGCCGGGTCGATGTTGTGGGTGAACGGATCGGGCTCGACCGGTACCGGCTGCGCGCCGGCCTGGCTGACAGCGAGCCAGGTGGCGATGAAGGTGTTGGACGGCACGATCACCTCGTCGCCCGGGCCGATGCCGTAGGCGCGCAGGATCAAGGTCAGCGCATCCAGGCCGTTGGCCACACCGATGCAGTGCCGGCTGCCGCAAAAGGCGGCGAACTCACGCTCAAAGCCAGCGCACTCCTCGCCCAGGATGTACCAGCCGGCGTCGATGACCCGGGCGATGCCGGCGCGGATGGCGATATCAAACGCCGCATTGATGCGCTTGAGGTCGAGAAACGGCGTCATTGGCACCACCTCGACCGCATGAACTCGGCATAGTCGCGGTGGTAGTCGGCCTCGTCGTAGCGGGTCGAGGCCAGCACCATGCAAACTGCACCGGAGGAAAAATTGTCCAGTTCGCGCCAGATCATCGGGCAGACGTAGAGCCCGTTGTAGGAGCGGTTCAGGTGCACCCGCTTCTTGTCTTTGCCGTCGTCGAGCACCACATCGAAGCTGCCCGACATCGCCACTATGAACTGGTGCAGGCCCTTGTGGGCATGGCCGCCGCGCTCTGACCCGCCGGGCACGTCGTACAGGTAGTACACCCGCTGGATGTCGAAGGGCACATGCACGCCGCCCTCGATGAAAGTCAGGTTGCCGCGAGGGTCGTGGATCTTGGGCAGATCGAGTACCTGGCATTGCGCAATGGACAAGGGCTCACCTCAAATGCTGTTGCCGGCCATTGTGAAATTGGCTAAGCGGCTGCAGCCCCCTGAAAAGCGGGGTCTCAGCGCCGCATCTTCTTGAAGCGCACCGAGTACAGCGCCGGGTCCAGCGTCTGGTCCAGCAACTCGACCTTGACCGGCACCTTGAAGGCCGCCAGCCTGGCAAGGCAGGCCTTGCGCAGCCGCAGGCGCAGGGCGTCGGCGGCTTCGGGCTCATGCAGCACCACCCGGGCCACGACGATCTGGCCGAGCAGGGCATGTTTCTCGCCCACCACCACCACGTCGTCGATGTTGGGTTGGGCCAGGATCACGTCTTCGACTTCCGCCGGATAGACCTTCTGGCCGCCGACGTTGATCAGGTCGGTGATGCGGCCCAGGATGCGGAAGTAATCGCCGTCCACCTCGACCCGGTCCTGGGTGTTGAACCAGCCCGCCGCGTCAAAGCCGGACGGCGCGTTGAGGTAGCCCACCATGCGGTAGTCCGAGCGTATCCACAGGATGCCGTCGCGCACCTCGGTCTCAAAGCCGGCACCGCCGATGCGCACCCACAGCGAGCCATCGGGCCGCGACTGCGAGCGCAGCACGCCCACCTCGGACAGGCCGTAGGTCTGCTGCAGCTCGACGCCGGGGAAGCGGGCGCGGATGCGGTCGAGAGTGGCCTGCGGCATGGTCTCGGTGCCGTAGGTGATGCGCTGCAGCGAACTCAGGTCGTAGCGCCGGGACAGGTCGGTGGCGGCCAGCAGGGTCAAAAACGACGGCGTGGTGGGCAGCAACTGCACCCGGTTGGCGGCAATGGCTTCGCAGATGGTGGCCACAGCGCGGTTGGGCGTGGTGACTGCGGTGCCCAGGCTGGCGGTGATGGCCAGCAAGGTGTTGATGCCGCCGAAATGGTCGAGCATCAGGAACGGGATCGCCACCACCGGTTGGCGGGCAAGCCGGAACTTTTCAGCCACCCGCTCGAAGTCATGCAGCATGCCCTTGGGCGCGCCGGTGGAGCCGGACGAAAACAACACCAGACCGGCATGCTGGCCGGCTCGGAACCCGTCCATCAAGGCATTGTTGGCCGGCAGGTACCGGGTCTGCAGCGACCAATCGCGGCCCTCAGCGTCAAACTGCAAGACATGGTCGCAGCCTGAGATGGCCAATGCTTGCGACTCCTCAACCACCGAGTCACGCGTCAGCGGCACGACGATGCACTTGAGCACTGCCAGCGCCAGGATGGTGCTGAACACTTCGGGCGAGTAGTCGGCCACCAGCGCCACGGTCAAGCCGCCGCCCAGGCCACGGGCTTGCAGTCGGTCGATGCTCTGCTCGGTGTGCGCGGCCAATGCCGCGTAGCTGATGCGGCGCCCCAGATGCACAAAGGCAATGCTGCCCTGCGGCGCGTTGCGGAATCGGTCTAGCAGCCAGTCCATGGTGGTTCTCTGGGTTCGGGGTGGGTGGCGGTACGGGTCACGGTACGGATGGCGGTACGGGTGGCGGTACGGGATCAGCGCCGCGCCAGCAGGCTGCCCCACGAGTAGCCCAGGCCATAGCCGCACAGCAGCAAGCGGCTGCCCGGCGCCACAGCGGCCTGGCTGAAGTGGTCCTTGATGAGGATCGGCAGCGATGCGGACACGGTGTTGCCGATGCGAGCCAGGTTTGAGCACACTTGGCCCGGCACCAGGCCGAGCTTGCGGCTCATCGCGTCCAGCGCCAGCCGGCTGGCCTGATGCAGAAAGAATTGGTCGACCTGCGGCGGCATGAGCCCATGCAGCTGCAGCAGGCTGTTGACCTGCCCGACCACCCGGTCGCCCACAAAATTGAGCACCTGCAGGCCGTCCATCTGGATCTTGTCGTTGTAGTCCGGCGCGCCGGCTTGCGAAGGCGGCTGTCGGCATGCGCCGGACTTGACGTAAAAGCGGTTCCAGCCGCTGCCGTCGCTGGCGCACAGAAAGTCAGTGAACTCAGCGATCAAGGGCGGCTCGGCCGATTGGCCAGCTGCGCCGACCCAGGTGGCGGCGGCGCCATCACCAAACAGCATGCGGGTGGCCCGGTCAGCTGGCGCGATGTGCTTGGAGTAGGTATCGGCCGTGACCACCAGCACATTGCGGGCCACACCGGTGGCGATGAAGCTCGACGCCATCAGCAGCCCGTAGACAAAGCCGGAACATGCCAGGTTGTAGTCAAACGCGAGCACCCCCGTGCCGAGCTTGAGGTCGCGCTGCAGCAAGAAGGCGTTGGAGGGCATCACCAGGTCGGGCGACTGGGTGCAAAAGACGATGGCATCCAGCTTGCCGGCCAGGCCCGGATGCCGGTCCAGCAACTGCCGGGTGGCCTGCAAGGCCAGGTCGTAGGCGGTCTCGTCGGGTCGGGCGATCCGGCGCTCGTAGACGCCGGTGCGCTTCTCGGTCTGCGCCACGTTCCAGCCTGGGAACTCGGCCGCCAACTGGGCATTGGTCAGCACCTGCTCGGGCAGCGCGTAGGCGATGTCGACCAGGCTGCCCGGAAAGTGGCGCGCTGCGCCGGTGGCGCTCAGCGGGCCGGACATGGCGCGGACCCGGCGGCCATGAAGGCACGCAGCTCGTGGTTGTGGGCGCGGATCTGGGCCACGGTGGCGCTGTCGCCATGACCGGGCATCACCCGCACCGGGTCTTGCACCCAGCCAAACAGCCGCGTCAACGAGGCCCGAAGCTGGGCTGAATCCTCGCCGGGCAACTGCGACAGCGCGGTGCGCCGTGCATACAGCGAGTCACCCGAGAACAGCAGGTCATCAACCGCAATGGCACGGCTGCCCGGCGTGTGGCCGGGCAGCGCGTGCCAGCAAAACCGCCGGCCGCCGGCCAAGGTCACTGCAGCCTCACCGCTGATCGGACTGAACTCGGGCAGGCTGATGCGCAACTTCAGCTTGAATGCCGCCATCAGGAAGTTGCTCATCTTTGCCAGCTTCAGGTCGGCGGCGTCCAGGTACACCGGTACCCGGTAGCGCTGCTGCAGCCAGGCCGCCCCGCCGACATGGTCAAAATGCCCGTGGGTGCACAGCACCGCCGCCGGATGCCAGCCACTGTTTTGAAGCAGCTGCTCGAGCGCGGCCTGGTCGAGCCCGGGGTCGATCACGGCACAGGCACTGCCCTGCCCCGCCGAGCCCGGCGCGGCCAGCACGTAGGTGTTCGAGCGCATCGGGTGGTTGCACACCCGCCAGAGCAAATCGGTCAATTGAACGGCGGCCGGCTTTACTGCGGCGACCTGCACTGCGCCCAGCTTCACCACGGCCAGGTCGGCCATCTCAGCTCACCCCACCCAGGAAGACCGTCTGCGCGGTGATGTAGCTGCTGCGCTCGGCCGCAAAAAAGTCAACCACGTTGAAGATGTCGTCCGCCGTGGCGTAGCGCGGCAGTGGCAGGCCGGCGATGATCTGGTCAATCTTGTCCTTGGGCAGCTGGCTCAGCATGTCGGTGGCAATCGCCGTGATGGCCAGCGTGTTGCAGGTGATGTTGAGCGCGGCAAATTCTTTGGCCATCACATTGGCCAGCGTGCTGACCGCCGCCTTGCTGGCGGCATAGACCGAGTCGCCCATCGGCTGCAGGCCCGCCGCCATCGAGCTGATGTTGATGATGCGGCCCCACTTGGCCTTGCGCATCAGCTTGGCCGATTCACGCGAGACCAAAAACGTGCCCAGCACGTTGGTGTCGAGCATGCTGCGGGCCGCGTTGGCCGGCAGGATCATGGCGTACTGCGAGCTCAGCACAGCGGCGTTGTTGATGGCGATGTCCACCCGGCCGAAGCGCTTGCGCACCTGCTCAAAGCCGCGCGCCACCGAACCCTCGTCGCAGACATCCACCACCAGTGGCGTGTAGCCGGCTACAGGCGGGCACTCGTCTTGATGCCGGTTGAAGCCGATCACCTGGGCGCCCTGGGACAAGAAATGCCCGGTCAACAACTGCCCCACGCCACGCCGGGCGCCGGTGACCAACACGATCTTGTCCGCATAGCCCATCACGCCACCAGTTCGAGGATGTAGCCTTGCAGCGCGGTGACATCGGTGAACGGCACCGGCTCCCGGCTCATGGCCTTGTCGTCGGTCAGACTGATCAGCCGGCCGAACTTGTCGGACACCGCCGTTTCCAGGTCGACGATCACCGACACCAGCGCCAGCGAGTCCAGTTCGGATTGCTCGCCGAACAGGCAGGTCTCGGGGCCGATGACGATCTGCTCCTGGGCGCCACGCTCTGCGTTCAAGGCCTGCAGGGCCTGGTAGATCGATTCGAGTACGGCGGTTTTCGGGTTGCTCATGGGGTCTCCTGGGGGGGTCAGTGGGCCAGCAAGCTGCTGGCACGGGCCGCAGCGATCATGGCGTTCATGCGCGGCAGCGCGGTGCTTCGAAACTCGTCTTCGAGGATGCCGAACAGCATGGCATCCTGGAAATGACCGTTGATGAAGTAGTGGCGGCGCAGACGGCCTTCTTCCTTCATGCCCATGAACTTTTGCCACTTGATCATCAGCGTGTTGTCTGAGGCGATGCTGCCGTGCACCCGCACCAGCCCCAAGCCGTCAAAGGCATGCTGGTAGAGCAGTTTCATGGCCTCGGCGGCGGCCGGAACGCCGCGCGCTGCCACCGCCTCGCCAATCAGGAAGCGGCCAGACTCGGCATGCCGGTGATGGGCATTGATCGCACACAGCGACAAGGTGCCCACCGGCTGGCCACCCTTGAGCGTGATGACGAAGTTGTGCTCGTCGGCCGGCCGCCCGGCGATCCAGCGGGCCTGTCCGGCCACCGTTTGCGCGCCCAGATTGAGATTGACCGCACGCTGGCTGTGGCGCCAGCCGAAAGTCAACTCGGCATGGGCCGGGGTCAAGGGCAGCAAATCGACAAACTCGCCTCGCAGGGTGCATTCGTTCATGGGTCGGGTCCTGTGTCTCGAATCAGCGCCAGCTGCGGCGGGCCGTGGGTCGGCTGCTGCCGTCCCTGCATGTCTGAGGCCGCTGCAGTCGCTGCAGTCGCTGCATATCGACGCTGGGTGTGGCGGCCAGTAGACCACCGGGCCGCGCCCTGCAATTTGGAAAAATGCCCCGGCTTCAGGCGCCAGTTGAGACGGTATCGACAGCGTCAGTTCAGCCAGGGCGACAAGCCGACACCCAGCGACAGCAAGGTGGCGTTCATCTGCTGGCCGTCGTGCAGCGCATTGACATATTGAACCCTCAGGTTGTAGTGGTCGCTCTCGGCGGCGATCACATCAAACAGCGAGCGCCGACCCAGTTGCTGCCACTGCTGCAGCGTGTAGTTGCGCAGCAGTTCGCTGTCGCGCAGCACCTGGCCCACGCGCTTGACGCGGTCGAAGGCGGCGGTTGCCTGCTCATGGGTCTCGACGATGCGCTGGCGGCGCTGCTCCAGCACCTCGGCACGCTGCAGCGCGGCGGCATCGGCCCGCTTGCGTGCCGCCTGGGTTGAAAACTCGAGCGACGGGTTCAGCAAGGGGATGGTGACCGCAATGCCCGCGTTCAGGCCCGCCGTGCGCGACGTGCCAGCGGCTGCGGCCAGCATGGCACTGCTGCCGACATTCCAGCTCAGCTGCGGTTTGTTGGCGGCCTCCACCACCCGCACCATTTCACGCAGCGATTTGGTGTTGGCATCGAGCTGGCTGATGTCGCTGGAGCGCTCGGCCGCCATCAGCACTTCAGGCAACTCGGGCACGGTCAACAGCAGGCTGCCCATGCCCTCGGTGCCGGGCAGGCCATCGCCGGCGGTACGCCGCAGCTTGGCCTCGACCTGGCGCGCCTGCGACATTGACTGAACCTGCTGCAACTCGGCCAGCTGCAACTGCTTGCGGGCCTGCACCAGCTCGCTGGTGCGACCCTTGTCGGCCGAGACAATGCTGGTCAGCGCCTCGACCAGGCAGCCCATCTTGCGCACATGCTGACCCCAGATGACGGCCTGCATGCGGAAGCGGCTGCGCTCGAAGGCCATCGAGGTGGTGGACAGGGTGATCTGCTCCTGGGTGGACAGCGTGCCAAGACGGGCCGCCTCGGCCTGGTAGCGGCGCCAGTCAACGATCCGGTCGCTGCGGCCACCGTCGTAGATCGTCTGGCTGACCGTGATGCCACCGCGGGCCTGCAAGCTGCTGTGCGGTGCCCCGGTGTTGCCGGTGTTGAGCTCGGGGCTGACCGCCACGTTGAGCGAGGCTACCGGCTTGGTGCTGGCACGCGCCTCGTTGACATCCTGATCGGCCGCCTCGGCCAGCAAGCGGGCCGCGCCAATGCCGTTGCTGCGCTGCAGCGCAGCCTGCACCAGCGCCTGCAGCTGGCTGCGGGGGTTGCTGGCGGCCAGCGGCACAGCGGCAGCGGCAGCGGCAGGAGCAGGCTCGGGCTTGACCTCGTCGATGCAGGTGGCCCAGCCGCTTCCGTGAAAGCCGGTCAGCAGGGCCAGAAGCATCCAGACCTGCGGGGCTTGGCCGGCCCGGCCTGGGGTCGGGCCTGCTGGGGTCGTGGCGAAAGCGATCGGCTTCATGGGGGGGCGGACACAGGTGCACTGAACTGCAGAGGCATTGCCGACGCGCCAAGCGCGGGCTCTGCGATCAGTAGACGCCTGCTGCGGTGCGGGCAATCGTCAAACTGCAGCCCGTTTTGCAGGCCAATTCCCAGCCACGAACCGCGCCCTGCGCGGGCTCAGCGCTCGGTGAACGCCTCTTGCGCTTTCATCATCGGCCGCACCAGGAAGCTCAGCACCGAGCGCCGGCCGGTGCTGATCTCGGCCGTGCCGACCATGCCGGGCAGCACGGTCAGTGGCTTGCCACCGGCCTTCAAGGTGTTGGGGTCGGCCCGCACCAGCGCGCGGTACCAGGTGCCATCGGCGCCGGCGTTGCGCTCGCTGTCGCCCAGCGCGTCGGGGCTCATGGTCATGACCTGGCCGCGCAGGCTGCCGTAGACCGCATAGTCGTAGGCGGTCAGCTTGATCTGAACGCTCTGCTGCAGCTTGATGAAGCCGATGTCGGCCGGCTTGATGCGCAGCTCCACCAACACCAGGTCGCCCAGCGGCACGATCTCCATCACCGGCGCACCTCCGGCCACCACGCCGCCCAGGGTGTTCATGCGGATGTTCTTGACCATGCCGCGCACCGGCGAGGTCAGCACGGTGCGCTTGATCATGTCGTCGCGCACCACCTGCTGCTCGCCCATCATCGTCAGCTCGGTCTGCACCCGCACCAGCTCGGCGCTGGCATCCTGCCGGAAACGGTTGATGCGCTCCTGGGTCTGCATGTTCATGTCGTTGACCTGGCGCCGCAGCCGCATCACCTCGACATCGCTCATCAAGCCCTTGGCCGACATCGACTCGGCCATGCCCAGCTCACGCTCCAGCAGCCGCTGGTTGCGCGAGTTGATGCCCACCGCGTCGTTGAGCGCACGCTGGCGGGCGCTGTACGAGTCGGTCTCGCCCTGCACCACCAGTGGCACGGCCGCCAGCTCGGACGTGAACTTCAACGGCCGGCCGGTGGCCTCGGCCTGCAAACGCGCCACCGTGGCCAGCAGCGACAGGCGTTTAGCCCGGCTCTCTCCCTGCTGGGCCTCGACCCGGGTCGGGTCCATCAGCGCCAGCGGCTGGCCGGCCACCACCGCCTCGCCCTCGCGCACCTTCAGCTCGCGCAGGATGCCGCCCTCCAGGCTGGCGATCACCTGCTCGCGGCCTTCGGGGATCACCCGGGCGTCGCTGCGGGTGATCATGTCGACCTGGGCAAAGGCGGCCCACAGCAGGCCCACCGCCAGCGCAGCCAGCATCAGGTAGATCGACCAGACCGCACCACGGGCCGGCTCGAGCTCATAGGCGGCCTGGGACGGGCTCAGGAATTGCGCGTCGCCGCGCTGCAGTGCGGGCCCCGCAGGGTTCAGGCCGGGTCTGGACATGGCGGCGGCTGTGCTCAGACCGCCGCGCGGCTGTCGGACGGCTGGGTGCTGGGGTGGCGGTGCACGTTGGCAGGCAGCGTGGCCTCACCGGCAGCCGTCGGCGGCGCGGCCTGGGCGGCCGGCATGGCGCCCGACAGCACTGCCAGCACCTGCGCCTTCGGGCCGTCCATCACCACCTTGCCAGCATCGATCACGATGATGCGCTGCACCAGCTCGAGCACGGCCGGACGGTGCGTGACCATGATCAGCGTGCAGTCGCTGGCGGCCTCCTTGAGCTGGCGCAAGAAGGCCATCTCGCTTTGGGCGTCCATCGAGCTGGTGGGCTCGTCCATCAGCAGCAGTTTGGGCGCGGTGATCAGGCTGCGGGCCAGCGCCACCAGTTGGCGCTGGCCACCCGACAGCAAGCCGCCCGACTCGCCAACTGGCAAGTCCCAGCCCAGCGGGTGGCCTTCGACCAGTCGGGCGAGGCCGGTGAGCCTGGCCACCTCGGCCAAGCGTGCGGCGTCGGCACTGGCGCGGCCGAGCAGCACGTTGTCGCGCAGCGAGCCATTGAACAAGCGTGAGTCTTGCGGCACATAACCCACCCGCATTCTGAAATCACCCGGGTCGAGCTGGCGCAGGTCGATGCCTTCTACCTCTACCGTGCCATCGGTGGGGCGATAGAGGCCGGCGATCAAGCGCAGGATGGTGGATTTGCCGCTGCCGATGCGGCCGAGAATTGCGACCCGCTCACCCGCCTGAAAGCGCAGGTTCACGCCCTTGAGCACTTGCGGCGCCTGCTGGCCGGCGGGCGCCGGGTAGGCAAAGCCGGCATCTTGCAGGCTGATCGCACCGGTCATGCTGCGCAGCGGGATGTAGCTGCGGCCGACTTCGCGCTCTGTCGGCTGCGCCATCACCCGGTCCAGCGCCCGCATTGCCGCCCGCGCACCCTGGAAGCGCGTGGCCAGCATCACCACCGAGTTGAGTGGCGCGATCGCCCGCATCGCAAACATCACGCCGCCCATCAACGCGCCTCCGGTGATGACCTTGGCGTCGATCAGGTAGACCCCCCACACCAGCATCACCATCGTCACCGCCTGCTGCGCCATCATCGACAGGTTCATCGTCAGGCTGCTGATGCGCCTCGACGCCAGCTGGCTGTGCACCGACGCCGCAGTCGTCTGCTCGTAGTGGTGCAAAAAGCGCCCCTGCGAGCCGGTGGCCTTGACGTCCTCGATACCCTCGACCGACTCCACCAACAGGCCGTGCAGGTCGGCCTGCTGCACCATGTTGGCGGACATCGAGCGCCGCAGCGAGCCCTGCACCAGCCACGAGGCTCCCAGGATCAGGGGCACCGCTGCCACCGTGACCCAGCCCAGCGGCCCGCCGATCACAAAGGTCATTGCGATGTAGATGAAGACAAACGGCAGGTCACTGACGGCAGACAGGGTTGCCGAACCGAAAAACTCACGCACCTGCTCGATCTGGCCAACCTGGTGGGCATAGGCCCCAGCCGACTCGGGCCGGTGCTCCATGCGCACCCCCAGGCTCTGGCGGAACAGCGTGGTGCCGACCAGCAGGTCTACCTTCTTGCCGGCCAGCTCGATCAAGTGGGCGCGCAGTTGGCGCGCGGCCAGGTCGAACACCAGCGCCAGGCCGCCGGCAATGGCCAGCGCCCACAAGGTGACAAAAGCCTGGTGCGGGATCACCTTGTCGTAGATCACCGAGGTGATGGTGCCGGTCACCATCATCAAGGTGTTGCTCAGCAGCGCGGCCAGCAGGGCCGAGCGGTAGTACGGCGTGAAGCGCCGCATCGTGCCCCACAACCAGTGGGAGGCGGGGTCGCGCAGGGCTGCGGCCTGCTCGGCGCTGGCGTTGGCCGATGGCGCAGCGGCCTGGGGCTGCGGCGTGGCCACCAGCGCCATGCCGGTGTATTCGACGCTGAGCTCGGTCTCGGTGGCTGCCACCTCCTGTGGCACGGCACCGGGCAGCAACACGGTACAGATCACCGGGCCCGCAGGCTGCTGACGGCGCGCCAGCAGCACGCAGGCGTCGCCATTCTTGAGCAGCAGCACCACCGGCATCAGCAGGTCGGGCATGTCGGCAATGGCGCGCTGGACCAGGCCGGCCTTGAAGCCGGCCTCGCGCAGCGCCCGCAGCGCCTGGTCGGGACCGACCAGACCATTGACCTGCTGGCCCTCGAACAGCGAGGCCACCGAGCGCTCTTGCCCGTGGTAGCGCGTCAACCACACGAGCGCTTGCGCCAGGGCGTCGTCGCTCAGGCCAGCAGCCTCCGGCTCGGCGAGGGCCGGGGCCGGATGCAGGAAGGGGTCGTCGCGGGCGGACACGGATCAGGCGGCAGAGCGTCCGGCCATCAGCCGCGGTGTTGCAGCGCCAGCCGCTCGAACTCGGCCTCGATGCTGTGCACGATGCCTGGCAGATCAAACAGCGGCGAGCTGCGGCCCTGCTCGGCCAGGTAGCGCTTGTAGCTGGCCACCCGGGCCGGTTGACGGCCCAGCAGCACGGCCAGGCGTTCGTACTCGGCCAGGCTGGTGGTGGCCAGTTCAGGCAGGCCCACCGCGTTCAACAGGCTGCCGGCCATGCGCGAGATGTAGCTGCGGCCCGACAGCGTGACGATAGGTGTGCCCATCCACAGCGCGTCGCTCGCGGTGGTGCCGGCGTTGTAGGGAAAGGTGTCGAGCACCAGGTCGGCGCACTGGAATCGCGCCAGGTACTCGGGCGGCGCCACCCGGGGCGCAAACAGCAGCCGCTGTCTGGGCACACCGTGCTCGTCGGCGCAGCGCAGCATGTTCTCGCGGGCGGTGTCGTTGTCGGCCAGCAACCAGAGCACGCTGTCCGGCACCTGGCCCAGGATGCGCATCCAGGCGCCAAACACCTCGGGCGTGAACTTGAAGTTGTTGTTGAACGAGCAGTAGACAAAGCGGTCGTCGGGCAGGCCGTAGCTGCTGCGCGCCGGGCGCGGCGCGACCTCGCGCTGGCGATCACTGACCTGGTAGCAGTGCGGCAGGCGGATCGGCTTTTCGGTGCAGTAGGGCTCGAGCTCGGGCGGCATCACGTAGGCGTCGGCCAGGATCCAGTCCACGCCCGGCAGCGCCGAGGTGCCTGGCAGGCCGAGGTAGCTGACCTGCACCGGCGCGGCACGGTAGCCCAGGATGGCGGGCCGGGCGCCGCTGGTCAGGCCTTGCAGATCGACCAGCACGTCGATGCCGGCCTCGGCTATCAGGCGGGCGGCGGTGGCGTCGTCAACGCCAGACAAGCGCACCAGGTGGTCCATCGCGGCCACGATGCGCTGTCGTTGGGGCTGCTCGCTCTCAGGCGTCCAGCAGAAGCCAAACACCTCGAACTTGCTGCGGTCATGCAGTTCGAACAGCTCCGGGGTCAGCAGGCCGACCGCATGCATGTGCAGATCGCCCGAGAGGTAACCAATCTTGATGCGCCCGCTGCGCGGCGGCATGCTGCGGTGCAGGGCCACCGGCGCCAGCTTGGGCACCCGCTCGTTGGCAAATCGGGTGGCCGAGATCAACTGCAGCGCCGGGTCGTCGCTGGCGCTCATCATGGCCAGCAGCGAGGTGCCGGTGAGCAGCATGTTGGACGTGACCTCGCCCACGGCCTGGTACACCGGCCAGGCGCACTGCTTCTGGCGCAGGTGCACATAGTGCTGGATCACATTGCCCTGCCGTGGGTCGAGTTGCAGGCTCTCGCGCAGCGCGGCCTCGGCCTCGACGTAGCGGCGCAGTGACTCCAGCAGCCGGCCGAGGTTGTTCCAGGCGTGCACACACAGGTCGGCGGCGGCACCACTGCCCAGCACCGCGCGCCACTGCGCCAGCGCCTCTTCGGGCTTGCCGGCCCGCTCCAGCAAATGCCCCAGGTTGAGCCGGGCATGCGGAAAATTGGGCTGCAGGCCCACGGCCTGGCGGTAAGCCGACTCGGCATCGGCGGCGCGGTTGAGCCCGCCCAGCAAGGTGCCCAGGTTGAAGCAGGCCACATGCCGCATGCCAGCCGGCCCGTCATCAATCCAGCCCTGGTACAGCGCCACGGCTGCATCGGCATGGCCGGCCTGCTGCAAGCGCTGGGCCTCGGTCACCAGTTCGGCCAGGGTCAGGACAGCGGCGGGACTGAGCAGGGTTTCAGACATCGGGTTCCTCGAACACGGCAAAGTGGGCAGGCCATGGTAGGAGTGGAGCGGCCCCCGCAAGCGGCGTAAAAGGCCGGGCTATCCGGGGCAAATCGGCCACCGTGCGGGCTTCAGAAATGCAAAAAGCGGCCGGTGGCCGCTGCTTGCAATGAGATCAGGCCCGGGCCGATGCCTCAAAACCCGAGGCTGGCCAGCAGGTCATCCACTTCACCCTGGTTGGCCACCACATCGGTGCGGCCCTCGGGGTTGACCACGGGGCCGTGCAGCACACTCAAGTCCACCTTCTCGCGCTGTTCGGCAGGCACCACCTGAACCAGCAGCTTGACCAAGCTGTCCTCCAGGTCATTGGCCAGCGCCACCACCTTGGCCACCACCTGGCCGGTCAGGTCGTGAAAATCCTGCGCCATCATGATGTCGGTCAGGTGGGCATCTATCGCCTTGGTGCGCGACTCGACATCGTTGACAAAGTTGAACACCGCGCCCGAGGCCACAGCCTTGACCGGGTCGGCCAGCAGCGCGGCGGCCAGGCGGCGGGTGTCCTCGGCAATGGCGTTGTGCTCGGCCTTGGCCTGGTCAACCGAGTTGAGCACCTTGTCTGCCGCCTCAGCCGTCTTGGTGGCGATGTAGCTGAGCCGGCTGCGGGCATCGGGCAGGCCGTCGGTGGCGATCTGCAACTTGGGCATCACGCCGAGCTGCTGCATCGTGTCATGCAACAAGCGGGTAATGGTGCCGATCTGCTGGAATACCTCGGGTGAGGTGGCTACGGCCTGGTTCGGCATCAGGGCGGCAATGTCTTCCATCTTCATGCTGGGCTCCCGGGTGCGGTCAGGCAGTGGCCGCGGCCAGCTTCTGCATGATCTTGGTCACCTTCTCTTCGAGGGTGGCCTTGGTGAAGGGTTTGACCACGTAGCCTGCCGCACCACTCTGCGCGGCCAGCAGGATGTCTTCCTTGCGGGCCTCGGCAGTGACCATCAGCACAGGGATGTGCTTGAGACTGTCCTCGGCCTTGAGGGCCTTGAGCAAGTCAAAGCCGTTCATGTTGGGCATGTTGATGTCGCTCACCACGAAGTCATAGCGGTTGGCCTTGAGCATCTGCAACGCGACGGCGCCGTCCTCGGCCTCCTCCACGTTGTTGCAGCCCATTTCCTTGAGCAGGCCACGCACGATACGGCGCATGGTGGAGAAGTCGTCGACGACCAGAAACTTGAGGTCGGAGGGATGGCTCATGTCAGTCCTCAGGGCTGGGGGCAGGAAGGGAGAAAACGCAGGCGGCAGCGGTTGATGTGGGCTTATCGGCCAGCCGGCGGCGGACTTGATACCAGCGTCGGCTTTTCAGGCTTGATGGACGCCTGGGCGGCGGCCACTTCAGCGCCCGGCTTGGGCTGGGGCTCGACCAACTCGGCGGTTGGCCGGTAAAACCGATCCTCGGCCTCCCGGTTCATCACGATGATGCTGATGCGGCGGTTTTGCGGCTCGGCAGGGTCATTGCGGTTGAAGGGCTGGCTGCTGGCCAGGCCCAGCACGCGCAGCACCCGCTCCTCGGTCAGGCCGCCGGCCACCAGCTCGCGCCGAGACGCGTTGGCCCGGTCGGCCGACAGCTCCCAGTTGCTGTAGCCGCGGTCGCCGCCGGGGAAAGGCGTGGCGTCGGTGTGGCCCTCCAAGGTCAGCCGATTCGGCACCTCCAGCAGCACGCTGCCGATGGCGCGCAACAGCTCGCGCATGTAGGGTTTGACCGTCGCGCTGCCCGAGTCAAACATCGGCCGGGCCAGTTCATCAACGATCTGGATGCGCAGCCCGTCACGGGTCATGTCGAGCTTAATCTGCGACGCGTACTGCGCCAGCTTGGCACTGTTTTTCAGCGCCGATTCAACCTGCTCGCTCAGCTCTTGCAGCTTGGTGGCTTCGGCCACCCGCTGCTCGTGGCGCAGCGCTTGCAAGTTGATGGTGCTGCGCGGCGCTTCGACATCTCCGCGCTTGACCTGGCCACCCGACCGGGTGAGATCCTGGCCGCCACCCTTGATCACCGACGATGAATCGCCCGAACCCGAGCCGCCGTTGAGCAAGGCCACCTTGAGCGGGCTCTGGAAGTAGTCGGCAATGCCTTTCTTGTCGCCCTCGGAGGTGCTGCCCAGCAGCCACATCAGCAAGAAAAACGCCATCATCGCCGTCACGAAGTCGGCGTAAGCGATCTTCCAGGCGCCGCCATGCACCGCATGACCGCCCTTCTTGATGCGCTTGATGATGATCGGTTGCAGCTTTTTTGCGTCACCCGCCAAGATGTTCTCCGGTCATCATTTCTTTTTCACGTGAGCTTCGAGCTCGGTGAAGCTCGGCCGGTCGCCCGAGAACAGCACCTTGCGGCCAAACTCGATGGCCACCTGGGGTGCGTAGCCCTGCATGCTGGCCAGCAGCGTGGTCTTGATGCACTGCAGCTCCTTGCCGGCGTCCTCGACCTTTTGCTCCAGCAAGCCACCCAGCGGCTCGACGAACCCATAGGCCAGCAAAATGCCGAGGAAGGTGCCGACCAGCGCCGAGGCGATCATGCCGCCCAGGATGGCCGGCGCCTGGCCCACCGAACCCATGGTGTTGACCACGCCCAGCACCGCCGCGACGATGCCGAACGCCGGCAGGCCACCGGCCAGCCGGGCAATCGCCGCCACAGCGGCATGCTCTTCGTTGTGGTGGGTCTCGATCTCGCTGTCCATCAAGCTCTCGATCTCATGGGCGTTCAAGTTGCCCGAGACCATCATGCGCAGGTAGTCGGTGATGAACTCGGTGACGTGGTGGTCGTTGCCGACGATCGGGTACTTCTGGAACAGCGGCGAGCTGTGCGGGTCTTCGACATCTTTCTCGATCGACATCAAGCCCTCTTTGCGGGCTTTTTGCAGGATGTCGAACATCAGCGCCAACAACTCCATGTAGCGCGCCTTGTTGAACTTGCTGCCCTTGAAGCACTGGCCCAGACCTCTGAGCGATGCCTTGATCACCTTCATCTGGTTGTTGGCCAGAAAGGCACCGGCTGCTGCGCCAAAGATGGTGATCATCTCGAACGGCAGTGCATGCAGGACAACCTGGATGTTGCCGCCGTGGAAGATGTACACCCCGAAGATGCACACCATGGCAAGTAACCAACCGACGATGACGAACATGGTGAGGGGCTGAGACGTTTTCTAGGGCTGCCGGACCGAACTGGCGGGCTTGTTGAGGGGGTTATCGGCCAGCACCGCAGCAGGTTGAGCGTTGACCGGCGGTTGCCGGACCTTCAGGCCATCTGGCCCACCGGTGACGCCGCGCCCGCCCGTACCGCGGGCGGGACCTGGTACAGCCACACCGGCTTGGCCCCCAGGCGCTGCAGCGATGCTGTTGGCTCGGTACCGGCCGCAGCGAACTCCAGGCTGGCCAACCAGCTGCCGGGCGCCATCTCGGCCTGCGCCTTGGCCAGCGCGCGGGCCATGCTCTCGGGCCGCTGGAACAGGTAGACCAGGGCCAGCCCCGACCAGTCGCTTTGCCACATGTCACCTTGTCGCACCCGGGCCCATGGGCAGCGCAGCGCGCAAGCCGCTCGCAGCGGCCAGCTCCACTCAACACCCTCGATGCGGGCCGCGCTGTACTCGGCATGCAGCGCGGCCAGGCCATGCCCCAGGCCGCAGCCGGCGTCCAGCACCCGGGCGCCGACCGGCAGCGGCACCAGGCCAGACAGGCCGCGCAATGCGTCGCTGGGGGTGG
Organism: Betaproteobacteria bacterium; assembly: GCA_025358155.1. GTDB lineage: Bacteria > Pseudomonadota > Gammaproteobacteria > Burkholderiales > Burkholderiaceae_C > Pseudaquabacterium. The sequence continues at coordinate 18,183 of JANYKR010000076.1, forward strand.
GGAACAAGGGCGCGTCGCGCCAGGCCCGCAAGGGGTAGATCCCCAGCAGCAGCAACGCCGGCAGCAACCAGGCCCAGGCAGGCAGGCCGGTGGCAGCATCGGCAGGCGCCAGCGCCAGTGGCAGCGCCACCATCAGGGCTGCGGGCGCGTCCGACGGCCCGGCCGCCCAGGCCTTGAGCAGTACCGATGCCGGAAAGCCCAGACCGATGATCAGCCGCCGCGACCGGCTGGCACGGTGCAACGCCAGGGCCACGGCGAGGCCAAAACCGGTTGCCACCCAGCACGCGCCGGCAGGGCTGACCCCGGCCCCTGCGAGCTGCAAACCCCAGGCCGCGAGCCAGGTCAGCAGCGCGGGGGCAGGCCAAGGCAAGTTGCGCCCGGCAGCGGCTTGGCTATCGGTTGAGACGGCAGCAACAGGATGGACAGTCGCCGCTGGGGCATTGCGGGGGTTCATGGCCCAAGTGTGGGCTCGACCCGCAGCGCGCAATCGCCGAAAAAGCAGGCCAAGTCACAGGCGTCGTCCGCTACGGGAGCAGGCCCGGCCGCTGCGCTTTAGCGCCGTGACATCAAGGCTTCGTGCGGCGGCGTGAGCCGCACGGACGCGGCGCTGACCGCCGCTTTGACCGCATAGCGCCGGTCGTTGCAGTCGCGCAGGGTCAGATTGCCCCGCGGTGCGCCGTCGGCCCCGATCAGCACTGCCACCACCGGCAGGTTGGCCCTGGCACCGCGCGCCACCACAATGCCAATCTCGCCGCTCAACAATTGAACAAAACTGCCCGGTGGGTACAGGCCCACCGCCTTGAGCAAGGCCGCACCGATCTCGTCCGGCGTGCCGTCTGGCGCGAGGCAGGCCTCACGGGCGGCCTGCACCGGCGACATCGGACCGCGGGTAGCGCGGCAGCTGAGCTTGGCGGTGAAGATGTCGACCCGCCGCAGCAAGCGCGCCGCGCGCTGGGCCGGGTCGAGCTCGGCCAGTCCGCGGGTCTTCTGGCTGTCGTCATGGTGCAGGCGCACGGTCTCGATCCAGACCGGGTCGGCCACACCGGCCTCGCGCAGCATCCTGGCCGATTGCTCGGCGTGCTGATGGATCACCACCCGGTTGGCGCTTGTCACCGGCAGGTCGCTGGCGGCGAGTTGGTCTTGCAGCCTGCGCATCGAGGTGTTCATGGTCAGCGCCGCCAGCGCCAGGCTGTTGATCAAGACCTCGTCCCAGCCCAGTTTGCGCGCCGACTCGACCGCAATCAGCAGGCACAGCAGCGCATGCTGGCTGCTGTAGCGCTCCGTGCCGTGGCCGGCGGTGTAGATCAAGTGGTAGAGCGAGGCATCGAGCCGCTGCTCGGCCAACCTGGTGCTGCGCGCGTGCACGGCCATCAACCGGCTCATCCAGGGCGATCCGGCGCCCAGGTCACGCAGCGTGATGTCGAGCACCGCAGCCAGATCGCACCACTGCTCGCCCAGACCTTTGGCGGGGCCGTTGTTGCGCTCGCGCTCGGTCGGCGACCGGATGTCGGCGATCTCTTGCAGCGTTGCGTTCTGACGCAAGGCCGTGTCCATCGCCGATCCCAGGCGCCGGCGCCAGTCGTTGGACTCCTGTTCATCAGCAAACAGCTCGGCGGCCTGCAACCCGGCCAGGGTCTGTGGATCATCCAGCCGTATCCCTGCAGCCAGCAACAACCGGCCGCCCGAATCGCGCAGCGGAAACGGCAGCGCGTCGCCCAGGCGCAGGTATTGGTTCGAGAAAGGGGACAGGTTCAAGGCGTGCGTCCGGGTGACAGAACAACGGTAGCCATTGCCCACGGGTATCGGCCAGGACCGGCCGAACTCAAGGCCACTTCGCCCAGAAAAATGGGCAGTCTCCCGAAGCAGACCGCCCAGAAAGCACACCGAGTGTGCCAGGAGGAGACAAGCAAGAAATCAACAGATTTCGGGGTGGCGTTGTCCGCGCAACGCCGCATTGCGTTGCAGTCAAGCGTTGCGGTTCAGCCCCCCAGTGTTGAGGGTATCGGCCGGCGCTTGGGGCTTGATGAGCCCGAGGCTTGCACGCAGTTCAAAATCTTCAGGCCACCAGGCATTCCTGCACACCTGGCTGCAGACTCGGCTGCACACCCGGCTGCACACCCGGCAGGCGAATCGCCCCGGCATTGCGCCCTTTGCCAGCGCGAGCCGGCGGATTGCACAAGCCGCAGACGTAGTGGCGAGCAATCTCGTGTGGATGGGTCACAAAGTGGCCGCCACATTTGCTGCAGGCCGTCATGGTGAGCATGCCGTTGTCGACAAACTTGACCAGCCGCCAGGCCCGGGTGATCGAGAGCTGAGGCTCGAGCTCTTGCGCGCTGATCTGTTCGATGTAGAGCTTGTAGGCCTTGATGACACTGTCGATCTCGTCGAGCGCGGCCACCTTGTTGAGGTACTCGTGGATGTTGAGGAACAGGCTGGCATGGATGTTGGGCTGCCATGTCATGAACCAGTCGGTCGAGAACGGCAGCTGGCCCTTGCTGGGGCTCTTGCCCGCTACCTCCTTGTACAAGCGCAACAAGCGCTCGTAGCTGAGGTCGGTTTCGCTCTCCAGCACCTGCAATCGGGCACCCAGGCGGATCAACTCCACCGCCGTGTCGATTTGGCGGGCTTCGGTCAGGATGCTCTTGGTTCGCATGGTGCTCAGTCCTTGGTTCGTGTCGATCAGGCCGGTGGCGAGATGCGCGGGCGCGGCCGCGGCAGGCAAAGCTGGCAGATCAAGCGGCTTCTTGATGGCGGCCCGCCATCAGGATCGAGGCATGCAGGCGCGACACGCTCTCGTTGGCAGCGCCCTTGCCGTGGCTGGTCAGCAGGCTCCAGACAAGGTCATCGTCGCAGCGCATGCGGCACAGCAAGGTGCTGCCCGAGGCAATCTTCATCATCTGCGACGGTGTCAGCGTGATGATCATGGCCGCGCTGTCCTCGCTGATACCGAGGCGAAACAACGCTTGCTCGCGGTCAGAGCGGATCAGAGTCTGGGCCAACATCAGGTACGACAGGTTGGCTTCGCGGATTTCGGCAAGGATCTGGTCGGTGTTCATGGCGGGCGGTCCGGTGGAGAGAGGTGATCTGGGGGCTGGTGTGAAACGAACTGTAGTGATCGAAACAGGACCGCAACATCAGCCCAATTCGTCATCTTGAGTCCCGCTTTGTCTGGGCGGCTTGTCAGGCAAATTCCTACACGTTGTCGGCCTCGTGTCCGACGGGGCGTCGGGGCTGTTGTCAGCGGATGGCCGCGCGGCTTGAAGCAGGCCCGAATCCGGCCGCTGTTCGGGCTTTAGACGCCGTGGCGGCTGCCTAGACTGGCCGCTCCTGATGGACCGGAGACCCCCGCCATGATTGCTGCTGCCCTGGCCTTGACGCCCGCCCTGCCCGCTTTGGGTTGTACCGAACCGAACGCCCCGCCTGCCGCCGCAGCGCCTGCCGCGCTCGCCGCCGCCCACCGGGCCGGCCAGACCCTGACCGCGGCCAACCTCGAAGCCCTGACCTCCCTGCTGCTGCGTGCGGCATGCCGCCGCGGCCAGTTGGAGGATGCCAGCGCCGCCGCTCGAATTGCACTGCCCGTCAGTCGCAGCGACACGCCGCAGCATGCCTTGCTGCTGGCGCTGGCCGAGACGCAGCCGGCGCTGATGGCCATGCCGCAAGAACACCGCTTGTACCTGTTGCGCGCTGCGGATGGCGTGGCCTTGGGCCTGCTCCGGCTGCGCGCCGATGGTCAGATCTCGCAGAGCCTGCCCGGCGCAACAAGCACTGTCGGGCAGTCTTGGAGATTGCAAGATGGCAACCTTGAGCTCAGTGACGCCGCCGGCGGGCCCCACCTGCGCTTTGCGCTGTGTGGAGTGCAGGCTGGCCATCACCTGTACCTGGGAGAGGCACTGGCCGATGGCACGCCCCACCTGCTGCAGGAAGTGAGCTGCATCTACAGCCGTTTGCTGGCGCTGGACCCTGAACTGGCCAGTCCGTTCTGCGCCCTCTTCGGCGCCGATGCCTTGCTGCCAGCGCCGCTGCCAGCACGCTCGGCCCTGTTGCTGGCCAACCCGCATACCGGCAGTGCCGCACTGCGGGCCGCCCTAAACCAGAGTGGTGGCGTCTTCTTCGAGGGCGAGTTGCTGGCCCCGCAGGCAATCGGCTTGGCAGAAGGTGATCTGGCCGGCCATCGACAGGCGACACTCTTCGCGGTGCGCCAGCAAGATCCGGCCTGGTTCGCCCGCATGATGCTGGCGCGCTCGCACAACACCGCCGGCCGCGATCTTGGCAGCGTGCCGGTACGCGGCTTGACGCTGGCGCCGGCGCAGTCCCATGCTGCGCTGGACTGGGCCATCGCCGAGCCGGCTTTGCGCATCGTGTCCCTGGTGCGCAGCAACCTGCTGGCGCTGTATGCCGATTTGCTCGAGGCGCAGTCAGGCGCCATCGGCCAAGCGCCAAGCCTGCATTTCGAGCCTGATCGGTTTGCACGCTTTGTCGGCCTGCAACAGCGCCAGTCAGCCGCCTTGCGGGATCGTCTGGTGCAACGCCATGGCGACACAGTCGAGATCGACAGCAGCCGACTCGGCGCAAGCACCCTGGCCGAGCTGATCGGCTTCTTGACCGAGCAACCGGCCGACACCTCAACGCTGGCCACCCTGCCGCAAACCCGGGGCCGGACGGTTGAGCGCTTTGACAACCCGGATGCGGTGCTGGCCTGCCTTGCCGCGCTGGATCAATCGGCCTGGGCAGATGCAGAAACAGCGCTGGACAATCCGGCCTGACCCCACTCAGCGGGCCACCGACGCAGCCGGGCGATAGGCCCTCACCCAGCATCAGCCGGCTGATGTATGGTTGACCAGCAACTGCGCATTGGCTCTCGGCGGGCCAAGACCTTGATAAGCAGCAAGCATGCCCTGGTGGCACTCTTGAGCGCCGAGAACCTGTGCAGCGGCACTGCATCGAGCACGGGTCGGGCGTGCTGACTCAACAACCAGCGGAGAGCGCTGCGGTCATCGTCACCGAGTGCAGCGACTGGGACAGGTGGTGGCAGTGCTCGCCACCCCTCGACGATCATCTGAATTGGGCAGTTCGCTAGCCATCATTGCTTGTTCTGGATTCGACACTGTCCATGATCAATGCATTTTTGCCGACAGTTCCCACCAGCAGGCCAAATGGCCAGACGGCCGATCCGGCCGGTGTCGTGGCCGCCGTGGGGGCCCATGACCGCAGCGTGCTTGTCGACTTCGAGAAGGCCCGCACCAACATGCTCGAGCGAGAGGGGTGGCTGCTCAACTGCATGAAGCGCCTGCAG
>JANYKR010000077.1 GCA_025358155.1 Betaproteobacteria bacterium
GAAAAAACAAAAGTCAATGTTTGAAAGCTGTAAACCTTCAGCGTTAAACATGTTATTATCAGTATTATAGCAACAATATGGAATGTATATAATTCGAAAGAGGAAGAATAAATTACTTATCTTTTTGTTGTTGTTGAAAACACCATTGTTTGTCAAGTAAATGCCGGCATATTTTTTAAATCGTGCATCGTTCCACCAGTTACAGAGGCTCAGGCAGCGATGACATTGACCGGGGTGGCACACCTTGCCGGCCCAAAGCAGGGATCAATACGGTCCGGCCTAGAGGATAAGGGCACGTCCGGGACGTTGGCGGAGTATGGACGGGCAACGGTGCAGTGCCGCTCTGGCGGCGGGCATGACGCTGGCCGGGCGGCGTCAGTGCCGATTGCGAAACAGATTCACTTTGACGAAGAGGCCGCGTCCTCGATGTCGTCGAACTGGCCCCGCAGTAGCCCCAGCTTCCTGGCCATGCCGGCCAGGGACACGCCGACGAAATTGTCGTGTTGTGCCAGGAGCTGCTCGCAGGTGCGCCAGTGCATGCCCTTGGGCTTGCCGCCCGGCCCGTTGAAGATGCCGGCCGGCCAACCCAGCTGCTTTCTGATTCGATCCGCGCGCCGTGCAGCACGGTCGTCGCAAGACTCGCCCTGGCTGGTATGGGCAAGTCCGTTGCACCGCCGGCAGGCAAACAGGCGGCCCCTGCCGTAGAGCACCGCCACCCGCCTGGAACAGGTTGGACAGCAAAACCACTGCCGACCGCCACCCAGCGTGCAGGGTGTCGTCTCCAGCATGATGGCCTGGTGGATGGTTTCGGCTGCCCCCCGCGGGGGGTGTAGCTGTAGATCAACTCGACTTGCCAGGCCTCGACGCGGACAAGGATCGACGCGCGCACCTGCTCGTTCACCGTCCATTGCCAACTCCGCGCTGCAACCCGGCAACCCGTGGTTGTTCCCGTCACCAGGCGCGAAGGCCGGGCACGCCGTGGACGTGCGCAAGCCGTTTCGCCGCGTCGTCACCGCCGCCGGGCTGGACCCTGATCAGATTCTTCGGCACACACTGCGCCACACCGCTATCACCCATCTTGTCCAGGCCGGTGTTGACCTACCCACCGTGAAGCGGATCAGCGGACACAAAACGCTGGCGATGGTCGAGCGGTACTCCCACCAGAACGGCACGCACATTCAGGCCGCGATGGACAAGCTGCAAGCCCGGTTCAAACTGGCATCCTGAAGGCCTGGAAGCCCGGTTTTTCTGGCGCGATTACACAGGAACTACACAAGCCGCCGCCGGAAAGGACAACGGGCTAGAGGCCGAAGCCGCTAACCCGTTGATTCCGTTCTTGAATTTTGGTGGCCTGGGGCGGAATCGAACCACCGACACGCGGATTTTCAATGACGCCAGGAAGTGGCGCAGGGCGTGTACTTGGCCCTTCTGACTTCTACAGATCGGCGACCAGCTGCCTTCCAGTTGCACAGGAGAGCCGGCCCGATTGAACGCGGTTTGTAGAAGGACGAGCGTCCATAGAATGGGCAGGATGGGCACCAATGACAACAACGAGACAGCGCCGCAGCCTAGCGAGACCGAGGTATTGGACGACTTCATCCCGAAGCCCTTGGTCGCCCCACCAGGGCAGCCCCCTGAGAGCAAGCTGGGCGCCCGCGTTCAAACAGCCCGAAACCACTTCGGCCTGAGCGTCGATGCGCTGTCGCGACTCACCAAGGCAACCGACGTGCACGAGAGCCGGGGCGTATCGTCAACCGCGCTCTTGCGATATGAGTCCAGCGAAGCGCTGCCAGGTGCGCGAGAACTTCGGCTGCTGTGCGAGTCGCTCGGAGTATCGGCCGACTGGTTGTTGACTGGGAACCTAGCGGCAGGACTAGACCCCGCTGAACATGAGCTGTTGGCAGCGCTGTGGAGAGTGAACCAGTTTCACAGCAGGCAGGCCGCTGTGGGCGACGGTGTGGCCCTCATGCCTGCGTACATCGAGAAGATGCAGCGCAGACAGCGCATCGCAGAAGCTAAGCGTCGAACCTGATCCACACAAATCGCCTGAAATCCACCGTTTACGCCGGATCAACGGCGGTATAGAGTGCACCTTATTCGCCGTATATCCGGCGATTAAGGAGCCCTCAAGATGACCAGCAAGCCCGCAATTCTCACCCCCGACCTGTCAAAGCAAGCCCGCCGCGAGCTGGGCCTATCGCAGAACGACGTCATCAAGACGACGGGAATCCAAGCCTACAAGCTCAAGCAGTGGGAGGGCCGAGGCCTCACCATCGAGCTGGCCGACATCCGCAAGCTGACCGACTTCTACGAGTCGCAGGGCGTCAGCATCGCCGAACTGATCCAGCACCACGCCAGCAAGAACGGCGCGGGACACGATGGCAGCGCCGACCAGGCGCCCGACGCGCGCCCCACCCTACAAGCCGGGTTCACCTACAACCCGCGCCCCGGTTTCGTCATCAGCGACCAACTGCCGCCCGATGTGGTGGATTCGCTCATGGAGCGGATGGAAGCGAACGATGACCGCATTGCCGCGCTGACCGGCGAGGCCTTCAAAGCCGGGTTCTTCGGCGACATCAGCGCCCCGCAAGACGACCTGGACGAGGATGAAGACGACGGGCTGGCCTTCCCCACCGCCGGGCGAAGCTCCACCGCCACGGACGCCCGCCGGGCCGCCAGCCTCGACCTGGAAGCACTGCCCGACGAGTTTGAGTTGGCGGTCACCGCCGACGCGGCCGATGACGACACTGAC
>JANYKR010000081.1 GCA_025358155.1 Betaproteobacteria bacterium
CGAGCTGGCGCGCCGCCTGGCCGCCTGGCAGGCGCCGGCACCCGCGATGGGCAGCGGTTACTGGAAGCTCTACATCGACCATGTGCTGCAGGCCGACCAGGGCTGCGACCTGGACTTTCTGGTTGGCCAGCGCGGCGCGGCTGTGCCCAAAGATAACCATTGAACCGGACTCTCCGTGGCGGCTGAGTGGCGGCCCGACTGCGCACCGCAAGTGGCCTCGGCGGCCGCGCCGGCGCTGCTGGCGGTGGACTGGGGCACCACCGCTCTGCGCGGTGCGCTGCTGGCCGAAGGCGGCGTGGTGCTTGCCGAGCGCAGCTCGCCGCGCGGTTTGCTCTGCGTGCCGGCCGGTGGTTGGGGCGCCGCCTTCGAGGCCGAATTCGGCGACTGGCTGGCGGCCGGTCCCGACCTGCCTTGCCTGATGGCCGGCATGGTCGGCAGCCGGCAGGGCTGGGCCGAGGCGCCGTATTGCGCCTGCCCGGCCGGGCCGCTGGACCTGGTCGCGCAGCTGCTGTGGTTGCAACCGGGCCGGCTGGCCATCGTGCCCGGCCTGTCCACCGAGGCGGGTGGCCTGCCCGACGTGATGCGCGGCGAGGAGACCCAGGTCTTTGGCGCGCTGGCCCTGCTGGGCCTGAGCGACGCCACCCTGGTGCTGCCCGGCACCCACAGCAAGTGGGTGACCGTGCAGGGCGGGTGCATCACCGGTTTTGCCACCCACATGACGGGCGAGTGTTTTGCGTTGTTCCGTCAGCACTCGATCCTGGCCCGCACCTTGCCGGCGACCGGGGCGGCGGCGGCTGCAGAGGCCTGGGTGCCCGAGGCTTTCGACCGGGGCGTGTTGCAAGCCCAGGCTGCAGGCGGCCTGCTGCACCACCTGTTTGCGGTGCGCGCGCTGTCGCTGTTTGACCGCCTGGACGCCGCCAGCGGCGCCAGCCTGCTGTCGGGCCTGGTGATTGGCGAGGAGTTGCGGGCCCAGGCGCTGCCCGCCCGAGCCCGGGTCAGTGGGGTGGTGGTCATCGGCAGCGCGACACTGAGCACACGCTACCACCGTGCGCTGGGCTTGCTGGGGGTGCCGGTGCAAACCGTGGGTACCCAAGCCACCTGGCACGGCCTGGCAGCGTTGATGGCCTCACGCACAGGCACACTGGCCGCATGACATCCGTTTCTGGTGTGCCTGCACCGCCCTCTCCCGCCCTCGATCCCGCCCTCGATCCCGCCAGCCGGCTGGCCGCTGCCCTGCAACGGCTGCCGTTGGTGGCCATCCTGCGCGGCATCACCCCCGATGAGGCGGTGCCGGTCGGCCAGGCGCTGGTGGATGCGGGTTGGTCGTTGATCGAGGTGCCGCTCAACTCACCCCGGCCGCTGGCCAGCATTGCCGCACTGGTGCGGGCCTTTCCGCAAGCCCTGGTCGGCGCTGGCACCGTGCTGCTGGCCGATCAGGTGCGGGCCGTGGCTGCGACCGGCGCCGGCCTGATCGTTTCGCCCAACACCGATGCCGGGGTACTGGCCGAGGGCCATCGGCAGCAAATGGTCTGCCTGCCCGGCGTGGCCACGCCCACCGAAGCTTTTGCCGCGCTGGCGGCAGGCGCCCACGGGCTCAAGCTGTTCCCGGCCGAACTGCTGCCACCGGCCGGCCTCAAGGCGATGCGGGCAGTGCTGCCCGGCGGCACCCTGATGCTGCCGGTGGGCGGCATCACGCCCGACAACATGGCGGCCTACCGCAGCGCCGGGGCAGCAGGCTTTGGCATCGGCTCGGCGCTGTACAGGCCGGGCATGAGCGTGGCCGAGGTGGCGGTTCAGGCCAGGCGCTTTGCTGACGCCTGGCGCAGCGCCGCATGAGCGCTGAGGCGGTACCACCTGCGCCGCTTGGCGCCAGGCCCGCCGCGCCGGACAACAGCCTGCGCCTGATGCTGCTGCTGACGATGGCGTTCTGGGGCGGCAACCTGTCGGTGGTCAAGTTGCTGGTCGAGCGTTTCGACCCGCTGGTGGTGGCTGCCGCGCGCATGGTGGTGGCGTCGCTGGTGCTGTGGGCGGTGCTGCGCTGGCGCGGGCTGGCGCTGCCCCGGCCCAGTGCGCGCCAGGCCATGGGGTTTGTGGTCTGCGCGCTGCTGATGGTTTACCTCAACCAGATGGTCTTCATGCTGGGCGTGCAGCGCACGGCGGCCGCCAATGCGGCGCTGATCATCTCGCTCAATCCGCTGGTCTCGGCATTGGTGGCGGCCCTGTGGCTGGGCGACCGGCTGACCCCGGCGCGCCTGGCCGGCGTGGTGATCGGCTTTGGCGGCGTGGCCGCCGTGGTGCTGCACCGGCCCGGCGCAGGCCTGGGCCACGGCAGCCTTGGCGACTTGCTGGTATTGGGCTCGGTGGTGACCTGGGTCGCCGGCGGTGCGCTGGTGCAGCGGCTGGCGCGGCAGTTTGACTCTGCCGTGATCAGCGCCGTGGTGTACACGCTGGGCACCGGCATGCTGTTGCTGCATCTGTTGCTCGACCCAGGCACCGTCGCACCCGACCCGTCCCGCCTGACGCTCAGCCTGGGCCTGATGCTGTTGTTCTCCGGCCTGCTGGCCACGGCCTGGGGTGCGCTGGTCTGGAACCGTGCGCTGGTGACGCTGGGCGTGGCCCGCACTGCGCTCTACGCCTACTGGGTGCCGATCTTCGGCGTGCTGTTCGCGGTGCTGGTGCTGAGTGAGCCCTTGACGGTCTGGCACGGTGTGGGCCTGGCGGGCGTGCTGACCGGTACCTGGCTGGGCACCCGGTCGCACTGAACCGGAAATTTGCCGATGGTGAAGGCCGCGGCGCGACACGACACTGCGGCTCTCTCGCACCCTCTCGCACCCTCTCCCACCCTTTGCCGCCCCACGGAGCCACCATGCCCAACCGCCCGACCCTGACGATCCTGGCTCGCCTGCTGGCAGGTCTGCTGGTCATGCCGCTGGCAGCCCAGGCCGCCGCCGACGAAAAACTGCTCGCAGCAGCCCGGGCCGCCCAACCGGCGGTGGTCGAATCGTTGAAAGCGATGGTGGCGATCGAATCGGGAACGATGGACGCACCGGGCCTGGGCCGCATCACCGACTATGCCGAGGGTCGGCTCAAGGCGCTGGGCCTGCAGGTGGAGCGCAGCCCCTCGACCACCGGCAAGAGCGAGGTGCTGGTAGCCCGTGCCACGGGCAGTGGCCGCCGCAAGCTGATGCTGATCGCCCACCTCGACACGATTTACTGGCCCGGCACCCTGTCCACCCAACCGATCAAGCAAGAGGGCAACAAGCTCTATGGCCCCGGCATTGCCGACGACAAGGGCGGCGTGGCGGTGATCCTGCATGCGCTGGCCATCCTCAAGGCGACCGGCTGGGCCGACTACGCCCGGCTTACGGTGTTGTTCAACGCCGACGAGGAGTCAGGCTCCGACGGCTCGGGCGAGACCATTGCCAGGCTGGCCGAAGCACACGACTACGTGCTGTCTTATGAGCCCACGGCCGCACCCGACCCGGGCGTGCTGTTGTCTGCTGCCGGCGTGGCCGAGGTGGTGATGACCGTCAAGGGCCGGTCCTCGCATGCGGGTGCTGCACCGGATCAGGGCCGCAATGCGCTGGTCGAGGCGTCGCACCAGATCGGCCTGACGGTTGACATCGCCAAGCGCATTCCCGGCGCCCAGCTCAACTGGACCACGCTGAATGCCGGCAAGGTGCGCAACCAGATACCCGAGTTGGCGGTGGCCGGCGGCGACGTGCGCTTGACTGCTGCCGGCGCCGGCGAGAAGCTGGTGGCCGCCTTGCAGGCGCAGGCTGCAGCCAGCAAGCGGGTGCCCGACACCACGGTGGAGTTTGCACTCGGCGCGGGCCGGCCACCGTTTGTCGGCGGTGAGCGAACGCTGGCCCTGGCCAAGAAAGCCCAGGCCATCTACGCCGAACTGGGCGGCAAGCCGCTGTCCATCCACCCTGCCAGCGGCGGCGGCACCGACGCCGGCTTTGCCAACCGATCCGGCAAGGCCGTGGTGCTGGAGAGCCTGGGCCTGCCCGGCTGGGGTTACCACGCCCGGGACGAGTACATCGATCTGGACAGCATCGTGCCCCGGCTCTACCTCAGCACCCGGCTGCTGATGGACCTGGGCCGGGACTGAGCCCGCGCGTGCATCGCCACGCGGGCCCTGGCACTGACCCGGCTGGCTACTTCGTCAGGCGGTAGAGCGTGCCGCCGCCGCTGTTGTCGGTAAAACTCACTTTGGCGGTCTTGCCGTCGGCCGACAGCACCACACCCGGCGCACCGAAACTGTTGTCGGTGGTGTCGTGCCCACCGGCGCAGCCGTTGGTGTCGCGGGCAATGCTCAAGAATCGCAGCAGACCCGCCGCCTTGTCATAGCTGTAGGTGCCCAGCTCGATGCCGGGGCCGCCGCACAGGCTGGGCGCGGTGTCGCCCACCGGGTCGGCCATCGCGTACTGGCCATCGGCGAAGAAGACAAACACCTGGGCGCGCGGATCGGTTGCGCTGTCCAACGCCCAGGCGCCCACCAGGCCGGCCGGGTCGTTGTCCAGCAGCGCCAGGCTGTTGCGGTTGAGCGTGCCGGCTCCACCCGACCCGATGTAGCGGTCCAGCAGCAGCGTGGGCGTCAGCTTGGCCGGCGCGGCCTGGGGTGCAGGCATGCCCAGCGCATCGAACAGCGCCTGGCTGGCGGGGCCGTTGAGCCGCAACTGGTGTGTCAACTCCAGTTTGGACCGCGAGCCGTAGAACACCTTGCCGCCGCGCTGCACCATGATCAGGTTGTAGCTCAGGTTGC
>JANYKR010000248.1 GCA_025358155.1 Betaproteobacteria bacterium
TCGGGCCTGGGCCTGGCCACGGTCAGGCGCCTGGTGGCCAAAGGCATGGCGGTGGTGATTGCTGACCTGCCCAGCTCCAAGGGCGCCGAGCTGGCTGCCGAGCTGGGCACCGGAGTGCACTTTGTGGCGGCCGATGTGGCCGACGGCGCACAGATGACGGCGGTGTTTGAGCGGGCTGCCTCGCTCGGCCCAGTGCGCGCCCTGGTGCATTGCGCCGGGCGCGGCGGGCCGCTGCGCTTGCTCGACCGCGACGGCCAACCCGGCTCGCTGCAGGACTTCGAGGCCATCATCCGGGTCAACCTGATCGGTACCTTCAACACCTTGCGGCTGGCCGCTGCCTGCATGGCGCGCAACGAGCCCGAGGGCGGCGACCGGGGCGCCTGCGTGCTGACCGCGTCGATCGCCGCCTACGAGGGCCAGATCGGTCAGATCCCGTATGCGTCCAGCAAGGCCGGCATCGTCGGCATGACGCTGGTGGCCGCACGTGACCTGGCCCAGCGCGGCATCCGGGTCTGCACCATCGCGCCGGGCATCTTCGAGACGCCGCTGCTGGCGCGGCTGCCCGACAACGTGCGGGCATCGCTGGGCGCGGCCGTGCCGCACCCGCCGCGGCTGGGGCAGGCCGACGAGTTTGCGGCGCTGGCGCTGCACATCCTCGACAACGCCATGCTCAACGGCGAGACCATCCGGCTGGACGGGGCGCTGCGCATGCAGCCGCGTTGAGCGCCACTGGCCCACGCGGTTTCGCGCCGCCGTCCCGGTGGCCCAGCGCCGTCGCAACACCCATCCTGGAGACGCTCTTGACCCACCGATTGCCCACCTGGATCACCACGCTGGCCCTGGGCTGCGCGGGGCTGGTTGGCCTGGCCGCATGGCCAGGCCTCGCGCTGGCGCAAGGCAGCTGGCCGGCCAAACCGGTGTCGCTGGTGGTGCCCTACCCGCCGGGTGGCACCAGCGACGTGGTGGGCCGCCTGCTGGCGCAGCGCCTGCGTGAGGAGTTGGGCCAGACCTTTGTGGTCGAGAACAAGGCCGGCGCGGCCACCGCCATCGGCGCTGCCTATGTCGCGCGTGCACCCAAGGACGGCTACACCTTGCTGCTGGCGGCCGGCACCACCTTCACGGTGCTGCCCAACCTCAACGACAAGCTGCTCTACAAGCTCGACGACTTCGAGCCGGTCGGGCTGGTCTGCAGCGTGCCCTTCGCGTTTGTCGTGAAGAAGGACTTCCCGGCCAGGACGGTCAAGGAGTTTGCCGCCTACGCCGCGGCCAATCCGGGCAAGATCAACAACGCCACCAATGGCCAGGGCAGCATGGTGCACCTGCTGGGCGAGCTGATCGCCACCGGGCTGGAGGTCAAGCTGACCCAGGTGCACTACAAGGGCGCCGCGCCGGCAACGATGGACATGATCGGCGGCGTGATCGACTCCAACGTCGAGGCCCTGACCAGCGCACTGCCCAATGTGGGCGCCGGCCAGTACCGGGCTTTGGCGGTGTTGAGTGCTGAGCGCCAGCCGCTGATGCCCGAGGTGCCGACCTTCCGCGAGCTGGGCTACCCCGGCGTGGTGGGCGACACCTGGTACGGCGTGTTTGCGCCGGTGGGCACGCCCAAGACTGTGATCGACCAGCTTGACGCCGCCGTGCGCAAGATCGCCCAGTCGGCCAGTTTTGGCGAGGCGATGCGCAAGATCGGCAACGAGGCCAAGTCGAGCACGCCGGCCGAGCTGCGCGCCAGCACGCTGGCGCAACAGCGCAGCTGGGGCGAGCTGATCAAGCGGCTCAACATCAAGGCCGAATAGCGGATCAGCCAGCCTGCGTGCCGGCTGGCCCGGCGGTGCTCAGAACTTGGTGTAGCCGCCGTCGATCGTGAACTGCTCGCCGGTGGTGTAGCGGGACGCGTCGCTGGCGAGGTAGACCGCGATGCCGCCGAAGTCGTCGATCTGGCCCCAGCGCCGCGCCGGGATGCGCGGCAGCACCGCGTCGGCAAACTTGGGGTTGTTGACCGAGCGCTCGGTCATGTCGGTGACGATCCAGCCCGGCAAGATGGCATTGACCCGGATCTGGTGGCGCGCCAGCTCCACCGCCAGCGCCCGCACGTACGAGGTCACCGCGCCCTTGGACGCGCCGTAGTGACTGGCCCGCGCCGCGCCCTCCAGCGCTGCGGTGCTGGCGGTGGCCACCAGTGAGCCGCCCTGGCCGTGCTCGGCCATGTGCCGCGCCGCCGCCCGGAAGGTCAGAAACACGCCCTCGACGTTGATGCGCTGCACCCGGCGGAACTCGTCCAGGCCCATGTCCATCATCAGCGTGCCCTTGCCGCCCACGCCGGCATTGGCAAAGCAGGCGTGCACCCTGCCCAGCGCTGCCACCGAGGCGGCAAAGCTGGCGTCGATCTGCGCCTCGTCGCCGACGTCGCAGACAAAGGCGTGCACCCGCGCGGCGTCGCCGCACGCGTCGATCAGTGAGGCCTTGGCGCGTGCCGTCTTGTCGGGGTTCGAGCCCCAGACCGCCACCGACGCGCCGGCCGCCAGCAGTGCGCGCGCCATGCCGTAGCCAATGCCACCGTTGCCGCCGGTGACGATCACGCCTCGGCCGGTCAAGTCAAAGGGTTGGTACATCAGAGATCCTTGAAGTGATTGCTTGAAAGGGGTGCCGGCTCAGAGCAGGTCCCAGACCTTGCCGTTGAAGCGTTGCAGCTTCATGGTCTTGATCACCCGGTAGTCGGCCGGGCTGGTGTTGATCAGCGTGCCCGGCAGCAGCGCGGGGTTGCGGTAGTTCTTCAGGTTGGTGGCCTGGCGCAGGATGTTCTCGCGCGTCAGGTCGTCGCCGCACTGGCGCAGCACCTGCTCCAGCGTCTGGGCGTAGGCCCAGCCGGCCAGGTTCAGCGAGTCCTCCAGCCTGGCGTCGGGCATGTACTTCTTCATCCACTCGAAAAACGGCTTGAGCTCGGCGTCATTGGCCCACTGCGGGTCGCTGGTGTCCTTGATGAAACCGGCGGTCTTGATGCCCACCGAGCGGTCCAGGCCCGCCGGGATCAGCGTGGCGCCCACCGAGGCCGAGCCCAGGTGCAGGTAGGTGTCGGGCTTCCAGCCCAGGTCCCAGACCTTGCGGATAGCCTGGGCCGCCTGCTTGGCGTAGGTGAACAGCATCAGCGTGTCGGCACCGCTGCCCTTGAGCGTGACCAGTTGCGAATCGACCGTGGGGTCGGTGGCCTGAAAGCTCTCGGCCGCCACCACCACCGCGCCCTGGCTGCCCAGCCCTTCTTTCAGGCCCGACAGCAGCTCCTTGCCGAAGTCGTCGTCCTGGTAGAGCACGCCGATCTTGGCGCCCGGATGGCTGGCCAGGATGCTGCGGGCATAAAACCCGGCCTCGCCGCGCAGGGTCGGCTGCCAGCCCATGGTCCACGGAAACTTGTCGGCGCTGGCAAAGGTCTCGGAACCGGCGGCGATGAACAGCTGCGGTACCTTCTTCTGGTTCAGGTAGGGCCGGGTGGCGGTGTTGAGCGCAGTGCCCAGCATGCCGAACATCAGCGCCACCTCGTCTTGCTCAACCAGCCGGCGGGTCATCTCCACCGCCTTGGGCGGTGAAAAGCCGTCGTCCAGCGAGATGAAATTGACCTTGCGGCCGTTGATGCCGCCGCGCTCGTTGAGCGCCTTGAAGTAGGCCGCCTCGGCCCGGCCGAGCTGGCCGTAGGCGGCGGCCGGGCCGCTGTAGGCGATGGTCTGGCCGACCTTGATCTCGGTATCGCTCGCGCCGACATCGTATTTTTTCTGCGCCCGGGCGGCGGTGGGCAGTGCCCCGGCGGCCAGCGCAGCCAGCGGTGCAAGCACCAGGCAACGTCGATTCAGATCACGCATGGGGGTCTCCTTGGGGGACTTGAGGAATGACGGGCCAGAACCTCACGCAAATTTGTTCGGGCCCATGTAGCCAAAAAGGTAGGCGGCCACCTTGCGCATCTGGATCTCCTCCGAGCCCTCGGTGATGCGGTAGCGGCGGTGGTGGCGGTAGATGTGCTCAAACGGCTTGTGGCGGCTGTAGCCGATGCCGCCGTGCACCTGCATCGCCCGGTCGGCGGCTTCGCAGACCAGGCGATTGGCCCAGTAGTTGCACATCGAGACCTTGTCCGACAGGCGCTTTTCGACCTCGGGATGCGGCATCTGGTCCATCTCCCAGGCGGTCTTGCGGATCAGCAGGCGCAGCATCTCGACCTGGGTGGCCAACTCGACCAGCGGAAACTGGATGCCCTGGTTGCGCGCCAGGTCCTCGCCAAAGGGCTTGCGCTGACGCGCGTACTTGACGCTCTCGGCCACGCAAAACGCCGCCGCGCCCATCGAGCTGGCAGCCTGGCGGATGCGGTTCTCGTGCACAAAGGCCTGAGCCAGCGCCAGGCCGTGGTCCAGCGCGCCAAACAGCGCGTCATCGGGCACCCACACGTTGGTAAAGCTGACCCGCGGGTGGTCGGTCGGCATGTTGAAGGTCCAGAGGTACTCCTCGATCTTCAGGCCCGGCGCGTCAGCCGGCACCAGAAAAGCGCTGATGCCCTTGGCTGCGCCCGCCTCGCCGCTGGTGCGGGCAAACAGGCAGCAGTGGCTGGCGGTGTGCATGCCGGTGGTCCACATTTTTTCGCCGTCCAGCCGCCAGCCGGGCTGGCCGCTGCGCAGCTCGGGCACGGCGCGGGTCTCCATGTGGGTAGCGTCCGAGCCGTGCCCGGGCTCGGTCAGGCCAAAGGTGATGCGGATCTTGCGGGCCAGCGAGCCGCGGATGAATTTCTCTTTTTGCGCTGGGGTGCCAAAGTCGCGCAGCATCACGATCAGCGGGAAGTTGCCCACCACCGAATGCTCGTTCTGCAGATCATTGAACAAGCCCAGGCCCTTGGCTGCCAGGTGCTCGCGGATCACCGCCATCCACAGGTTGCTGCCGCCGTCACCGCCAAACTCGGTGGGCAGCGAGAAGCGATAAAAACCGGCTTCGTCGGCCAGCTGCTTGGCCTGCTCCAGCAGCGCCTCCCACTCGGGGCGGGGCAGGCCGCCGTTGTCAAAGTCGGTGCGCGCCCACTCGCGGCGGTGGTCAAAAAAGCGCTCGTTGTCGTCCTGGGCCTGCAGCGGCAGGATCTTGGCCTCGATGAAGGCGTCGAGCCGGGCCAGGTAGCGGGTCAGCTCGGGCGGAAGGTTGAAGTCCATGCGGGGCGGCTCCTGCGGTTGACCAACGACGGTAGGCCAGGCCCGTTGCAGCGTCAATCGGGACCCTCAGCGCAGCCTGCAACTTCGTCGGATCGGACGATGCAGCAGGCGGGGTGCCCGGCCTAAGCTGAGCCATTGCCACCTGGCAGGCGGGCGGCTGCGCGCACCAAACCTCGCCCGTGCCGCACTGGTTTGACCACACTGATCTGCCCGCACTGATCTGGATGAGGACTTTGATGCCCGACCTGCCCACAAGCCCCTGCGCTGCAGCGGCCCCCAAGCCGCCCTTGCGCAAGATCGACTGGCTGGAGCGCGACATTGCCGTCGAGCGCCGGACCGACGGCGTGATCGTGCTCAAGTCGCGTTTCGCCTTGCAGGCCTACGCGCCGCACCTGCCGGCGATGTTGGCCAAGTGGGCGCAGCAGCGCCCGGACAGCACCTGGCTGGCGCAGCGCAGCGGCCCGGACCGGCAGTGGCGCAAGCTGACCTACGCCGAGGCCAAGCACACGGTTGATGCCCTGACCCAGGGCCTGCTGAACCTGGGCCTGGCGCCGGGCCGCACGGTGGTGATCCTGTCGGGCAACTCGATAGAACACGCGTTGATGACCCAGGCCGCGATGCAGGCGCGGCTGCCGGTGGCACCGATATCCCCGGCCTACTCGCTGATGAGCCAGGACCATGCCAAGCTCAAGTACCTGTTTGGCCTGGTCAAGCCTGCCGTGGTGATGGTGCAGGACGGGCCCAGCTTTGCCCGGGCGCTGGCCGCGCTGGACTTGAGCGGCGTCACCGTGGTGCATGTGGCCCAGCCGGCCGAGGGCATCGCCAGCCTCGCCTTTGCCGACCTGGCCGCCACGGTGGCCACCGCAGACGTGGCAAGGTCGATTGCCGGCATCACGCCGCAGACCATTGGCAAACTGCTGTTCACCTCGGGCTCGACCGGCATGCCCAAGGCCGTGATCAACACCCAGCAGATGATGTGTGCCAACGTGGCGATGGCCAGCCAGGTGCGGCGCGCGCCGCCTGGCCAGGCGGCGGTCTACCTCGACTGGATGCCCTGGAACCACACCATGGGCGGCAACGCGCTGTTCAACGCCTTGCTCAACGACGGCGGCACGCTCTACATCGACGACGGCCGGCCCACGCCGGGGCTGTTCGACGAGACGCTGCGCAACCTGCGCGAGATCTCGCCCACCTACTACGCCAACGTGCCTTCGGGCTATGCCGCGCTGGCCGCCGCAATGGAAAAGGACGAGGCGCTGTGCCTCAGCTTCTTCAAGCACCTCAACCTGCTGGCCTACGGCGGCGCTCGCCTGCCCGATGACCTGTTTGACCGGATGCAGGCGCTGGCGGTGCAGGCCACCGGCCAGCGCATCGTGTTCTACACCGGCTGGGGCTCGACCGAAACCGCGCCCACCTCGACCGGCACCTACTGGGACACCGAGCGCGTCGGCTTGATCGGCCTGCCGTTCCCGGGAGTGGAGCTCAAGCTGGTGCCCACGGCTGCGGCGGGCAGGTACGAGCTGCGGCTGCGCGGCGTCAACGTCATGCCAGGCTACTACGACCAACCCGAACTGACCCGGGCCGCGTTCGATGCCGAGGGCTTTTATTGCATCGGCGACGCTGGCACCTTGGTCGATCCGGCCGACCCGGCGCAGGGTCTGGCCTTTGCGGGCCGGGTGGCCGAGGAGTTCAAGCTGATGACCGGCACCTTTGTGCATGTGGGCGAGCTGCGCACCAACGCGATTGCGGCCGCCTCGCCGGTGCTGCTGGATGCGCTGGTCGCCGGGCAGGACCGGCCGTTTGTCGGCCTGCTGGCCTGGCCCAACCTGCACGCTTGCCGCCAGCTCATCAACGAGCCCGACGCCGACTATGCGCGGGTGGTGGCCCACCCTGAGGTGCTGGCCTGCCTGCAACGCGGCCTGGCGGCACACAACCGGGCCAGCGGTGGCAGCAGCAGCCTGCGGGTGGCCCGCGCGCTGCTGATGACCGAGCCGCCGTCGATCGACGGCAACGAGCTGACCGACAAGGGCTACATCAACCAGCGTGCCGGGCTGGACCGGCGCGCCGTGCTGGTCGAGCGGCTGTACGCCAACCCGCCGGCGTCCGATGTGATCGTGCTGGACTGACGGCCGGCGTGCTGGCACCGGCTACGCCGCTCACGCCCGCCACGCCACTCACGTTGCCCACGTCACCCACGCTGCTTACGCTGCCCACGCCCTGGCCGTCAAACCCAGTCGAACTGCAGATGCGGCATGTCCTCCGCATCCACCACCACGCTGACCTGCACCGCAGCGCCTGCCCTCACGTCGGTGTGGGCTCCGGCGCGCAGCCGGCCCAGCAGGCGCACCCCCTCGGGCAGGGCCACGGTCAGCAGGGTCAACGGCAGCAGCCCGGCCAGCTCGGGCAAGGCGCTCTGGTGCAGCACCGTCCAGCTGTGCACCGTGCCGGTAGCGCTGACGGGCAACCAGTCGTGGTCTGGCGACTGGCAGGCGGGACACAGGGGCCGAGGGTAGTGGCGCCAGCGGCCACAGGCAGCGCAGCATTGGATCAGCAGGCGCCCCGCCTGCAGCCCGTCCCAGTACGGCTGCGCGTCAAGCGATTGCAGGTCCGCCATGTTCAATCCTTGCGCAAGATGGCCACCGAGCCGTCGCCCAGATCGCCGTAGCCGGTCACCAGGCCAAAGCGTGCGCCCGGCACCTGGTTGACGCCGCCCTGGCCGCGCAGTTGGCGCACCAGCTCGACGATGTGGTTCATGCCCACCATGTGCGCCTGCGACAGCAGCCCGCCGTGGGTGTTGACCGGCAGCTGCCCGCCCAGCGCGATGCGGCCGTCGCGCACAAACGCGGCCCCTTCGCCCTTGGCGCAAAAGCCCAGATCCTCGAGCTGGCACAGCACGATGTAGGTGAAGCAGTCGTAGATCGCCGCCACGTCGATGTCGGCGCGGGTCAGCCCAGCTTGGTCAAACACCCGCTGCGCCGCCTTGGCAATGCCGAGTTGCAGCAGGTCGGGCCGCTGGGTGATGGCCGACGGTGAGTCGGGGTGGCCCTCGGCACAGGCCATCAGGTGCACGGCAGGCTGGCGCAGGTCGGCCGCCGCTGCCCTGGCGCTGACCACCACCGCCGCCGCGCCGTGGCTCTCCAGGCTGCAGTCCAGCAGGCGAAACGGGTCGGCAATCAGCCTTGAGGCCTGGTGGTCGGCCACCGTGATGGGCCGCCTCATGACCGCGTTGGGGTTGCCCAGCGCGTGCTGGCGCATCGTCACCGCGATGTGGGCCAGGTCTTCGCTGCGGGTGCCGTAGGTCAGCATGTGGCGGCGTGCCATCGGGGCATACAACTCGACCGGCGCAAACGCCCCTGCCGGTGTCTCGAACTCGGCCACGGTGCGGAACTGCGGCGTGGCCCGCAGCCGGGCGCCGATGTTGCCGCTGCGGCCATCGCGCCCCACCACCAGCAGCACATGGCGGCAGATGCCGGCGCCGATCACCGCGTTGGCCAGCTGCAAGCCGGCCACGGCGCTGGCGCCGCCCATCGGCACGGTGGCAGAGAAGCGCAAATCCCGGATGCCGAAGTTTTCGATCACGTCCTCGGCCGTGGCCGACCCGACCGACGAGGGCACGATGCCGTCAATGTCACTCGGCTGCAGGCCGGCATCGCGCACGGCGGCCAGCGCCGCTTCGAGCTGCAGCGCCAGGCTGCTGCGCGCCGCAGCGCCACGGCCGTAGGCCGTTTCGCCCACCCCGGTGACGGCGGCCACTTCGCGTGCGGCCAGCGTGCTGGCACTCATGACCGGGGCGGTCTGTGCGGGTCGCTGGGCGGCAGGGTGGTGAACGGGGAGCGGGTCATGGCAGGGCAGCCGATTCAAGAGCGCGACAAGCGGCCATCGTAGAAAGCCAGCCGTGCCGGCGCAATCGTCGGTTTCGACTAGCAGGGCCACGGCGGGCCACAGCGGGTCACAGCGGAACGGGCCCGGCCAATATCGTCCGATGCGACGAGCGCGCCGCCTTTGGTGCGTGACTACAGTGATTTGATGATCTTCACCAGCGCCAGCCCGTCGCTGTCCGGCGGTACCGGCCGAGCCCCGCCGATGACCTCCACCAGCCCGCCGTCGCGGCACGGCCGTGTCGCCCAGCGCCACGGGCCAAAACTGCTGTTGCCACCCGTCGCGGCCTGACGCGCTGCGTTGTTGCCTGATCCGCACCCATCTGAAAGGCCCAGCCCATGCTCTACGACCTGGTGATACGCGGCGGCGAGCTGGCCGACGGCGACGGCGGCCCGTTGCGCAGCGCCGACGTGGCGGTGAGCGATGGCCGCATCGTCGCGGTGGGCACGGTGGCCGGCCGCGGTCGCGACGAGATCGATGCCCGAGGCAAGCTGGTGACGCCGGGATTTGTCGACCTGCACACCCACTACGACGGCCAGGCCACCTGGGACAGCCGGCTGCAACCCTCCAGCTGGCATGGCGTGACCACCGCCGTGATGGGCAACTGCGGCGTCGGTTTTGCGCCCGTGCGCCCGCAGCACCGCAACCGCCTGATCGAGCTGATGGAGGGGGTTGAAGACATCCCCGGCGCTGCGCTGCACGAGGGCTTGTCCTGGCAGTGGGAGAGCTTTGGGGCTTACCTCGATGCGCTGGACCTGCGCCCGCACGACATCGACATGGCTGCCCAGCTGCCACACGGCGCGCTGCGGGTCTACGTGATGGGCGAGCGCGGCGCCCGGCTGGAGGCCGCCACCGCCGACGACCTGCAGCAGATGCGCCAGCTCAGCGCCGAGGCGGTGCGCGCCGGCGCCATCGGCTTCAGCAGCTCACGCTCGGTCAACCACCGCTCGATCAAGGGCGAACCCACACCCAGCTTGCGCGCCAGCGAGGACGAGCTGATGGCCATCGCGCTTGGCCTGCAGGACGCCGGGCGCGGAGTGCTGCAGTTCATCTCCGACTTCAACACCCCCTCGCTGGACGCCGAGTTTGCGATGCTGACCCGGCTGGTGGCCACCTCTGGCCGGCCGCTGTCGTTTTCACTGGCGCAGCGTCACTCGGCGCCCGAGCACTGGCGCCGCCTGCTGGCGCTGACCGCAGCCGCCAATGATCAGGGCCTGCCCATCGTCGCGCAGGTAGCGCCTCGGCCCATCGGCGTGCTGCTGGGCCTGCAGGGCAGCCGCAACCCGTTCTCCGGCTGCCCGAGCTACCAGGCCATTGCAGCCTTGCCGCTGGACCAGCGGGTGGCGCTGTTGCGCCAGCCCGGGCTGCGCGCCCGCTTGCTGGGTGAAGTACAACACCTGCCCTCGCACCGTGACCCGTTGGTGCCTCGGCTTACTGCGTTTGACCGCATCTACAGCTTTGGCGATCCACCCGATTACGAGCCGCCGCCTGACAAGGCCGTCACCGCGATCGCCCAGCGCCTGGGCCTGAGCCCGGCCGAGGCAGCCCTGGAGCTGATGCTGGCCGACAACGGCCGGGCCATGCTGTTTGCGCCGTTTGCGAACTACGCTGACGGCCACCTCGACGCCTGCCGCGACATGCTGGCCCATCCCAACACCGTGCCAGGGCTGGGCGACGGTGGCGCGCATGTCAGCATCATCAGCGACGCCAGCTTCCCCACCTACCTGCTGAGCCACTGGGGCCGTGACCGTAATCGAGGCCGCTTCGACATCGGCTGGCTGGTCAAACGCCAGACCGCAGACACAGCCCGTGCCGTGGGCTTGCTGGACCGGGGCCGGGTGGCACCCGGCTACAAGGCCGACCTGAACGTGATCGACCTCGCAGCGCTGCAGTGCGCAGTGCCGGTGATGACGTCAGACCTGCCGGCCGGTGGGCGGCGCCTGTTGCAGCGGGCCACCGGCTTCGATGCCACCATCGTCTCGGGTCTGCCGGTGTACCGCCACGGCGAGGCCACCGGCGCGTTGCCTGGCAGATTGGTGCGGGGGCAGACCGTCCGGCCCCAGGTTCAACGCTGAGCCGGGCTTGCCTTCTGCCCGAGGCGCCGCCCGATGCGGGCAGGGCAGTTGTGCGGGCCCACTTCCTGCATGCAGATGCGCTGGCGTGCGCCGTCCCGGACGCTGTTCATGCCACCACCTTCCGGTCGCGCAGCGCGGCAATGTCGGTAACAGACAGGCCGATCTCGCCGAGCACCGCATCGGTGTCGTCGCCCAGCCTCGGCGCCGACGAGCGGATGCTGCCCGGCGTGCCCATCAGCTTGGGCACGATGCCCGGCACGTCGAGTTCGTAGCCCTCGCGCGTGGTCTGCTTGAGCACCATCCCGCGGGCCCGGTAGTGCGGGTCTTCGGCGATGTCCTGGGCGGTGTAGGCGCGTCCGGCCGGCACCTTGGCCTCGCCCAGCACGGCCAGCACGTCGGCGGTGGTGCGTTGCAGTGTCCAGGACTCGATGGCCGCATCGAGCGCGTCAACACGCTTGACGCGGCCAGCGTTGTCGGCCAGCTGCGGGTCGTTGCCCAGATCGTCGCGGCCGATGGCGGTCATCAAGCGCTTGTAGATGCTGTCGCCGTTGCCGGCGATCAGCACCACCCCGCCGTCGCTGCAGCGGTAGGCGTTGCTCGGTGCGATGCCCGGCAGCGCCGAGCCGGCCGGCTCCCGCACCACGCCGAAGGCGCTGTACTCGGGCAGCAGGCTTTCCATCACGTTGAAAACCGCCTCGTGCAGCGCCACGTCGATCACCTGCCCCTTGCCGCCGTTGACCTTGCGGTGGTACAGCGCGGTCAGCACGCCGATCGTGCCGTGCAGCGCGGACAGCGTGTCGCCTATGGAGATGCCGCAGCGCACGGGTACGCGGCCCGGTTCGCCGGTCAGGTGGCGCAGGCCGCCCATGGCCTCGCCAATCATGCCGAAGCCGGGCAGGTCGCGGTACGGGCCGGTCTGCCCGTAGCCGCTGATGCGCAGCATCACCAGGCCCGGGTTGAGCAGGCTCAAGTCCCCGTAACCCATGCCCCAGCCCTCCATCGTGCCGGGGCGAAAGTTCTCGATCAGCACGTCGGCCTGCGCGATCAGCTTCTTCGCAATGTCCTGCCCTTCCTTGGCGCGCAGGTCGAGCGCTATCGAGCGCTTGTTGCGGCTTTGCACCTGCCACCACACCGAGGTGCCGTCCTTGATCAGCCGCCAATTGCGCAGCGGGTCGCCCACGCCAGGCGCCTCGATCTTGATCACGTCAGCGCCAAACTCACCCAGCGTCTTGCCGGCAAAGGGGCCGGCAATCAGCTGGCCCATCTCGACGACCTTCAGTCCGTCCAAGGCTCCGGGTTGCATGGGCTGCTCCTCAATCCACCGTGGCGCCAGAGTTTTTGATGATCTTGGTCGTGTGCAAAACCAAGCCCCGCATCAGTCGCGCCAGGGTGGCAGGCGGTCGCTGTCGAGGCCGTAACGCTCGATTGCCGCGGCGCAGCGCTGTTGTCCTGCAGCGTCCTGCGCCAGCCCGTGCAGCGCGGCCAGCGCGATGTGCTGACGGTCGACCTCGAAGAAGCGGCGCAGCGCCACGCGTGTGTCGCTGCGGCCGAAGCCGTCGGTGCCGAGCGCCGTCATCCGGGCCTGCAGGTACGGAGCGATCGACAGCGGCCAGGCGCGCAGGTAGTCGCTGGCGGCGACGACCGGTGCTGTCCCGCCCAGACAGGTCAGCAGGTGGCAGGGCCGCGCCGGCTGCTGCGGGTGCAACCGGTTCCAGCGCTCAGCCTCGCGGGCTTCACGCTCGAGTTCGCTGTAGCTGGTGGCGCTCCAGACCTCGGCGTCAATGCCCCAGTCTTCTTGCAGCAGTGCTGCCGCGGCCAGCACTTCGCGCAGGATCGCCCCTGAGCCGACCAGCCGCACCTGGGCCGGGCTTTGTGCCGGATTTTGTGCAGCACCGCGCGCGGGCAGCACCCGGTACAGCCCCTTGATCACCTCGGCTTCGACACCCGGTGGCAATGACGGCTGCGCGCAGTTCTCGTTCATCAGCGTCAGGTAGTAGAAAACGTCCTCTTGGCGTTCGAGCATCGCGTGCATGCCGTGGTCCAGGATCACCGCCACCTCGCAGGCGTTGGCCGGGTCGTAGACGCGGCAGTTCGGCACCGCTGCGGCCATCAGCACGCTGTGGCCGTCCTGGTGCTGCAGGCCTTCACCGCCCAGCGTCGTGCGGCCGGCTGTGGCGCCAAGCAAAAAACCGCGCGAGCGCTGGTCGGCCGCGGCCCAGATCAGGTCACCGACACGCTGGAAGCCGAACATCGAGTAGTAGATGTAGAACGGCAGCATCGGCGTGCCATGCACCGAATAGCTGGTGGCCGCCGCCACCCACGAACTGAGCGCGCCGGCCTCGCTGATGCCTTCTTCGAGAATCTGCCCGTCCATCGCCTCGCGGTAGCTGAGCACCGAGCCGATGTCCTCGGGCTCGTAGCGCTGGCCGACGCTCGAGTAGATGCCGACCTGCTTGAACAGGTTGGCCATGCCGAAGGTGCGCGCCTCGTCGGCCACGATAGGCACCACGCGCGGGCCGAGCACCGGGTCTTTGAGCAGCGCGCCGAGCAAGCGAACAAAGGCCATCGTCGTGCTCATCACCTTGCCGTCGGCTTGCAGCGCAAAGCCGGCGTAGCGGTCCAGCGGCGGCACCGCCAGCGTGGGTGCAGCGCTGCGCCGCGCCGGGAGGGTGCCGCCCAGCGCGGCGCGGCGTTGGTGCAGGTAGCCCATCTCGGGCGCATCGTCGGCGGGCTTGTAGAAGTCGAGCCGGCGCGCCTGTTCGTCGCTCAGCGGCAGCTGGAAGCGGTTGCGGAAGACGATCAGCTCGTCGCCGGCCAGCTTCTTTTGTTGGTGGGTGGTCATTCGGCCCTGGCTGGCGTCGCCCATGCCGTAGCCCTTCTTGGTCTGCGCCAGCACCACCGTGGGCCGGTCGGGCGTGCGCAGCGCCTCGGTGTAGGCGGCAAAAATCTTCACCAGGTCGTGCCCGCCGCGTTTGAGGCGGTCGATCTGCTCGTCAGTGAGGCCTTGCGCGAGCGCCGCGAGCTCGGGGTTCTGGCCGAAGAAGTGCTCGCGGTTGTAGCGCCCGTCCTTGGCGGCGAAGGTCTGGAACTGGCCGTCGACGGTGCCGGCGAAGGCGCGCAGCAGCGCGCCGCCGGTGTCGCGCGCAAACAGGCCGTCCCAGTCCGAGCCCCACACCAGCTTGATGACGCGCCAGCCGGCACCGCTGAACAGGGCTTCGAGCTCGTCGATGATGCGGCCGTTGCCGCGCACCGGGCCGTCCAGCCGCTGCAGGTTGCAGTTGACGACCCACACCAGGTTGTCCAGGCCCTCGCGTGCAGCCAGGGTCAGCGCACTCATGCTCTCGGGCTCGTCCATCTCGCCGTCGCCGAACACGCCCCAGACCTTGCGATCATGCGTATCGAGCAGCTTGCGATGCTGCAGGTAGCGCATGAAACGCGCCTGGTAGATCGAGCTGATCGGGCCGATGCCCATCGACCCGGTGGGGAACTGCCAGAAGTCGGGCATCAGCCACGGGTGCGGGTAACTCGACAGGCCTTGCACGCCGCCGCGCCGGGCGCTGATTTCCTGGCGGTAGTGCGACAGCGAGGCTTCGGTCAGCCGCCCTTCCAGAAAAGCGCGGGCGTAAACACCCGGCGCCGAATGCGGTTGGTAGAAGATCAGGTCGCCGCCGGATGCATCGCTGCGCGCGCGGAAGAAGTGATTGAAGCCGACCTCGAACAGATCGGCCGCGCTGGCGTAGCTGGCGATGTGGCCACCGAGCTCGCCATGCGCCTCGTTGGCGCGCGCCACCATCGCCAGCGCGTTCCAGCGCATGATCGACGCCAGCCGCTCTTCGATGGCCAGGTCGCCCGGGTACACCGGTTGCTGGTCGACCGGGATGCTGTTGACGTAGGGCGTGCCGCGTGGCGGCTCCCAGCCGACGCTGGGCTGACGCGCCAGCTGGGCCAATTGGTCGAGCAGGAAGCGCGCTCGCGCCGGCCCGCCGCTGGCCAGCACAGCAGCGAAAGCGTCTCGCCATTCGGCGGATTCCTGCGGATCGGGATCGCTGGGGTGCTCAGGATGCGGTGTGCGGGGGGTGTCACTCATTCTTGGGGCCGGTATCGGCAACTCATTTGTCAGTGGTTGAACTCGGTGATGAGTTCACCGGCCAAGGGTGCGGCATCGAGCAGCCCGTTTGCATCGGCCACCTGCACGCCGTTGACCCACACGCCGTGCACGCCCAGCGCGTCGGTAGTCAGGCGTGCGGCGCCGCCCGGCAGGTCATGCACGCGGCGTTGGGGTGCGCGCCCCACGGTGGCCGGGTCAAACAACAGCAGGTCGGCCGCATGGCCTTCGCGCAGTTCTCCTCGGCCGTGCAGGCCGAAGATCTGCGCGCTTTGCTGTGTCAGCCGCCGCACTGCCTCGGGCAAGCCCATCACCCCGCGATCACGCACCCAGTGGCCCATCAGGTGCAGGCCGAAGCCGGCGTCGTTGAAAAAGGTCAGGTGCGCGCCAGCGTCGCTGAGCGAGATCAGGCTGTGCGGATGGTTCAGCAGCCGCGCCACCGCCGCCTCGTCGCTGTTGAGCAGCTGCGCGGTGAAGAGGGTGTCGAGATCCTCGTCGAGTGCCAGGTCGAGCAGCGTGTCGAGCGGGTCTTTGCCTTGCTCGCGCGCCAGCGCGGCGATGCTGCGCTGTTCGAGATCACGGTGCGCCGGCCGCTTGACCTCGACGACATGCACCTTGTCCCACTCGCCGTTGAACAGCCGGAAGGTGGCGGGTGCCGCCAGCTCGGCGCGCACAGCGTCGCGAAAGCCCGGGTCGGCGAGCACGGCGGCCAGCGCTGCGCCCTCGCTACCGAGTGCCGGCTGCCAGCTCTTCAGACCTTCGACCGGGTAGGGCGAGGCGAGCGAGAACTCCATGGTCAGCGGGCAGCACGACACCTGGCCGATCAATTGCCGGCCGCGGGTGTTGGCGGCGCTGATCGCGTCCAGATCGGCGAACACGGCATCGGGGTTGGTGCCGTTGTGCAGCAGCGCAGCGATCATCACCGGCCGGCCTGAGCGTGCGGACATTTCTTCAAGCAGTGCCACCGGCATTTGCCCGCCCTTGGTGACCATGTAGACGCCGCCACCGGCGTGCGCCATCGCCTGAATCAGCGCCAGGTGCTCGGCATCGCTGGCCAGCCGCGACGGCATCGGCAAGCCGCCCTCGCCGTTGTGCGCCGGGCTGGTAGAGCTGGCCAGGCCGACGGCACCTGCGTCCATCGCCTCGCGCACCAGTGCCGCCATCTGGGCAATTTCATCAGCGGTGGCCTCGCGCTGCGTGGCGGCCGCGCCCATCACCCAGGTGCGCAGCGACGAGTGGCCGACGTAGGCCGCCAGATTCACCGCGCTGCCGCTGCGGCGCAGCAGCGCCAGGTACTCGGCGTAGGTCTCGAAGTCCCAGCGGATGCCCTGTCGCAGCACATCCAGCGACATGCCTTCGACCTGCGTCAGGTTGCGCATCGTCAGCTCACGGTCGGCCGGCCGGCAGGGCGCGATGGTGAAGCCGCAGTTGCCGATCACGGCTGTGGTGACACCGAGCGCGGGAGAGGGCCGCACGTACGGATCCCAGGTCACCTGCGCGTCGAAATGCGTGTGGCTGTCGATGATGCCCGGCATCAGCGCCAGGCCTGTGGCATCGATGACGCGTTTGGCGTGCACCGGCAGCGACGGGCCGATGGCGCGAATGCGACCGCCCCGCACCGCCAGGTCAGCCCGGATCGGCTCGGCGCCAGTGCCGTCGTAAAGCCGTGCGCCTTGAATCAGAAGGTCGTCCATGTCAGTGCCCGCCGGGCCGCCCCGAGGGCGCTAAGCGCCAGCCGTCAGAGCCGGCCGGCCTTCGTGCCGTCCAAGTCGGCGCAGGCCAACTCGGAGCCGCGGCACTCAGCCCCCTCGGGGGGCAGTGAACGAAGTGAGCGTGGAGGTTGATCATTTCATGCGGCCTTCAAGGAGGGTGCTGCAAACAGCGCTTCCATCGCCTTGCGGGTGCGCCAGGCGTGGGTGCTGGTGTCCATCGCCACGTCGGCCCAGCTCAGGCTCTGGCCCATTTTCACCGGCCGCACCACCTTGACGCCGTGGGCCAGCCCGAGTGGCAGGCCTCCCAGCGCCACAGAGGCAGCAGCAGGCAGCAGCTTGCCCCAGACGGTGTAACCGCCTTCGCCGTCGAGCAGTTCGCCGGGTTTGAGGTCGCGCTTGGCGGTGGCCACCACGTCGGCATGCCAGCCGGTGGCCACGCCGGTGGCCTCGCCGCGCAGCGCCACGCTGGCCACCGACATGCCCACTTCAAGGCCGATCAGGTGCCAGCGCTTGTAGAGCGTGAAGTAGCGCCCGCTCGGGTCGGTGTGGGCGTTGTACTCTTCGAAGCAGTTCTTGATGTAGTCGGTCTCGGCTTCGACCGTGACCCACACGCCCATGCGGATGTCGTAGGGGATGGGCCGGCCATCGACCTCGAGCGAGGAAATTACCTCGACCATGCCCTTGCGCTCGAGCACGCCGCCTTCGGAGATCGGCCGCGTCACGAACGGAATGTCTTCGACGCTGGCCGGCGGGTAGCGCAGGCCGTTGCTGGGTACGCCCAGGCCGGTGGCGTTGGCCACGGCGGTTGACTCGATCGAGGGTTTCGAGCCGTCGAGAAAGCTGTTGAACATCTTCGGATTCAGGCCACCACGTGTCGCCTGCTCCGGCGTCAAGCCGTAGTAGCCCCACACCGTTTCTGGCGTGGACTGTGCAAAGTGCGGCAGCCATTTGTGGCCGCGCCCGGCCGCCACCACCGGGAAGCCGCAGGTGCGTGCCCAGTCGACCAGGTCGCAGATCAGCGCCGGTTGGTCACCAAAGGCCATCGAGTAGACGACACCGGCGTCAGCCGCCCGCCGGGCCAGCAGCGGGCCACAAAACGCATCGGCCTCGACGGTGACGTTGACGACGTGCTTGCCGTTCGCAAAGGCTTCCAGGCAATGATCAACCGCAGCGATCGGGTGGCCGGTGCACTCGACGATGACATCGATGGCCGGGTGGCTGACGAGTTGGCGCCAGTCCTCGCCGATGTGCGTCGCGCCGCTCTTCACGGCCTCATCGAGCGACCTGGCCTGCGTGCGCTCGGCCGCCCAGCCGACACGGGCCAGGTTGGCGCGCGCGGCGTCGGGCGACAGGTCGGCGATGCCGACCAGATGCACGCCGGGTGTGCGCGGAATCTGCGCCAGGTACATCGAGCCGAACTTGCCGGCGCCGATCAGGCCGATGCGCACCGGCCGCCCTTCGGCGGCGCGTTGTTGGAGCTTGGCGTACAGGCTCATCTCAGGCTGCCTCTCGCATCGAAGCTATGGGCTCGGACGAGGTGGCCAGCGCGTTGCTCGGCATGCCGTTCTGCCAGGGCAACTCGACCGGGTAGTCGTTTCGCAGGCAGTCGTCGGGCAGGCAGGTGATCGGTGAGAAATCGCGGTGAGCGATGAACTCGGGGCGCTTGAAGCGGCGGATGTGGTTGCTGACGGCGCACAGGCTCAGGTAGACGCTGACCCGGTTCCACGGCGACAGGTTGCTGCCCGAGGCATGCACCAGGCAGGAGTGAAACAGGATCATCGAGCCTGCCGGCCCGGTGGGCGAGACGATGCCGCCCTGTTTGCCGCCGCTGCGCTCTACCAACTGGGCGATCAGCGCGTTGTCCACCGTCCACAGCGGGTAGCTGGTGGTTGTCAGGTCGTGCTTGGCCTCGACCACGCCCTTCTTGTGGCTGCCGGGGATGAACATCAGCGGGCCGTTGAAGGGGGTGACGTCGTCGAGGAAGATCGCCACGTTCATCGCCCGCTCGGTGGGCATCTGGTCGTCGTTGAGCCAGGTGCCGTAGTCCTGGTGCCATTGCCAGACATCGCCCTCGAAGGCCATCTTGCCGTTGATCTTGAACTGGTGCATGTACAGCGCCTCGCCGAACAGCTCCTGCACCGGCTCGATCATGCGCGGGTGGCGCGCCAGTTTGGCGAAGGGCTCGCTGTACAGGTGCGCCGCAAAATTGGTGCGCACTGCTTCGGAATCTTTCTCGCGCACGTTGAAGGCTTCGCGCCGGCTGTACAGCGCGGGCACGGCATCGGTCATGGTCCGGGTTTCTTCGGGTGTGAACAAGCCCGGAAAGAACAGGTAACCCTCACGGTCGAATTGCGTGCGTTGCTCGGCAGTCAGCTTCATCATCAATCTCCTGTGGCGCGCCTCGGCGGAGGCGGTGGGTTGGCAGCAGCAGCAAGCTGCTGGGTCATGTGCTCTGCAGCGCGCCGGTCGTGCGCCAGCATCAGGTGCTCGGCCGCAGCAGCGTCGCCAGCGGCGATGGCTTGCGCAATCATTTCATGTTCGTCCCAGACGCTCTCGCGCAAGGTCGATTTCTGCAGCACTGCACCCATGGCGCGGCGGATGTGGTTCCAGTGCAGTTGTGCGCTGCGTTCAATCAGCGGATTGCCAGACGCGGCATAGACCGCCGCGTGAAAAGCGATATCGGCCTCGATCATTGCAGGCACATTGCGCCCGCGGGTGGCCTTGCGGCCGCGGGCGAGCAGTTCGGGGTTGAGCGCCCCCTGCTGCAACGCAGCCAGCCGCGCGGCCAATGCATCGAGTGCGCCGCGCACCTCGTAGACGCTGGCGATCAGGGCGGCATCCAGCGGCGCAACCTGCAGGCCGCGGCCCGGTGCGTCCTGCACCAGCCCGTCGTCCTTGAGCCGCCGCAGTGCCTGCAGCACCGGCTGGCGCGACACGGCCAACTGGCGCGCCACTTCTTCTTGCTTGATGCGTGCCAGCGGCTCCAGCGTACCGGCACTGATGGCGTCGTGCAGCACGCGGTAGACCCGTTCGACCAGGTCGGGGGCGCTGTCGAGTTTGACGAGGGTGGCGGGCACGTGGGTTCGATTCAAATTCTGTATACAGAATACACAGTTTTGGTGTGGGCGCAAGACCTGTTTGTCCGGAGGCGGCAGCGGTTGCGGCGTCTGCTGCCTGGCATGACCTGGCCGGATGAACGTGAGCAGCCGGTTGAGCTGCGGCGCCAAGCGATCGAGCGCGTCCGACTGGCCCGAGACAGCGGGCCTTCTGACCGCGACCGGTTGCCTGCTGAGCGCTTCCAACGACATAACCGGCATCAATCCATGACGCCAAAGTCTTGACCGGCTTCGGTTCGGCCGGCGTTCTGGAGGTGGTGGAAGACGACCGCGGCAACACCTACCGCGCAGCCTACACCGTCAAGTTCGCCGGATGGGTCTACGTGCTGCACTGCTTCCTGAAGAAGTCCAAGAGTGGCCTCAAGACGCCGAAGCAAGACATGGATCTGATCCACGCCAGACTCAAGGCCGCGAAGCAGGACTTCGAGGCCCGGCGAACGAAACAAGGAGCATGTAGATGACCCGCAAGACCGAGATCACGATCGAAGAAGGCAGCACCAACGTCTACGCCGACCTGGGCTTTGGCGACGCCGCCGAAATGCAGCGCAAGTCCCGGCTCGCGGCCGAAATCGCCAGGGCGATCAAGGCGCGCCGACTGACCCAACAGGACGCGGCCGAACTGCTGGGTATCGACCAGTCCAAGGTCTCCCGCATCACCCGCGGCCAGTTCCGTGGCGTCAGCGAGGCCAAGCTGCTCGAGCTGGTGACGAAGCTGGGCCACGATGTCAAGATCGTCGTCGGCCCCGTGCGTCGCCGCGCTGGCAAGATCGAACTTCAGTTCGCCTGACCTGGCGACCCATCGGCAACAGTCTCGACAGTCGATGACCGCTTTCGCAACTCGTCACTGACCGGCGACCCTCAGTCGCGACGTGCAGTTCGCCGCTGCGGTTCAGTGGGCCGCGCGAGGTAGGCAATGCGCGCGGTGGCGCTCAACGCCGACTTGGCACCCTCAGACGATGCAGGCTGTGACATGGCGTTTGATCCATCAGTGGCCGGCGATCGAGCTACGCAAATGTCGTCGAACCATCCGTCGTTGGTCGAGGCGACTTGCGCGGCGCACAGCGCTTCAAGATTCGCTTCCAACCGTTTCTTGCCTCCACCGCCTCACGGAGGATGTCGAGGTACTCGTCGATATCGACGGTTTCGTGGCCCGGCATTGGCCCGTCGAGATGTGCCGCAAGTGCTTCGCGTCGCTGGGCACTCGTGCGGCCGAGCGCGAGGAGCCGGCTGTAGGCTTCGCAGGCGTAGGCGAAGGTCTCCCGCATGCCGAAGTCGATGTCCAACAGGAATTCCCGTCGCCGGGTTTCCGGCAAGCCAACCGTGCCGCGCTTGCAGTTGTGGAAGATGTGCGCGGACTCGTGAACCAGGTAGTCGGCAAACGGGTCGGTGTCACGGAAATAGTCGACGCTGACGTAGCAGGTGGTCTCGTGGCTGAGGCCGACGATCGGTGAAGCCTCAGGCGAGAGCAATTCGGAGCCAGCGCTGGCAAGGTACAGGTTCGCCAGCGACCAAGCGGTATGCAGCCAGGGCATGGACCGCAGCACCGACTCGATGTTCTCCGGCACCAGAAACACCACCGAGCGCTCCAGCATCGCCAGCACCGCAGCCTGTTCATGCTGGGGGAACAGGCCCGTGACCATCGGTGCCACCTTGCCGTGGGTCAGAGTGACGACGTCTATTGCTTGCAGGGCAGGCGTGAGGGTCGCGTGTGCGCCGCGCGACCGAACCTCCGCGATCAGTGCCGACCGCAGGACCGCGTCGCCCTTGCGCGCTGCGTCGAACATGTTGTCGCCCGGCCAACCGTGGAAGAACGAGTCATGTTCACCCGTCGCGAGGTAATGATGTTGAGCGGCTTCCTGGGTCGTGGTGGAGGACGTCATCGAAGCATTGTCGTGCTCTGAAACGACTCTGCCTCAAAGCAGGCCAGCACCACCAGGCGCTTGAGGCCAGGGCCCGTCTTGAAGCCCGCCAAGGCTTTCATGCTCGTGGGCGAGGAGCCACCGCAGGCGCGATTGGCGGTCACACAGCAGTCACCATGCTATGGCGACCTGTATGGCGACCAGTTTGGTGTTTTGGTGGACGACCTCTTCGAGCGGTCGTTCATTTTTTCATTGGTAGGCCGTGTTGGACTTGAACCAACGACCAAAGGATTATGAGCGCCCAGCGCCAATGTTTTCGGCCAGAGCCCACCGATCCTTGACGCTGCGTAAGTGCTTGTCAGGCATCAATTTTCTATCTTGGCGGTGCTTGGCGTCTTTTCGATCGATCCCGGATCAAACCAGATCTTGCCGGACCTTCCGGGGGCCAAGCGGGGGCCATGGGGGCCATGCGCGCTAAGCTCGCGCCACCCCACATGGAGACGCCATGGCCGACAAGAAAGACTCGGGAAACCGCGAGGAGCTTCTGACCAAGACCGTCGCGGAAACGGCGCAATGCCCCGACAAAGGCGACTACACCATCCGCGACACGAGGCAGCCCGGATTCGCGTTGCGGGTGTCGCCCGGCAGCAAGACATGGATCGTCCGCCGCAAGATCCTTGGCAAGTCGTCGCGGTTCGTCCTCGGCCGCTTTCCAGACATGACGGTCGACAAAGCTCGGTCGTCGGCCATCAAGGCTCTCGGACAGTTCGCGGAGGGCCGAGACCCAACCTTGGAGCTCGCCGCCCGGAAGAAGGCCACCAACGACGAGTGGCTCCGGAACAAGTTCACCGTGGCGGAGATGTGGGACCGCTACCGCAAGCAGCCGCGTGGGACGAGCCCCTTCTCCCAGCACAGCCTCAAGGACTTCGACCGCTTGGAGAAGCGGATGAAGCTCGACTCCCTGTGGAACGCCTCGTTCTTCAAGCTCACGGAAGAGCAGGTCCTCGAAGCCTTCAACCGCGCGTCAGTCTCCACCGATCGGCGGGCCACCAATGGCGGCAAGACGACAGCCAACCATTTCTTCCGGCTGCTGCGCACCGCCGCGCAGTTCGCGATCAAAAAGGGGCACGCTCCCGACAAGGCCAACATCTTCTCGCTGGCCTTGGAGCACAACTGGCACAAGAACAAAGCCCGCAAGCGGACGCTGGTGGCCGACAAGGGCTCCTTGCGGCGCTGGTGGGAGGCGGTGGACGCGCTGCGAGCCAGCGCCGCAGCGGACAAGCGCCGCCGCAGCTCCGCCATGCTCGCCGACTTTCAAGTCCTCGTGTTGCTGTGGGGAGGCCGCAAAACTGAGACGCTGACGCTCGAATGGTCGGACGTGGACTTCGCCGAGAAGACGGTGCGCTTCCGGGCCGAGGTGACCAAGAACCGGACGGAGCACATGTTCCCGATGGCTCCCCACGCGGAGCTCGTGCTTCGCCGACTGAAAGCTCTGCAAGAGGCGTGGGGCTGGTCCTCGGCCTACGTCTTCCCATCCGACAAGACGGGGCGCAAGACGAAAACCAAAACCCACATTAAGGAGCCGAAGTCGGCGATGAAGAAGGTCGCCGATGCCGCCGAGGTCCCTTTCAGCGCCCACGACATCCGCCGCACGTTCTCCAACCTGCTGGCGTCCGCGGCCGAGGTGGGCGCGGAGCAGGCGTTCGTCAAGATGGCGATGAACCACACCGCTGCCGACGATGTCACCGCCACGCACTACTTGGACAAGGTCGGGCAGCTTCGCCCACTGTATGAGAAGTTGGAGCAGGTGATCTTGGAGAAGGTCGGCGTCCTGACACCGAAGACCGTCGTCGTTGACGCTGAGGCGTTTCGAAGGTTTCTGGAATTCGAGCGCGGCCAACTGGCAGGTCAGCCCTAACCGGGGGCTGGAAGCGTATTCACGGGCCACGGGCGCTTTCATGCGCACTTGGCACCATCCTGGGCTGCGCTTGCCGCCTATCCCCCTTAGGTAAATGGCCTTGCGACCGGCTGCGCTCCCTGTATAGTGATGTGTATAGTTTGCGATTCTTCCTGGGAGACCTCATTGTCGGACCGTCAAGGCGTGCTGCCTAAGCAACCGCTGTTCTACGTCCTGGCATCTGCGAGATTCCAGCCCTGGATGCTGCTCTCCCAGAAAATTCCTGAGATCCAAGACGAGCTCCGTGACCGCTTTCCGGTCTTCAACCAGATCGTCATCGAGCCGTTTGGGCCGCCAGCGGCAACGGGAGGCAACGAAGCTGGCCAGTCTTTGGCTAACGGAGCGGGCCCTTCTGCTTGGGCGTTCCACACGGCCGACCGGACGCTCGGATGCCAGATCTCCAGGGATCAAGTCGTTGTCCATGCGCTTCGTTACACGCGGTTTGAGGACTTCGCTGAGACCATTGGCTTTGTGCTCAAGGCTGTGGAGAAACATGCTCGGCAATTTGATGTCGGCGCCATCGGCATCCGGTATCTGGATCAGATCGCTCCGCGGGCGGGAGAGAGCTTAGATCAATACCTGCCCACAGCTTTTCTTCCCCAGCAACTGCGCGCACCCGG
Organism: Betaproteobacteria bacterium; assembly: GCA_025358155.1. Classification (GTDB taxonomy): domain Bacteria; phylum Pseudomonadota; class Gammaproteobacteria; order Burkholderiales; family Burkholderiaceae_C; genus Pseudaquabacterium. The sequence continues at coordinate 24,498 of JANYKR010000248.1, forward strand.
CTTTGAAGCGATTGGCGGCATGTCGCAGACCATTTATCGCACCGCCTCCGGGGTCCTCCAGGCGCGATTTTGGACCGGGAACGGCTATGTGTCGGTTCCCGACGATCTAGTCCCGTTGTATATTTTGACTCGAGACTTTACGGATCCGTCTGCCCTCCAGCTCGCCAAGCTCGAGCCGAATCACGGAACGCTGGACTCAGATTCGACCTGGGCTTCTGCTTCACCGGAGCGCATGAATACCTCTGCGATTATTTCGAAGCTGCGTGATTTGCATGCCCATGCAAATGACTTCTTCCGCACGGCCTGCACTGAACATGCCTTCAAAGTTTGGAGAGGAGAAGCATAATGTCAGCCGTTTTGAATCCCTCTTATGTGTTGAACTCGCCTTATCAATTTGGGGCAGCGAGAAAAGGAGCGATGCTGCGCCAATCATCTACCGCGGCACAACTCGGCATTGCAGACGAAACATGGAGCCGCAGGGAAATGGGCACGCGGCTTGGAGCAATCTCCACAACTGTCAAATCTGGCATTGAAAATCTTCGAGTGAAGATTTATGGGTCTGACAATGACAAGCCGCTTGTCGTTGGACCCCTGTTTTATGTCGAAGTTGATTTTATTGCCCTGTCAGCGTCTACCGAGAACTCTTTGGCTGTTCTCGATAACCTTGCAGATCTTCGCTGGGTTCGGGAAAAACTCGGTCTCAGCATGACAGATCTTGCAACACTGTTCGGCGTCACAAGGAAGACCGTCTACGATTGGTTTGACGGAACCAAGCCGCGACAGCTTGCCGTAGACAGAATTGCCGCCATACGCGCGGTGGCAGAAAGCTGCCCGCCAGAATTCCTCGGGGTTCTAAACCAGTTCTGGAGCACGCCCGTCGGGGAAGGACCGTCTTTGATTGACATCCTCAAGTCGCCGGGGTCTTCTTCAACGATGCTTTCGAGTGCCAAAACTGCCTTGGACGCATTGGTCCCACGCATCGCGCAATCTGCCGAACGAAACAGAGCAAAGCCCACTCGAGATGCATTCGGACACGCCCACAACGACGACCTCTTCCGAAGCCTCTGAGGCTTCCGGTCTAGAGCTGGCTGGAAAGATTCAGCGGGCTGGCTGGTGGCAGGGGTCCTTGACTGAGGCAGACGCTTTGCGCCGCGCGGACCCGACGGCCCCTGAGGGAGCAACGCATTGGGTCATGGCTAGCCAGACTTGTAATCTATTCAACCCCGATTTCTCAAAAATTCCCGTCGTGGAATGGGTCGGCGCAACAGCGATAGACAGTAGCAAGGCGGCATCCAAACTTAAAGGCGGCCAAAACCCTCGACTTTTGCATTGTCCGGCCACTGGGAAAGGCACCCAGGAACTCTGGCTTGAATGCGATATTCAGAAGCGACATTGGAGCAACCGCAGAGTCCTTTGCAAACTAGCTCCCCATGAGGCCTCTTTACAAGACATCGGCGGGCCCGGGAAGAACGACAAAAATAAAGACGTCTTCATCCGTTGGCTTGCCAGAAGCTATACCCGCCTTGAACTTTCCAACGAACTCGGTCAGGCGATATCAAAGGCTAAACTGGACACGATGATTGATACCGTTTTGAAGGCCCACGAAGCCGACATCTATGGCATTTTCTTCGACATCTCAAATGACAACGTCCATGCCAATGTCGTAGAGATAGGGCCGCCGTGCGTTGTGGAGGTGACGTTCGTCGTCCACTCCGGTGCAAAAGTGGCAGCTGTGCAAGAAGCATGTCGCAAAGTCTTTGAGAGCGAATTCAAAAACCCCGCCCGCAAACTAGATAACTCCGCCCCCGTCAACACAGACCGCTTGAAAGAGGCTGAAAAACAGGGATTGCGACTCGCGTATGAGGTTAAGTCAACAGACGCATGGCGGGTGGTCGACATAGAGCGCACCGTCCGCTTCTCGTTTGTTGACCATTTTTCCGGTAGCGATGAGGCTGGAGAAAACTAGGCCGACAAACAATGCCGTGAAAGACCAACGCGCAGCGGCTACGTCGGGTTGGATTTTTGAATGCCGTTGACCATCGGCCCGATTTTTTTCGACTCCAACCACGGCGGCCTCAAGTTTGAAGCGCGACACCGCGCAACCTGTAAGGTGTCGCCCAAATGGGAACCCACTACTCGCACATGACCGCAGCTGACAGGATGTCGATCCAGGCGCTGCTGCAAGCCCAACTCAGCGGCCCGGTGAT
>JANYKR010000103.1 GCA_025358155.1 Betaproteobacteria bacterium
CGCTCGCGCCGGATCGGCGCCGGGATCGGCGACGACGGGCCGTGCGGCAAAATCCTGGTGCGCGGCGAGCCGGGCTGGGACATCATCCCCGAGCTATGCCCGGCCGCTGGTGAACCGATCATCGACAAGCCCGGCAAGGGCAGCTTTTGCGCCACTGACCTGGAGCTGATCCTGCACTGCCGTGGCATCCGCAACCTGATCCTGACCGGCATCACCACCGACGTGTGCGTGCACACCACGATGCGCGAGGCCAATGACCGGGGCTTCGAGTGCGTGCTGCTGAGCGACTGCACCGGCGCCACCGATCCCGCCAACCATGGGGCCGCGCTCAGCATGATCGGCATGCAGGGCGGGGTGTTCGGTGCGGTCAGCGACTCGGCAGCGGTGATCACCGCGCTCGCCACCTTGGCCGCGCAGGGCCCCGGTTGAAGCGCCACGCCATGCACGCCCTCACGCTCGAAACCTACCAACTCACCAAGCGCTTCGGTCCGTTCATCGCGCTGGACGGCGTCTCGCTCAAGGTGCGGCCCGGCACGGTGCACGCGCTGCTGGGTGAAAACGGCGCCGGCAAATCGACCTTCGTCAAATGCGTGGTCGGCTACTACCGGCCCGATGACGGTGCGGTGCTGATCGACGGCCGCGAGCAAGACATCCACTCGCCGGTGGTGGCGCGGGATCTCGGCATCGGCATGGTCTACCAGCACTTCACCGTCGTGCCCGGCATGACGGTGGCCGAGAACCTGTTGCTGGCGCGTGGCCATATCCCGGCGGTGATCCACTGGAAGGCGGCACGCGCCGAGCTGAGCGCGTTTTTGCAAACCACGCCCTTCAAGCTCGATCTCGACGCAACGCCGCTGGACCTGTCGGCCGGTGAGAAGCAAAAGCTCGAGATCCTCAAGCAGCTGTTTCTCAAGCCGCGCCTGCTGATCCTGGACGAACCGACCTCGGTGCTGACGCCGCAAGAGGCCGATGAGGTGCTGGGTGCATTGCGGGAGCGGGCCCATGCCGGTGACTGTTCGGTGATTCTGATCACCCACAAATTCCGCGAGGTCACCGCCTTTGCCGACGATGTGACGGTGCTGCGACGCGGCGCGCTGGTCGAGACTTGCGGGGTGGCGACTTCCTCACCGCAGCGCCTGGCCCAGGCGATGGTGGGTGAGGGCCGGGCGGTACACCCGCCCCTGACCCGCGAGCTGCGCGACCCCGGTGAAGTGCACCTGGCGATCCAGGGCCTGCAAGTGATGGGCGACCGGGGTGAGCCTGCCGTGCGAGACTTTGACCTGGAAGTGCGGCGCTTCGAGATCGTCGGCGTGGCGGGGGTGTCGGGCAACGGCCAGCGTGAGCTGATGCAGTCGCTGACCGGCCAGCGCGCCCGCCAGGCCGGCACGGTGACCGTGGCAGGCACGCCCTACACCGCCAGCCGACGCCAGAACCGCAGGCTCAAAGTGCGGGCACTGCCCGAGGAGCCGCTGCAGAACGCCTGCGTCGGTGAGCTGAGCGTGGCGCACAACATGGGTTTGCGTCAGTTTGACGAATCACCCTTCGCCACCCCCGCAGCCACCGGCGGCTGGGTGCGCTGGGGCCGGCTGCGCCAGCGCGCCCGGGGCTGGATTGCCGACTACGGCGTCAAGACCCAGGGCGAGCGCGCAGCAATCCGCACCCTGTCCGGCGGCAACGTGCAGCGCGCGGTACTGGCGCGTGAGCTGGCGGGTGAGGCCGCGCTGCTGCTGGTCAGCAACCCGGTGTTCGGGTTGGACTTTGCGGCGGTGGCCGAGATCCACGGCCGCCTGATGGCCGCCCGCAACCGGGGCGCAGCCGTGCTGCTGGTGAGTGAGGACCTGGACGAGTTGCTGACCCTGGCCGACCGCATCGTCGTGATGAGCGAGGGCCGCATCGTCTTCGAGGTGCCGGCGCACCGGGCCGACCGGCGCGAGCTGGGGGCATTCATGGGCGGCAAGGGCCACGGCGGGCTGGCGGTCACTGCCGGGTCAGCCCCAAACTCAGCCGCCAACGATGCTGCCTTGAGCGCGGGCACCCATCTGCACACCCTGCGCGGCGCCAACGCCAAACCTGCACCGGAGGCTGCGTGAGCACCGATCCCGCATTTGTCGCCGTACCCGCCCAGCCCAATGACTTCAAGTTCGACCTGGCGCACGGCGCGCTGCTGATCATCGACATGCAGCGTGATTTCATCGAGCCCGGCGGCTTTGGCGCATCACTGGGCAACGACGTGTCCCAGCTGCAGGCCATCGTCCCCACCTGCGCAGCCCTGTTAGCCGCTTGGCGCGCCGCCGGTGGCTGGGCAGTGCACACCCGCGAGGGCCATGCGCCCGACCTGCACGACTGCCCGCCGTCCAAGCGCAACCGGGGCAGCCCCAGCCTGCGCATCGGCGATGTCGGGGCCATGGGCCGGGTGCTGGTGATCGGCCAGCCCGGCCACGCCATCATCCCGGCGCTGGCCCCAGTGGCCGGCGAGCTGCTGATCGACAAGCCCGGCAAGGGGGCTTTCTACGCCACGCCGCTGGGCGCCGAGCTGGCACAACGCGGCATCACCCAACTGGTGGTGATGGGCGTGACCACCGAGGTCTGCGTGCAGACCACCCTGCGCGAGGCCAACGACCGCGGCTACGATTGCTTGCTGGTCGAGGACGGCACCGCCAGCTACTTCCCCGACTTCAAGGCCGCCACACTGGCGATGATCACCGCGCAAGGTGGCATCATCGGTTGGGTGGCGCCGGCCGCTGCGGTGATCGCAGCACTGTCTGCCAAACCCTGCCGATGACCGACCTGCTGACCCTTGCCGACTGGCGCGCCGCTTACGCCGCCGGCGCCACGCCGGCCGACCTGCTGGCCCCGCTGCTGGCGCGCCGCAGTGCCGACGACCCGGCTTGGATTCACCGCTGCGACGCCGGCTTCATCAGCGCGCAACTGGCGCGTCTGGCCGCGCTGGATGCGGCCACCACACCGCTCTACGGCGTGCCGTTTGCGGTCAAGGACAACATCGACGTGGCGGGCCTGCCCACCACCGCCGCCTGCCCGGCCTTCGCCTTCATGCCCGAGCGCAGCGCCACCGTGGTGCAGCGGCTGATGGCGGCCGGCGCAGTGCTGGTGGGCAAGACCAACCTTGACCAGTTCGCCACCGGCCTGGTCGGCACCCGCTCGCCCTACGGCGAAGTGCCCAACAGCTTCGATGCAGACTTTGTGAGCGGCGGCAGCAGCTCGGGCTCGGCCGCGGTGGTGGCCCGCGGGCTGGCGGTGTTTGCGCTGGGCACCGACACCGCCGGCTCGGGCAGGGTGCCGGCCGGCTTCAACAACCTGGTCGGCCTCAAGCCTACGCCCGGCCGGGTGCCGATGGCCGGCGTGCTGCCGGCTTGCCGCACGCTGGATGTGGTCTCGGTGTTTGCGCTCACGGTGGCCGACGCGGCTCAGGTCTGCGCGGTGATCGAAGGCCCGGCGGCGGCCGATACCACCGAGCCACCCGAGCCTGACTTCCAGTCATTTGCGCTGCGGCCCGCCTGGCTGGGCCGCAGCGGCGCGCCGTTGCGGGTGGGGGTGCCGGCACTGCCCGAGCTGGACGCGGCCCTGGGTTTTGATGTCGCCTTTGGCCAGTCGCTGGGCCAGCTGCGCGCCTGGGGCCTCTCGCCCGTACCGGTGGACATGGCGCCGCTGTTCGAGGTGGCCAAACTGCTCTATGACGGCCCCTGGGTGGCCGAGCGCTACGCCGTGGTGCAAGCGCTGATCGAGGACCAGCCCGAGGCGCTGGACCCGACCGTGCGCCGTGTCATCGACAAGGCCATGGGTTTCGATGCAGTGGCGGCATTTCGCGCCCGCTACGCGCTGGAAGCCCTGCGGCTGCAGATCGCGCCGCTCTGGCAACAGATCGACGTGCTGATGGTGCCCACCGCGCCCACCTGCCCCCGCCGTGCTGCGGTGGCGGCCGAGCCGGTATTGCGCAACGCCGAGCTGGGCCGCTACACCAACTTCGTCAACCTGCTGGGCCAGGCGGCGCTGGCCATGCCGAGCGGCTTTTCGTCCAGCGGCCTGCCGTTTGGCGTGACCTTCATCGCCCCCGGCGGCAGCGACGCTGCGCTGGTGGCCTTGGGTCAACGTTGGGAGGCGGCACGTTCGCTGCCGCTGGGCTGCCGACTGCGCGACGCCTCAAAGGCAGACCCGGCGTCAGACCCAGCCGCCGGCGGGGCGGCAGGCAGGGACGCCACCGCCATGTCGCCCGGGCTGCCCGCCGTGCCCGCCCAGCCAGCCGCCGCACCCAGCCTGGCATTGGCCGTGGTGGGCGCCCACATGGCCGGTTTGCCGCTGCACTCGCAACTGATCGAGCGCGGTTGCCGCTTGCGTGCCCGCACCCAAAGCGCGCCGCACTACCGGCTCTTCGCACTGCCCGGGACGGTGCCGCCCAAGCCCGGCCTGGCGCGGGTGCGCGCCGGCGAGACCGGCTTTTCCATCGCGCTTGAGGTCTACGACATGCCAATGGCCGCGCTCGGCTCGTTCCTGGCGCTGATTCCCAGCCCGCTGGGCCTGGGCTCGGTGCAATTGGCCGACGGCTCCTGGGTCAAGGGCTTCATCTGCGAAGGCGCTGCACTGGCCCCTGCGGGCGGCGCCACCGACATCAGCGCTTTTGGCGGCTGGCGCGCTTACCTGGCGGCGCAATGAACTCGGCCGTGATCGATGACCCGCAGGTGCTGGCCGAGGTCGGCGCTGTCTTCGAGGCCTACGAAGCCGCGTTGATGGGCAACGACCTCGCAGCGCTCAACGGCTTTTTCTGGGCCGACGCCCGGGTCACCCGCTACGGCATCGGCGACCGGCAATGGGGCATCGACGAGCTGATCGCCTTCCGCGCGGCCACCGCCCCGCCCAACTTCAGCCGACGGCTGCAGCATTTGCGGCTCAGCAGCTTCGGGCCCGACCTGGCGGTGGCGCTGGTTGAATTTGTGCGCAGCGACACCCCACTTCGCGGCTTTCAGAGCCAGACCTGGGTGCGCATGGCCCCCGGCCGCAGCGGCTGGAAGATCGTCGCCGCCCATGTCAGCATGATCCCGTTCAACAGCGCCGCTGCAGAGTGCGCCAGCGCCAGCTCCAGATGCAACTGACGGGCCGCTGCGTATCATCCCGCCGACATGTCTCCGCCCGCCGACCCGCTTGCCGTCCGAACCGCCGCACAGACCGCCGCACAGACCGTCGCACAGACCGCCGCAAGCTCAGCCACCAAAACAGCCGAGCCCAGCACCCTGGCCGACCAGGCCCATGCCCAGCTCAAGCAACTGATCTTCGACTTTGCCCTGATGCCGGGTGACCGCTGCAGCGAGAGCGAGCTGGCCCAGCGCCTGGCCATCAGCCGAACACCGCTGCGCCAGGCCTTGCAGCGCTTGCAGCGCGAGGGCTTTTTGCAGGTCATCCCCAAGTCGGGCTGGCAGGTTGCGCCGCTGGACTTCGACATCTTCGACGAGCTCTACGACTTGCGCATCCTGATCGAGTGCCACGCCGCTGCGCGACTGGCCGGCGATGCCGAGCGGCCGATGCTGACGGCCCTGGCCGACGTCTGGCTGGTGGCCCCCGAGCAGCGCCTGTGCGACGGCGCAGCAGTCGGCCGGGCCGACGAGTTGTTTCACAGCCAACTGGTGCAGGCCAGCGGCAACCGCGAGATGGCGCGGGTGCACCGCGAGATCACCGAGCGCATCCGCATCATCCGGCGGCTCGACTTCACCAAGACCGCGCGTGTCGAGGCCACTTACGACGAGCACGCCCGCATTCTGCGGGCCATCACCCGGCGCCGCGGTGACGAAGCCCAGCGCCTGCTGCGCGCCCACATCGAGCACAGCAAACTCGAAGTCCGGCACATCACGCTCGACATGCTGTACCGGGCGCGGCGTCAGGCTTGAGGCGGGTGGGGTTGGAGTGGGTCACGCACAAAGCGAAACGGCTGTTGGAGCGGTCCAGCAGCCGTTCGGAATTTTCAGAGGACAGTGCGCCTTTGCGCCTCGGGTTCAACCATCAGATGGCGCCACTTGAGCTGCGGCATCACCTGGCAGTCAAGCCAGCTTAGGCCTGACTCGACAAATCTGGCGGTGCCCAGGCACGTATCGAATTGGTGCGACCGGCAAGAATCGAACTTGCGACTAAGCCTTCGGAGGGCCCAATGATATCCACTTCACCACGGTCGCTGAACCACGGACAGCCGCACATTCTATGTCACGTCCAGCTGTGCGCCCGATTGACGCTGGCCAGGCCCCGGGTCAACCCGCAGGCGTCGTTATAATCTGTAGGCTTTGCCCAGGGAGCGGCGGCCGAGTCAGGGGTCTAGCCCGGGCGCGGTCCGGCCCTGGATACAACGAGGATTCCTATGAGTGACAGCCACCAACCCCAACACGCCGAACAAGAAGCCAACCACGAAGGCCCGATCAAGACGCCCAAGCAGCTGGTGCTGGCAGTGGTGGCATCGTTTGTGATCCCCATCGTGGTGATCATCATGCTGGCCAACTTTGTGAATTTTGGCAGCAAGACGGGCGCCGGCAGTGATGGCATGACCGAGGACGCAGTGGGCCGGCGCATCCAGCCGGTGGGCAGGATCGAGATCAAGGACGCGGCCAACCCCGGCGTGCTCAAGACGGGTGAGCAAGTGGTGCAGGCCCAGTGCGGCGCCTGCCACACCAGTGGCGCAGCCGGTTCGCCCAAGATCGGCGACGAGGCGGCCTGGGGCCCACGCATCAAGACGGGCTACGACGCGCTGCTGAACTCGGCGCTCAAGGGCAAGAACGCGATGGGTGCGCAGGGCGGCGGCGACTACAACGATACCGAGATCGGTCGCGCCGTGGTCTACATGGCCAACAAGGCTGGTGCCAAGTTTGATGAGCCCAAGGCACCCGCTGCGGCCGCCTCGGCGCCCGAGGCCGCCGCGTCCAAATGAGCGCTGGCTGACTGTCTGATCGAGCCGCCTGCGGGCAGCTTATTTGCGTCTGGCTGCCGCCGGATGGGGCGGGTTTGAGCTTGGATCAGCGCAACCGAGCCGTGCTCACGGCGCGCCGGGAGGGTTCAGCCCGGCAGCGGCTCGCGCACGAACCCGAACCGCGCCGGTGCCTCAGCGGCGTCCAGCGGCTCGGGCGCCCACAGGCCCTGCTCGACGGCCCGGGCCGCATCGAGCATGTCCTGGCTGTGCACGATGCCAAAACCGAGGCTGGTGTCGAGGTAAAGCCTGCCCTCGCCGTCGAGCCAGCAAGAGCGGACCTCGGCGGCCAGGCCGGTGTGGCTGCTCACGCTGGGCCGGCCGGACTCAAGGGCATCCGGCTCGGGCGTTGACCACTGCAGCCGCCAGACCCAGGGCGCGGCTTCGAGCTGCAGGTAGACCCGCTGCGGGCCGTTCTGGAAGAACCAGCGGCCGGCGCTGTCGGCCAGGTAATTGCGCTCGATGAAGGCCTTGAGCTTGTCATGCGTGATGCGGCTGCCCTTGACCTGCGGAAACGGCCCGGCGTGCTGGATGCGCTCGTCGCGCATGTACCAGTCGCCCCGGGCATCCAGTGCCAGCCAGCCGTAGCAGTCGGGCACGTTGGGCCATTTTTGCAGCGCGGCTTTGACGATATCGTCCATCGCATGTCCTGATTTTTGGGTTCAGCCCTGCTGGGCAAACCAGCCCATCACACCCTCGGGCAGGCCCAGGCCGTGGCCCGGAAAGCGTCCGCCCGGAAACCCCACATGACCGCCTTGCGCCGGCTGCCAGAGCGTGACAAACCGGCCCACAGCAGCGGCTGTCGGCAGGCTGGCGGCCGGAATGAACGGGTCGTTGCGGGCGTTGAGCAGCAGCGCCGGGATGCGGATGCGGTGCAGCTGTGGCTTGGCCGAGGCACGGGCCCAGTAGTCTTCGGTGTTGCGAAAGCCATGCAGCGGCGCGGTGAAGAGGTTGTCGAAGTCGTACAGGTCACGCGCCGCCATCATCGCCTCGCGCTTGAACAACCCGGGGTGCTGGGCCAGCTTGGCGAGCGCCTTGGGCCGCATGGTCTGCAAGAACATGCGGGTGTAGATCTGCCGGTTCAAGCCCCGGCCGATGGCGTGCCCGCTGGCCGCCAGGTCCACCGGCGAGCACACCGCCGCCACCGCACGGGCCACCGTGGCGGCAGACTCGCCCGCCTCCTCGGCCCAGCGCAGCAGCGCGTTGCCGCCCAGCGAGATGCCCACCACCTGCAACGGCGCGCCGTGCTGCAAGCGCAGCCGGCCCAGGATCCAGCCGATCTCCTCAAAGTCGCCCGAGTGGTAGGCCCGCGGCGCACGGTTGAGCTCACCCGAGCAGCCACGAAAGTGCGGCACCACAAAGTGCCAGCCCGCCTGCCGCGCCCAGTGGGCAAAGGCCAGCGCATAGCTGCCTTGAGACGAGCCCTCCAGGCCGTGGAACAGCACCAGCATCGGTGCGCCGGGGGCGGCACCCTCATCGAGGTGGTCAACGTCGATGAAGTCATCGTCGGGCGTGGTCCAGCGCTCACGCCGGTAGCGCGGCGGCCGGTGGTCGGGCCCGGGGTGGCGGCGCGACAGCCGGGCCGGCCAGATCGTCTGGGCATGGCCGCCCGGCAGCCACCAGGGGGCCCGAAAGCTCTGCATCAGCGCTCGGGCTGCCGCAAAGCCGGCCGCCGCCTCAATGCAGCACCGCCGGCGCCTCGACCACTTCGGGTGTCTCGTGGGGTGTGCCGGGGCTGGCATGGTGGGCCACCAGGCGCCAGCCCAGGGCGGTCTTGAGGTAGACGTTGGTGGCCAGCACGTAGCCGGTGCGTGGCCCCTCGGCGGTGGCCAGTTCGATGCGCTCGACCAGGTTGTGCACGGCGGCGTCCAGGGTGTGGACCCGCCGCAGCCGCTCGGGGAAGGCCTGGATGCGACCGTTGGAAAACACCGCCTCGAACGCCGCCCGGATCGCGCGCGGCCCGACCACCCTGGGCCCGCCCGGGTGCACGCAGATCACCTCGTCGTCGTCGGCCCACACGGCCATCAGTTTGTCGATGTCGGCCTCGCGCAGCGCCTCGTAGAACTGCGCCTCGACATCGTCGGGCGAGGCCATCAGGTGGGCGGTCTGGGGTTTGCTGCGCTGCATGAGAGGGGCACCGGGATGATCAGGGGCGATTCACCGGAAGATCACCGACTTGTGGCCGTTCATCAGCACCCGGCGCTCGACATGCCAGCGCACCGCACGCGCCAGCACGCCGCATTCGATGTCGCGGCCGACGGCGGTGATCTGCTCGGCCGACATCGCGTGGTCAACCCGCTCGACGTCTTGCTCGATGATCGGGCCCTCGTCGAGGTCGGCGGTGACGTAGTGTGCGGTGGCACCGATCAGCTTGACACCCCGGGCATGGGCCTGGAAGTAAGGCTTGGCGCCCTTGAAACTGGGCAAGAAGCTGTGGTGGATGTTGATGGCCCGGCCCGTGAGCGAGGCGCAGAAATCAGGGCTGAGGATTTGCATGTAGCGCGCCAGCACCACCAGGTCGATGCGCTCGGCCGCCAGCAAGGCCTCGACCCGCTGCTCTTGCAGGCGCTTGGTGGCAGCGTCGGCGCCGTTGGGCAGCGGCAGGTGGTGGAACGGGATGCCGTAACTTTCGGCCAGTGGGGCAAAGTTGGCGTGGTTCGAGACAATCGCCGGGATATCGACCACCAGTTGGCCGCTTTGCCAGCGGTACAGCAAGTCATTGAGGCAGTGGCCGTGCTGGCTGACCATCAACAGCAAGCGCGGCTTGTCGACAACGGCATGAAACCTTGCATCCATGCCGTACTGTGTGCGTACATGCGAGAACAGGTTCTGCAGCACGCCCTCGCCCATCAGGTGCGGTGGTGCAGCAAAGTGAACCCGCATGAAAAACAAGCCCGTGGCGTCGTCACCCTGAACATCACCAAATTGCTGTGAATCGATGATGTTGCAGCCGGCCTGGAACAGCAGGCCAGAGACGGCGTAGACAATGCCGGTGGTGTCGCGGCAGGCCAGCGTGAGAATAAATTCGTGAGAGCGCGACATGGCCCCAGATTGTAGGCAGCGCAGCAAACCAGGATGGACCCGCCCCGCATGAACCCACCCAACACCGCCACCCCGCCGCAAGACTGGACCCAACGCAGCCGCGACCTGGCGCACTGGCTCTCGCGCTGCGCGCTGGGTGACCGCGCCGCCTTCAAGCAGCTCTACGACGGCTCCAGCGGCCACCTGTATGCGGTGATCCTGCGCATCCAGCGCGACCGCAGTCTGGCCGAAGACTTGCTGCAAGAGGTCTACGTCAACGCCTGGAAGTCAGCGGGCAGTTTTGATGCCCAGCGCGCCCAGCCGCTGACCTGGCTGACCCACATCGCCCGCAACAAGGCGATCGACAGCTTGCGCCGGGCCCAGTCACAGCCGCGCCTGGAGAGCATCCACCCCTTGGACGATGACGACGACCGTCCTGACGCCGACCAACGCCTGGTGGACGATGCGCCCGGCCCGGCAGCACTGCTGGAGCGCGCCAGCGACGCCCGCCAACTCGGCCATTGCATGGAGGGGCTGACGGCGCAGCAACGCCAAAGCGTGGCGCTGGCCTTTTTTGACGGCCTCTCGCATGCCGAGGTGGCCGACCAGCTGCGCCAGCCGCTGGGCACCGTCAAGAGCTGGGTGCGACGTGCGTTGATGACGCTCAAAAGCTGCCTGGAACGCGCGGCGCGCGGCGACAGTGCCCTGGGAACCTGACATGGACTACGCCCGACAAGATTTGGCCGACACCCTGGCTGCCAGCTACGTGGCCGGCACCCTGCGCGGTGCCGCCCGGCGCCGTTTTGAGACCTTGCTGCCTGGCCACCCCGCGCTGCGGGCGGCGGTGGCCGGCTGGCAGGCGCGGCTGATGCCGTTGACTGCCGTGGTGGGGCCCGTGGCGCCACCGCCGCAGATCTGGACAGCGATCGAGCGGCGGCTCTGGCCTGCTGCTGCGGCAGCGACGGTTGCAGCGGCGGCTGCGCCGTGGTGGCGCGGCCTGGGCTTTTGGCGCGCAGCCTCGGGTCTGGCAACGGTGGCGGCCGTGGGTCTGAGCGTGCTGTTGCTCAACCCGGGCCCGCAGGCGCCACCGGTGGTGGTGGTGCTGCAAGGCACCGAGGCTGGCGGCCCGGCGCTGACCAGCTTTGTCGCCAGCGTCAGCGCCGACGGCAGAGCCCTGGTGGCCCGGCCGGTGCAACCGGTGGCCTTGGCCGCTGACCGGGTGCTGGAGCTCTGGGCCGTGCCGCCGCAGGGCGCACCGCGCTCGCTGGGCCTGGTCTCGGCGGCGGGCGTGACGGTGATCCGGCGGGAAAAGCTGCCTCTGGCCTTGCTGGACGGACGCAACACCGCCGCTTTTGCAGTCAGTGTCGAGCCGCCGGGCGGCTCACCCACCGGCACGCCCACCGGCCCGGTGGTGTTTGCCGGCAAACTGCAGCTGTAAGGCTGCGGCGGCCGGGTGGCCGGGCCTCAGGACGGAGACCCGGCCAGCCTCAGAGGCCGAGAGGCTCAGAGGCTCAGAGGAATTCGAGCGGGCATGATCGAAAAACTCTCAACCTCTCAATGTGCGTGCAGTGTCTCGCCGGCCTTGAGCCGGTAGACCGTGCCGCAATACGGGCACTTGCCCTGGCCCGTGGTGGCCACGTCGATGAAGACGCGCGGGTGGCTGCTCCACAGCACCATCTTGGGGTTGGGACAGGCCAGCACGCCGGGGCCTTGCACGTCCTGGGCGGTGACTTCGATGACTGCGGGTGGGGTGCTCATGCTGCTTGAACCTTGTTCAGCCCTCTGGCGTGATTGGGGGGCAGGCGACTGACAGGATCAGGCGCGGCTGCCGGGTCGGTCTCGGTGCGTGTGCCAGCCCAAAGGCGGCAGCGCTGGATTTTCCACCCAATCGAGTGCCGTGCGGTGCGGGCCGGCCGCCCGCTGCAAGCAGCCACCCGTCAGCCCGGTCTCATCCGACCTGCGCACGGCCCAACAGCGCCGGACGATGGCGCCGAGCCGCAGCCGCGGCCGCCGCCAGGGCGATGGCCACCAGGGCATAGCTGGTGGGCTCGGGCACGCTGCCCGCCAGCACTTGCAGATGGGCTGCGCCGATGTAGGCGCCCGAGAGGGTCATGTAGGCGATGTTGGAGATCGACTCCTGGAAGCCATGGACCTCGCCGTTGTTGCTGCCGCCGCCGGTGGCGAAGTTCAGCACATACGACTCCAGCAGCGAGTTTTGATTGTTGTAGACCGCAATCGTCGGCGTGCCGTAGCCGGGTGCGTAGTTCATAAAAGCCGCCACGGCGCTGACCGGGCTGGCAAAGTCGATCCGCATGGTGTCCGTACCGCTGTTGGAGCCAATCATCGACAAGGGTGAGTTCCAGCCGCCGTTGCCCGCAAAGCCATAGCCATTGGTCCAGCCGTAGACCGAGTAGGCACTCTGCGAGGTCCAGGTGATGCCGGGGGCGATGGTGATGGGACCGCTGCCCATGTAGTTGAGGGCGGCGAACTCGTAGGTGGTGGCGCCCGTCAACGAGGTGACAGGCACAGCCTGGGCGGTACCCGTGGCGGTCAACAAGACAAGGGCAGCGGCAGTGGCAGTGGCAAGAGAGCAGCGAACGTTCAGCATGGTGTAACCTCGGTTTTGGAAAGTGCTAAATAGTGCAAACATTGCACCATTGATCACTGCCCAACGCCAGGGCTCAGCCGATTGGTAACCGGCTGTACATGCTCAACTTGTCACGAGATCCGCCTTTGCGCGTGGCTTTGCGCAGTTTGCAAGCTCAAGTTTGCCGCTCAGACCTTGCTCAACCAGCCCAGGTACTTGGGGTTGCGGCCATTGACGATGTCAAAAAACGCGGTCTGGATCTTCTCGGTGATCGGCCCGCGTGAGCCGGCGCCCAGCTCGATGCGGTCCAGCTCCCGGATCGGCGTCACTTCAGCGGCGGTGCCGGTGAAAAACGCCTCATCGGCGATGTAGACCTCGTCGCGGGTGATGCGCTTTTCAACCAGCTTGAGCCCCAGGTCGCCGCAGATCGCCAGGATGGTGTCGCGGGTGATGCCGTTGAGCGCGCCGGCCGACAGGTCGGGGGTGTAGACCACGCCCTTCTTGATGATGAAGATGTTTTCGCCTGCGCCCTCGGACACAAAGCCCGAGGCGTCGAGCAGCAGCGCCTCGTCGTAGCCCTCGTCGGTCACTTCCATGTTGGCCAGGATCGAGTTGGTGTAGTTGCTCACCGCCTTGGCCTGGGTCATCGTGATGTTGACGTGGTGCCGGGTGAAGCTGCTGGTCTTGATGCGGATGCCACGCGCCAAGCCGTCCTCGCCCAGGTAGGCGCCCCAGGGCCAGGCCGCGACCATCAGGTGGATGGTGTTGCCCTTGGGCGAGACGCCCAGCTTCTCGTCGCCGATCCAGACCAACGGGCGCAGGTAACAGCTCTCCAGCTTGTTTTCGCGCACCACCGCCTTTTGCGCGTCCATCACTTGCTCGGGCGTGAACGGGATCTTCATGCGCAGGATCTTGGCGCTGTTGAACAAGCGCTCGGTGTGTTCTGGCAGCCGGAAGATGGCCGTGCCGCCTGTGGTGTTGTAGGCCCGCACCCCCTCAAATGCGCCGCAGCCGTAGTGCAGCGTGTGGGACAGCACATGGATCTTGGCGTCGCGCCAGTCGACCATCTGGCCGTCCATCCAGATCTTGCCGTCGCGGTCGGACATGGACATGCGGGAGTCTCCTTCGGGGGGTTTTGAGATTGGGTGGAGTGCGATTTTAGGCGGCAGGTGGGGGCGCGGCCGGGTCCGCTGGAACTTGGGTGGCGGCACCTGTAGCGGCATCCCCAGCGCGGGTCAGCGTCCATCCGCTGCAGCGCCCGTCCTGCAGCAGCACCGTCACGCTGTCGCCAGCGCCATCGGTCCAGCGGAAGGTCTCGGGCTCGTCTGCCAGCTTCTGGCCCAGGCTGCGGGTGAGCAGCAAGATCTTCATCAGCGGCATGCCCACCTGCAGCCGCGCGTGCAGCATCACCGCACTGGGCACCCGGCCGATCGGCGAGCCTGCGGCGGTGCGCATCACCCGCATCGTGCGGCTGAACTGCAGCAACAGCCAGAACACCATGCCCGACGCGGCCAGCGCCACGCCGCGCCAGCCAAAAAACCAATAGCCCAATGCCACAGCCAGCGCGGCCAGGCCCCATCCCAGTTTGGCGTTCATCGGCGTGCTGTCTGCATCTCAATCGGTGGAGGGTTGGCGGGTCGGGTTCAGGTCTGCCGAGCGGCTCACAGCCCGCGCACCACAGCGATGGCTTCTTCGATGCGCTCGATGGCGTGCACCGTCAGGCCCTCGATGGGTTTCTTGGGCGCGTTGGCCTTGGGCACCAGCGCGACCGAAAACCCCAGCTTGGCGGCCTCCTTGAGTCGCTCCTGGCCGCGCGGCGCGGGCCGAACCTCGCCCGCCAGACCGACCTCGCCAAAGGCAAAAAAGCCACTCGGCAGCGGCTTGCCACGCAGCGAGCTCTGGATCGCCAGCAGCACTGCCAAGTCGGCCGCCGGCTCGGAGATGCGCACCCCGCCCACGGCGTTGACAAACACGTCCTGGTCCGCGCTGTCCACGCCGGCATGGCGGTGCAACACGGCCAGCAGCATCGCCAGCCGGTCGCGGTCCAGGCCGACGCTGAGCCGGCGCGGCGAGGGCCCGCCGGCGTCGACCAGCGCCTGAATCTCGACCAGCAGCGGCCGGGTGCCCTCCAGCGTGACCAACACGCAAGTGCCGGGCACCGGCACGCCGTGGGTGGACAGGAATATCGCGCTGGGGTTGCTGACGCCCTTGAGCCCGCGCTCGGTCATCGCAAACACGCCGATCTCGTTGACCGCGCCAAAGCGGTTCTTGATAGCCCGCACCAGGCGAAAGCTGCTGTGGGTGTCACCCTCAAAATACAGCACGGTGTCGACGATGTGCTCCAGCACCCGGGGCCCGGCCAGCGCGCCCTCTTTGGTGACATGGCCCACCAGCACGATGGCGCAGCCGCTGGCCTTGGCGCTGCGGGTCAGCTGGGCCGCACATTCACGCACCTGCGCCACCGAGCCGGGGGCACTGGTGAGCTGGTCGGAGTAGAGCGTCTGGATCGAGTCGATCACGCAAAACGCCGGCTGCTCGGTGGCCAGCACGGCCTGGATTTTTTCGAGCTGGATCTCGGCCATCACCCGCAGCGCACTGCCCGACAAGCCGAGCCGGCGCGCCCGCAGCGCAACCTGGGCACCCGACTCCTCGCCGGTGACGTACAGCACCTTGACCCGCTGCGACAGCGACTCGGCCGCCTGCAGCAGCAGCGTGCTCTTGCCAATGCCGGGGTCGCCGCCGATCAGCACCACCCCACCCTCGACGATGCCGCCACCCAGCACCCGGTCGAGCTCGGGCTGGCCGGTAGGGGTGCGGTCAACGTCCGCCGCCTCGATCTCGGACAGGGTGAACACCGGCTGCGCCTTGGCCAGCGACTGGTAGCGGTGGCGGGCGCCGCCAGTGGCCTCGGCCACGGTTTCTTCCAGCGTGTTCCAGGCCAGGCAATGCGGGCATTTGCCCAGCCACTTGGGGCTGACGCCACCGCAGGCGCTGCAGGTGTACTGGGTCTTGGGGGGCTTGGCCGACGTGCTCACCCGCGCACTGTAGCCGGCAGCTCAGCCGGTCAATCTGCGGGCGAAACGGCCACCGGCACCCTGGGCGCCAGCGCACACATCAACTCGTAGCCGATGGTGCCACCGGCCTGGGCTACTTCGTCGATCGGCAGCAGGCTGCTGTGGGGGCCTCGGCCCCAGAGCGTGACCTCGCTGCCCAACTGGGCGGCCGGCACGGGGCTCAGGTCCACCGCCAGCATGTCCATCGAGACCCGGCCCACAGTGCGGCAGCGCACGCCCTCCACCAGCACCGGCGCGCCGCTGCCGCCCGCATCGCCAGTGCGGCGCGGGTAGCCGTCGGCATAGCCGCAAGCCACCACGCCGATGCGCATCGCTCGCTCGGCCACGAACTGGCTGCCGTAGCCCACGCTGGCGCCGGTCTGCAACTGCTGCAAGCCGATCAAACGCGAGCGCAGCGTCATCGCTGGCTGCAATTGCCAGTGCCCGATGTCCTGTTCTGGAAAGTCCGGCGCACTGCCGTACAGGGCAATGCCGGCCCGCACCCAGTCGGTGGCCACGGCGCCGTGACGCAGCACGGCCGCGCTGTTGCTGAGTGAGCGCTCGCCCGGCAGGTCGGCGGTGGCGGCGACAAAGCTGGCCACCTGCTGCGCGATGCCGGCTGCGCCGTCAGCGTCGGCAAAGTGCGTCATCAGCGACACCTCGTCGACCTGCGGCAGCGCGCTCAACCGGGCCCAGGCACTGCGAAAGGCCGCGGGCGCAAAGCCCAACCGGTTCATGCCGCTGTTCATCTTGAGAAACACCCGGTGCGCCTGGTGGGTCTTGTGCACCGCCAGCCAGTCGATCTGCTGGCTGCAGTGCACCACATGCCAGAGGTTCAGGCGCGAGCAGAGCTCCAGGTCGCGCGGCTCGAAAACCCCCTCGAGCAGCAGGATCGGGCCGCGCCAGTCCAGCGCGCGCAAGGCCTGTGCCTCGGCCAGGTCGAGCAGCGCAAAACCATCGGCGCCACGCAGCGCGCCAAAGACCCGCTCGATACCGTGGCCGTAGGCATTGGCCTTGACCACCGCCCAGACCCGCGCGTCCGGCACCCGCGCGCGCACCTGCGCCAGGTTGTGCGCCAACGCATCGGCATGGATCAGGGCTTCGATCGGACGGGGCATGGCGACTCGTTGCTGGGGCGGGGATGGCGCTGCCTTGGCAGGACAACAGGCCGGGCGCGGGATTCTGCCAGCGCCAGTCCGGGGTGGGCGGCGTGGGGCTGCATGCTATAACCGCGCCGCATCCGGCGTAGCGGTCCGGGCGGCCCCAGGTCGAGGGTGCCCGGTGCGGACCCTTGCGGTTCGGTCAGCAACACGGTTGATGCGTGCAAACCAGCAGCACTGAGCAAAGGCACTGAGCGAGGCGAATGAAAAAAGGCTTCTACACCATCATGGCGGCGCAGTTCTTCAGCTCGCTGGCTGATAACGCCCTGCTGGTGGCCGCGATCGAGTTGCTCAAGTCGAGCAACGCACCGCCCTGGCAGATCCCCGCGCTGACGCCGATGTTTGCACTGTTCTATGTGCTGCTTGCGCCGTTTGTAGGGGCGTTTGCCGACGCCGTGCCCAAGGGGCGGGTGATGTTTGTCTCCAACAGCATCAAGGTGATGGGCTGCTTGTTGATGCTGTTTGGCGGCCACCCGCTGCTGGCCTACGCGGTGGTGGGGCTGGGTGCGGCCGCCTACTCGCCGGCCAAGTACGGCATCCTGACCGAGTTGCTGCCGCCCTCGCAACTGGTCAAGGCCAACGGCTGGGTCGAGGGCCTGACCATCGGCTCGATCATCCTGGGCATCTTGCTGGGCGGTCAACTGGTCGGCCCCAAGCTGTCACCGATGCTGCTGGGGTTTGACTTCCCGTTGATCGACACCAGCGTGGACACACCGCCCGAGGCGGCCATCGCGGCCATGATCCTGGTCTACATCGTCGCGGCGGTGTTCAACCTCTACATCCCGCGTACCGAGGCGCCGCTGCAGCCGCTGGCACTGCGGCCCAGCGTGCTGATCCGTGATTTTGCGCTCTGCAACTCCCGCCTCTGGTCGGACAAGCTGGGCCAGATCTCGCTGGCCACCACCACCATGTTCTGGGGCGTGGGCGGCAACTTGCGCATCATCGTGTTTCCGTGGGCTGCAGCGGCGCTGGGCTACACCACCACCCAGGCGTCCAGCCTGGCGGGCGTGGTCTCGGTGGGGGTGGCGGTGGGAGCGGTGTGGGCCTCGATGCGGATGCGGCTTGACAAGGCGACCGCCGTGATACCGCTCGGCATCGTGATGGGGGTGTTGGTGATCGGGCTGAACCTGATCCGCGATGTCTGGGTGGCGGTGCCATTTTTGATGTTGCTCGGCCTGGCCGGCGGTTACCTGGTGGTGCCGATGAACGCGCTGCTGCAGCACCGGGGGCACAACCTGATGGGCGCCGGCCGCTCGATTGCGGTGCAGAACTTCAACGAGCAGGCCTGCATCCTGGGGCTGGGTGCTTTCTACACCTTGATGACCAAGCTCAACCTGTCGGCGTTTGCGGCGATTGCGGTGTTTGGCTTGGTGGTGGCTGGGGTGATGGAGCTGATCCGGCGCTGGCATTTGCGCAACTGCACCTTGCACAGCGACGAAGTCGAGCGCCTGCTGGCCATTGCGCGCTCTGACCGGCACTGAGGCCGGGCCCGCGCCGGATCGGCCCCCGGGTCAGCCTGCCGGCGACCCGCTCAGGCCTTGTTGGCGCATCAGCCTGTCCAGCGCCACCGGGTCCAGGGGTTTGCCCAGATACGCCTGGGCACCGGCCAGGGTGCCTCGCACCTGGTAGACCGGGTCGTGAAAGGCCGAGACCATCACCACCACCGGCGCCCGGCCCGCGGCCTGCGGCAGGCGCTTGCAGATCTGGTGGCAAAGCGTCAAGCCATCGACCCGGCTGTCGTCACCCAGATCAAAGTCCAGAAACACCAGGTCGTAGGTATGCTGGCCGAGCAGGTCGAGCGCCCGGTCGCTGTGGCGGGCCAGGTCGGGCTGCAGGCCGTAGCGCTCAAGCTGGCGGCGCAAGAAGTGCAGCGCAATCTCGCTGTCGTCCACCAGCAGGGTGCGGGGCGTGACGCTGTTGGCGCGAAGGGCCGCCTCGCGCCGCACGCGCCGGTCATCGTTGGCCTGGTGCCAAGGGCTGGGCCGGTGTGCCAGGCCAGGGCCGGCAGGTGGGGCCGGGGCTGGCGCGGTGGGGGAGGCGGCGGGTGGTGCGGCGGTTGGTGCGGCGGGCGCGGGTGCAACTGCCGCCGCTGCCCGCTCGCGCGCCGCATCCTGCCGAGCCCGCAAGGCCTCAAGCTGCCAGATCAGGCGGGCCGGCTCCAGCGGCACGGGCAAGCGGGCGCCGGCGTTGTCCGGGCCACCGGCGCCCACCAGCAAGGTGTCGCCGATGCGGCCTAGCGAGCGCAGCAAAGCCAGCACCTCGGGCTGGCCGGCGTCGGCAATCACAAAGCGTGCATCGTCCACGCCGAGCACGGTCCGGTAGGCCGGACTGTGGCGCAGGCTGTCGGCCAGCGCCAAACGCTCAGCCACACCAAAACCAAGGATCGCCACCGGAATGCTTGCAGCCATCAGTGCTGATCCATCAGTGCTCATCCATCAGTGCTGATCCATCAGTGCAGGGCCATCATCACGGGACCGACCGTGCGGGCCCACTCCTCGCAAGGCGCACAGGCCAGCGAGGGATCAACCCTGGAGATACCATCTGCGCCCAGCCCTCCACCCCCATACCGGACGATCCAGAATGGCCGAACACAGCATCAACGATTTCGAGGCCAGCGACATCACGGGGCATACCGTGCGATTGTCCGACATGGCCGGCAAGGTGGTGTTGATCGTCAACACTGCCAGCCAGTGCGGCTTCACGCCCCAGTTTGGCGGGCTCGAAGCGCTGTGGCAGGCGTACCGCGACCAGGGCTTGGTGATCATGGGTTTTCCGAGCAATGAGTTTGGTCACCAGGATCCGGGCAGCAACGAGGACATCAACTCGTTTTGCCAGCTCAACTACGGTGTGAGCTTTCCGATGATGGCCAAGGTCGAGGTCAACGGCGGCGACACCCATCCGCTGTTCGGCTGGCTCAAGACCGAGGCGCCCGGCCTGTTGGGCAGCAAGGCCATCAAGTGGAACTTCACCAAGTTCCTGGTCGGCCGCGACGGCCAGGTGATCCGCCGCTATGCGCCGCAAGACACGCCTGAAAAACTGGCCGCCGATATCGAGGCGGCATTGGCGACCTAGCGCTGCGGGGGCGCAGTGCCGGCGTCGGTCTGGATAATCTCCGGTCCATCTCCGGAGAGCCCTGATGTTCGAACATGTGCAGCCCTACGCCGGCGACCCGATCTTTGCGCTGGTCGATGCCTTCAACGCCGACCCCCGACCCGCCAAGGTCAACCTGTCGATAGGCATTTACTTCGACGAGCAGGGCCGTTTGCCGGTGCTGCCGAGTGTGATGCAGGCCGAGTCCCACATCCTGGCTGCTGGCGGCCCCAAGGGCTACCTGCCGATGGAGGGAGACGCCGCCTGCCGCGCCGAGGTCGCCAAGCTGTTGCTGGGCGCTGACCATCCCGCCATCCGCCAGGGCCGGGTGGCGAGCATCCAGACCGTGGGCTCGTCGGGCGGGCTGAAGGTGGGCGCCGACTTTCTCAAGACCTGGTTGCCTGAGGCCCAGGTCTGGGTCAGCGACCCGACCTGGGACAACCACCGCTCGATGTTCGAAGGCAGTGGTTTTGTGGTCAACACCTACCCGTACTTCGATGCCACCACCGGCGGCCTGCGGTTTGAGGCCATGCTGGCCGCGCTGAGGTCGCTGCCATCGCGCAGCATCGTGCTGCTGCATGCCTGTTGCCACAACCCGACCGGGGTGGACCTGAGCGCAGCCCAGTGGGACGCACTGATCCCGGTGCTGCGCGAGCGGGCGCTGTTGCCCTACCTGGACCTGGCCTACCAGGGCTTTGGCGACGGCATGGACGAGGACGCCTACGCGGTACGGGCACTGGCCTCGGCCGGGCTGACGTTTTTTGTCGCCAACTCGTTCTCCAAGAGCATGAGCGTGTACGGCGAACGCTGCGGCGCGCTGTCCGCGGTTTGCGCCAGCGCTGCCGAGGCCGCACTGGTGATGGGGCAACTGCGCTTCACGGTGCGCCGGCTCTATTCCAGCCCTGGCATCCATGCCGCCAAGATCGTTGCCCATGTGCTGGGCGACGCCGACTTGCGGCTGCTGTGGCAGACCGAGCTGGCGGCGATGCGCGAGCGAATCCTGGCGATGCGCCATGCCCTTCACGCCCGGCTGCAGGCCCTGCTGCCCGGCCGAGACTTTGGCTACCTGCTCAGCCAGCGTGGCATGTTCAGCTACACCGGTCTGAGCGCCGCCCAGGTCGATGAGTTGCGTGAACAGCATGCGGTCTACCTGTTGCGCTCCGGGCGGGTCTGCATCGCCGGGCTCAACACCGCCAATGTGGCCCGCACGGCCGAGGCCATCGCCTCTGTGTTGTCGGCTTGAGCGCAGGTCGGGCGGACCCGGGTGCTGCTGCCCGCGGGCTGATGCATCCGGCGCACTGCAGGCCGCGTACCACAGACATGTCGACAGTTCGCCGCGAAATCGCTGTAAGCACTGAGGCGCACCGCCGACAGACCTCCGTGCTCGATGATTTCCCGGCCTGACCGGGCCGGGTGCAGATCCCTCAACCCGTCTCAACCGACGTTTCATCCCAAAGGACCGACCATGAACTCCCTCAAGTCTGGCATCGCCATCGCCACCGCCGCCGCCGCCCTGTTTTCTACCGGCCTGCTGATCAGCCCTACCGCGCAAGCGGCCGACGGCAGCGTCAAATGCGCTGGCACCAACAGCTGCAAGGGCACCAGCGAGTGCAAGACCGCCAAGAGCGAATGCAAGGGCCAAAACGGCTGCAAGGGCCAGGGCTGGGTCAGCAGCAAGTCGGCCAAGGACTGCACCGACGCTGGCGGCAAGGTCAGCAAGTAAACGGGCATCCCGCGGGCTGCCGCCAGGCGGCAAACCTGCGCAAGCTTCATTCACGCCCGGCCGCTGCATGCAGTGGCCGGGCGTTTGCCTTCAGGCACACGGGGGTTGATGACGGCATGGCCACTGATTGCATCCAACAGGGCATCCACGGCTTTGGCCTCGGCCTGCGCACCGAGCACTATGCCGACTTCGGTCCGGGCCGGCCGCCAGGCCTGGATTGGCTGGAGATCATCAGCGAAAACTACCTGGTGCCCGGCGGCAAGCCCTTGCACCAACTCGACCGCATCCGCGCCGACTGGCCGATGGTGATGCACGGCGTGTCGCTGTCGATTGGCGGCACCGACGCGCTGGACCTGGCCTACCTGCGCGAGCTGCGCGCGCTGGCCGATCGGGTGCAGCCCGGCTGGGTCTCTGACCATTTGTGCTGGACCGGCGTGGACGGCCACAACCTGCACGACCTGCTGCCCCTGCCGCTGACCGAGGCCACGCTGCGCCATGTCACTGACCGGATCGGCCGGGTGCAGGACATTTTGGGCCGGCGCCTGGTGCTGGAGAACGTGTCGAGCTACGCCCGCTTTGCCGCCGACGAGATGCTTGAGGCCGAATTTGTCGCCGAGCTGGCCCGGCGCGCCGACTGTCTGCTGCTGCTCGACGTCAACAACGTCTACGTCAGCAGCGTCAACCACGGTTTTGATGCCGCCGCCTACATCGATGCGATGCCGGCCGAGCGGGTGGTGCAACTGCACCTGGCCGGCCACTCGGCCGGTGCCAACGGCCTGCTGATCGACACCCATGACACGCCGGTCTGTGCACAGGTCTGGGACTTGTATGCCCACACCCTGCGGCGTGTGGGTTTCAGGCCCACGATGATCGAGCGGGACGACCACATCCCCGCGCTGGCCGAGTTGCTGGCCGAGCTCGACGTCGCCCGCAACATTGCAATCACCGTTGCCCGGACCGTCGCGCAACCACACGGGGTGGCGGCATGAACGGCCCGCAGCCGGTCTTGCGCCAGCAGCAGCGGGCTTTTGCCGCCGCCGTGCTGGGCCGAGACAGCAACGGCCTGCTGCGGGCATCGCCGCAGGGCGACACAGAGCCGGTCCAGGTCTACCGCCGGGCTTACCCCGCCCGCCTGACCGGCGCGCTGCGCGACAACTACGAGATCCTGGCGCTGGCGCTCGGCGATGACAGTTTTGACGCGCTGGCCGCCGCCT
This sequence comes from Betaproteobacteria bacterium, assembly GCA_025358155.1. GTDB lineage: Bacteria > Pseudomonadota > Gammaproteobacteria > Burkholderiales > Burkholderiaceae_C > Pseudaquabacterium. The sequence continues at coordinate 22,804 of JANYKR010000103.1, forward strand.
ACCTGCAGGCGCAGCCCTCTCGCCAGCCGTCGATACGCTGGTTTGGCCACGCGTTGGTGGCCTTCATGGACCAGCGGCTGGCCGCCGACGATGGCCTGGTGCCGCACCCGGCCTTGGTCGACCTGGCGCGCATGGACTGGGCACTGCGCGGCGCCTTTGATGCCGCTGACGCGCCGGTGATCGAGCACGCCGCCCTGGCCGGTACCGCACCCGATGACTGGCCGACCCTGGTGCTGCAGCTGCACCCCAGCGTGCAGCAAGTGCCGCTGCAGTGGGCAGTAGGGGCGGCCTGGCATGCCTTGCGCAGCGCCCGTGACCTGGCGGACAGCCAACTCGCCGGGGCAACTGACACAGCGGACGCCGCCGAACCTGAGCTGCCGGCGCCAGAGGCCTTGCACCACAGCCTGCTGGTCTGGCGCAAAGGCCCGGACACCCAGTGGCGCTCACTCGCCGAGACCGAGGCCCGCCTGTTGCAAGCGGTGGCCGAGGGCGCGCGCTTTGCGGCACTGTGCGAGTTGGCAGCCAGCCTGGTCGAGCAGCCTGAGCCGGCTGTGCCGCTGGTGGTCGCGGCCTTGCAGCAGTGGTTGACAGACGGCTTGATCAGCGCGGTCGGCGTTGATGATCCGCCCGCAAACGCAAACGCAACCCCTGACGCTGACGCTGACGCAGCGGGCTAAATGCAGCGGCCGCCGTCGATCTCCATGCACACGCCGGTGACCATGCTGGCCTCATCGCTGCACAGATAGCAGGCGGCATTGCCCAGGTCTTCGGGCAGCGAGAAGCGGCCGATCGGGATGGTCGACAAGAACTTGGCCCGCATCGCCGGTGTGTCCTCGCCCATGAAGGACTTGAGCAACGGCGTCTCGCCTGCCACCGGGTTGAGGGCACAGACCCGAATGCCAAACGGCGCCAGCTCGACCGCGTTGGCGCGGGTGGCGGTGATCACCCAACCCTTGCTGGCGTTGTACCAACTCAGGCGCGGCCGCGGGCTGACGCCAGCCGTGCTGGCGATGTTGAGCACCACGCCCCGGATACCGTGGGCGCCGGCCGGGTTGGCCTTGAAACGCGGCACCGCCTCGCGCATGGCCAGGTAGATCGCCTTCATGTTGACCGCCACGATGCGGTCAAAATCATCCTCGGTCACTTCCTCAAGCGGGGTGGGCAAATGCGTGACACCGGCGTTGTTGACCAGGATGTCGAGACGGCCAAAGTGCTGCACGGCCGCCTCCATCATCAGCCGAACATCCGCCGCCACCGCCACGTCTACCTTCAGCGCACGGGCCTGCGGGCCCAGGCTTGCGGCCACGCGCTGGCCGCTTTGCAGGTCGCGGTCGGCAATCAGCACCTGTGCACCCTCGGCCACAAACTTGGCCGCAATGCCCTCGCCAAAGCCCGAGCCGCCACCAGTGACGATGGCCACCTTGCCGTGCAACCGTCCCGCCGTTGTTGAAGTCATCAGGCTTGTCTCCGTGGGCCGGCCCTCAGGCCAACAGGTTGTGAAAAGGCTTGTGCTGCTTCCAGCGGTAGGCGTTGAAATCACGCTCGTCGGTGGACAGGATCTGGCCATGGCCCAGGTGCTCGGCCAACAACACCAGCGAGGCGTCGGCCAGGTCCATCGGCAAGTTGGCATAGCGGCGCAACAGGGCCGGCACCTGAGCCACCGCCTCGCGCGGCGGGCTCCAGATGCTGAGGTTGCCCTCGGCCACGTCCTGCATCAGCGCTGCGGGAAAGTCGGGGCCCAGGCGGTCGCCCATCAGCCAACAGGCCTCGGTCAGCACCGGCCAGGTGGTGATCCAGCCTTGCTCGGCGCTGTGCTGCATCGCCATCGCCCGGCCGTGCCAGGCGTCGTCAGCATCGACCAGGGCGTAGAGAAAGCCGGTGTCGAGCGCGATCACGCAGCCGGCTTGGCAAACTTCTTGTTCAAGATCTCGCCCAGATGTTGCTTGTACAGGGCAGCGCCATCGCTGCGTCCGCTGCGGCCTTGGCCGGCCAGGGCCAGCAAATGCTGCGGGGCGGTTTGGCGGGCCTTGAGTTGCGCGTGGTAGCGCGCCACCGCCTCACGCACCACATGGCTCACGCTCTGGCCGGTGGCCTGGGTGAGGTAGCTGATGTGGGCTTGGGCCTCGTCATCGAGGCGGGCGTTGATGCGCATGGGGCTCTCCGATCAGGCTTGCTGGGTTAAATTGACGTGTACGACACTGTATGACTGCCCGGTGCCCGTTGTCAACCGTGGTGGATGGCCACGGTCTTGAGTGACGAGAAACCGTACAACGCCTCAAAGCCTTTTTCACGGCCGTGGCCCGAATGCTTGACGCCGCCAAACGGCAGCTCGATGCCCCCGCCGGCGCCGTAGTTGTTGATGAACACCTGGCCGCAGTGCAGTTGACGCGCCATGCGCAGGGCGCGGCTGCCATCTCGCGTCCAAACCCCTGCCACCAGGCCGTAGGCAGTGCCGTTGGCGATGCGCAGCGCCTCGGCTTCGCCGTCAAAGGGGATCATCACCTGCACCGGGCCAAAAATCTCCTGCTGTGCCAAGGGGTGATCGGGTGCAACCGGCGCCAGCAGGGTGGGCGCGACGTAGCAGCCGCCCGGCGGCAGACCAGCGGGCAGGCGGGCCTGGGCGGCCACGGTCAAGCCGGTGTCGTGGGCGATTTTCAAGAAGCCCAGCACCGTCTCGCGTTGGCGCGCCGAGATCAGCGGGCCGACCTCCGGATCGTCCAGCGCCGGGCCGATGCAGAGCGCGGCGTAGCGCTCGGCCATGCGGCGCCGCACGGCGTCGAAGACCGGTCGCTCGACCAGGATGCGGGAGGCGGCCGAGCAGGTCTGGCCGCAGTTCTGGATGCCGGCGTTGACCAGAAAAGGCAGCGCCGCGTCAAGATCAGCGTCGGCAAACACGATTTGCGGGCTTTTGCCGCCCAGCTCCAGCGTGACCGGCAGGGTGTTGCGGGCGGCAGCGGCCTGGATCAGCTGGCCCACCGCCACCGAGCCGGTGAACGACAAATGCGCCACCCCGGGGTGGGCGGACAGCGCTGCGCCGGCTTCCTCACCCAGGCCGGTGACGATGTTGAGCGCGCCCGCTGGCAGCCCTGCCTGCTGGGCGATGTGACCAAAGGCCAAGGCGCTGAGGCAGGCCTCCTCGGCCGGCTTGAGCACGCAGGCATTGCCCATCGCCAGCGCGGCGCCCACCGAGCGGCCGATGATCTGCATCGGGTAGTTCCAGGGCACGATGTGGCCCGTCACACCATGCGGCTCGCGGATCGAAAACGCGGTGTAGCCGTTGGCAAACGGGATGGTGTCGCCCATCACCTTGTCGGCTGCGCCGCCATAAAACTCGAGGTAGCGCGCCAGCGCCAGCGCATCGGCCCGGCCCTGCTTGAGCGGTTTGCCCACGTCCAGTGCCTCCAGCCGGGCCAGCTCATCGGCCTGGGCCGTGGCGATCTGGCTCATCTTCAGCAGCACACGGCCTCGCTCGGCGGCAGTCCAGCGGCCCCAGTCGCCGGCCAGCGCGGCCTGGGCTGCGGCCACCGCTGCGTCGACATCGGCGGCGTTGCCGCGTGCGATCTGGGCCAGCAAGCTGCCGTCGCTGGGGTTGTGCAACGGCAGCAGCTGGGCCGAGTCGCCGGCGCGCCACTGGCCACCGATCAACAACTTGCGGGTGTCAAATCCGACAGCAGGGCTGGCTTGGGTGGCAGTCATCGGCATATTTCCAGGGTTTTTGGCCTGCCGGATCATGACAGCTCAGCGCTTTGGCGGCGCCGGGCGCAGTTTCAGCGCCGAGAATGCCAGCCTCAACTTGTTGCCCGGGACACCCATGCGCCGCCGTTCACTGTTTGCCGCCGCCCTGCTTTGTGCCATTGCCGCGCCCCCCGCCTGGTCGCAGGCCTGGCCCAGCCGCGCCGTCAGGATCGTGGTGCCGGCGCCTGCCGGCAGCTCGCTCGACATCGTCGCCCGCCTGCTGGCCGAAAAACTCAAGGACCGCTGGGGCCAGCCCGTGCTGGTGGACAACAAGCCCGGCGCAGGCGGCATGCTGGGCGTGGACGTGGCGGCCAAGGCGCCGCCTGACGGCCACACCCTGGCGCTCGGCTTCAACGGGCCGATCGCGTTTGCGCCCTTCCTGTACAAGAAGATGCCCTACGACCCGGCCAAGGACTTGCTGCCGGTGGTGATGACCACCTCGCAGCCCAATGTGCTGGCGGTCAATGCCAAGCTCCCGATCCACAGCGTCAAGGAGTTTGTCGACTGGGCCCGAGCGCGCGACGGCAAGACCAACTATGCCTCGCTCGGCCAGGGCAGCTCGGCCCACTTGACGATGGCGCTGATGATGAACGAGGCCGGTTTTACCGCCACCCATGTGCCCTTCAACGGCTCGCCACCAGCCGCCTTTGCGGTCGCCCAGGGCGAGGCCGATGCCAGCTTCATGACCGCGCCGGCGCTGCTGCCCCATGTCAAGTCGGGCAAGGTGCGGATGTTGGCCACCAGCGCGGCGCAACGCCCCGACAGCCTCAAAGACCTGCCCACGCTGGCCGAGTCGGGCTACCCGCAGGTCGAGTCATTGGCCTGGAACGGCCTGTTCACCGCCGCCGGCACCCCGGCTGCGGTCGTCAGCAAGATCAACGCTGACGTCAACGCCGCCCTGCGCGACCCGACCGTGGTGGCCTTGCTCGACAGCCAGGGCCTGACCGCTGCGGGCGGCAGCGCCGATGACTTCAAGCGCCTGCTCGACGCCGACGCCAAGCGCTGGGGCGCCATCATCCAGAAGGCGGGTATTCGGCTCGACCAGTGAGGCGGCAACGCGCCTGCGGCCGATAGGCGTCGAGCGCCCGCCGGGGCGCCGCAACTCAGGCCGCAGGCGCAGGTGTCCGGCCGCCAAAAATCGCCGTGCCCACCCGCACCAGGGTGGCGCCCTCGGCCACGGCCGCCTCCAGGTCGGCGCTCATGCCCATCGACAAGGTGTCGAGCGCCAGGCCAGCGGCGTTGAGCAGGGCCAGCAATTCGCGCAAGGCCCGGTGCGGGGCCCGCTGCGCCACGAGGTCGGCGGTCGGCTCGGGGATCGCCATCAGCCCGCGCAGCCGCAGCTGGGGCAATGCAGCCACCGCCTGCGCCACCGCCAGCAGCTCAGCCGGCAGCAGGCCGCTCTTGCTGGCCTCGCCACTGATGTTGACTTGCAGGCAAATTTGCAGCGGCGCCAGACCGGCCGGGCGCTGCTCGCTCAGGCGCTGAGCGGTCTTGAGCCGGTCTACCGATTGCACCCAGTCGAAGGCGGCAGCCACAGGTCGGGTCTTGTTGCTCTGCAGCGGCCCGATCAGGTGCCACTCCAGCTGCCCGCGCAGGTCGGCCAGCGCGGCGATCTTGTCCAGCGCCTCTTGCACATAGTTTTCGCCAAAGCTGCGCTGGCCACCGCCAAAGGCCTCGCGCACCGCGTCAGCTGCAAAGGTCTTGCTCACCGCCAGCAGCGTGACGCTCTGCACGGGCCGGCCAGCGGCGGTGCAGGCGGCAGCAATACGGTCTTGGACTTGCGCCAGTCTGTCGATAACGGTCGTCATAATGGTTTGAGCGTAGCTCAAGCAAGCCCCATGGACATCACCCAACTGCTGGCGTTCTCAGTCAAGAACAAGGCCTCTGACCTGCACTTGTCGGCCGGTCTGCCGCCGATGATCCGGGTCAATGGCGATGTGCGCCGGATCAACGTGGATGCGCTGGACCACAAAGCGGTGCACGCCATGGTCTACGACATCATGAACGACGCCCAGCGCAAAGCCTACGAGGACACGCTGGAGTGCGATTTCTCGTTCGAGATCCAGGGGCTGGCGCGATTCCGGGTCAACGCCTTCAACCAGAACCGGGGCGCTGGCGCGGTGTTCCGCACCATCCCGAGCAAGATCTTGTCGCTGGAGCAACTCAACGCACCCAAGATCTTTGGCGACCTGGCGCTGCGCCCACGCGGCATGGTGCTGGTCACCGGCCCGACCGGCTCGGGCAAGAGCACCACGCTCGCGGCGATGGTCAACCACCTCAACGAGACCGAGTACGGCCATGTGCTGACGGTTGAAGACCCGATCGAGTTTGTGCACGAAAGCAAGAAGTGCCTGATCAACCAGCGAGAGGTCGGTCCGCACACCATGAGTTTTGCCAACGCGCTGCGCTCGGCGCTGCGCGAAGACCCGGACGCCGTGCTGGTGGGCGAGATGCGTGACCTGGAGACGATCCGCCTGGCGCTGACCGCCGCCGAGACCGGCCATCTGGTGTTTGGCACACTGCACACCAGCAGTGCGGCCAAGACGGTGGACCGCATCGTCGATGTCTTCCCGGCGGCCGAAAAAGAGATGGTGCGGGCGATGCTGAGCGAGTCGCTGGTGGCGGTGATCTCGCAGTCGCTGTGCAAGCTCAAGGACGGGAGCGGCCGGGTCGCGGCCCACGAGATCATGATCGGCAGCCCGGCGATCCGTAACCTGATCCGCGAGAACAAGGTGGCGCAGATGTACTCGGCAATCCAGACCGGCCAGAACGTGGGCATGCAGACGCTGGACCAGAACTTGACCGAACTGGTGCGCCGCAACCTGATTTCCGCCGCCGAGGCCCGGTCCAAAGCCAAGATGCCGGAGAATTTCCCGGGGTAAGCCCGAACGTGAGGACGTCCCTGCGGACGTCCGAGCGCCTGGCGAACCGCCCGAGCTCTGCGAGGGCATGGGCTGCCACTGTCTACTCGGCGAACCACCCGAGCCCTGCAAAGGTCTGGGCGATCCGCCTGCGCCACAATGCCCGTGCATCCGGAGGAACCGCAACATGGAACGCGAACAGGCATCCAAGTTCATCAATGACCTGCTGCGGCTGATGGCCGCGCGCAACGGCTCAGACCTGTTCTTGACGGCCGACTTTCCGCCGGCGATCAAGGTCGATGGCAAAGTCACCCGGGTCTCGCCGCAGCCGCTGACCGGCCAGCACACCCTGGCGCTGGCGCGCTCGGTGATGAACGAGCGCCAGGCCAGCGAGTTCGAGCGCACCAAGGAGTGCAACTTCGCGATCTCGCCTGCGGGCGCCGGGCGCTTTCGGGTCAACGCTTTCATGCAGCAAGGCCATGTCGGCATGGTGCTGCGCACCATCCCCCAAGTCCTGCCCACCATCGACGGCCTGGGCCTGCCGCCGGTGATGAAAGAGATCAGCATGGCCAAGCGCGGGCTGGTGATCATGGTCGGCGCCACCGGATCGGGCAAGAGCACCTCGCTGGCGGCGATGGTCGATCACCGCAACCAGAACAGCTTTGGCCACATCATCACGATCGAGGACCCGGTCGAGTACGTGCATGCGCACAAGAACTGCATCGTCACCCAGCGCGAGGTTGGCATCGACACCGACGGCTGGGAGCCGGCACTGAAGAACACCTTGCGCCAGGCGCCCGACGTGATCCTGATGGGCGAGATCCGCGACCGCGCGACGATGGACCATGCAGTGGCCTTTGCCGAGACCGGCCATTTGTGCATCACCACCCTGCATGCCAACAGCGCCAACCAGGCGCTCGACCGCATCGTCAACCTGTTCCCCGAAGAGCGGCGCCAGCAACTGCTGATGGACTTGTCGCTCAACCTGCGTGCCATCGTCTCGCAGCGCTTGCTGCCGCGCGAGGAGGGCAAGGGCCGCATCGCGGCGGTCGAGGTGATGCTCAACAGCCCGCTGATCGCCGACCTGATCTTCAAGGGCGAAGTCAGCGAGATGAAGGACTTGATGAAACGGTCGCGCGAGATCGGCATGCAGACCTTCGACCAGGCCTTGTTCGACCTGTTCGAAGCCAAGGAGGTGACCTATGAGGACGCCCTGCGCAACGCCGATTCGGTCAACGACCTGCGGTTGCAGATCAAGCTGCACAGCCGCCGCGGCCGCACCCGCGATCTGGCAGCCGGCACCGAGCACTTGAGCATCATGTAGCCCGGGCGACAACGCC
>JANYKR010000105.1 GCA_025358155.1 Betaproteobacteria bacterium
GCAGGCAAGCCACTGCAATTGCCGACCCTGTGCCTGTTCAGCCAACCCGGCCATCACCCGACCTTGCCGGAAGTCGCGCCCGCTCAGCACGCTCCAAGGGCGAGCCCTCGCAGCGCCCGCAGCCCAACCCCCATGCAGGCCGATGGGCGTTGACTCGTCACGGGGCGCTCAGAAAGACAACCCCAGCGCACGCCGCTTGAACCAGTTCAAGGACGCCGGAGGCGCTGCGGGCGGACGATGACGGCAGAACCCAAACCGCGAAAGCACCTGAGGAGCGCCGCATGCACAACCCCAACCCTGGCCGCAGTTCCAGCCTGACCGCCCGTTTCGCGCCCAAGGCGAGCTTGATCGCCACGGCCGCTTTGCTGATCGCTGCGGCGCCATTTGCCGCCTGGTCGCAAGACAAGAAGGACGTCTCGCCGGGCGATGTGAACTACCACGCCGCACCTTCGGCGCTTGCCGGTGTGCCGATGGTGCAGAGCAGCAACCCGAAGGCGCCGGCGATGACGCAGGCCGAGTTCGACACGGCGCGCAACATCTACTTCCAGCGCTGCGCCGGCTGTCACGGCGTGTTGCGCAAGGGTGCCACGGGCAAAGCACTGACGCCCGACATCACCTTGGGCAAGGGCACGGATTACCTGAAGATCTTTATCGCCTACGGTTCGCCGGCCGGCATGCCGAACTGGCAGACCTCGGGCGAGATGACCGAGGTCGAAGTCGATTTGATGGCGCGCTACATCCAGCATGACGCACCGCAGCCGCCCGAGTTCGGCATGGCCGACATGAAGGCCACCTGGAAGGTGCTTGTGCCGCCCGACAAGCGGCCGACCAAGAAGATGAACACCATCAATGTCGAAAACATCTTCTCGACCACGCTGCGCGACTCCGGCGAGGTGGCGCTGATCGACGGCGACACCAAGCAGATCATCAACATCGTCAAGACCGGCTACGCGGTGCATATCTCGCGCACCTCGGCGTCGGGCCGCTACCTGTTTGTGATTGGGCGCGATGGTCGCGTCAACATGATCGATTTGTGGATGCCCAAGCCTGACAACGTGGCCGAGGTGCGCGTCGGGCTGGAGGCGCGCTCGGTGGAAACGTCCAAGTACAAGGGCTTCGAGGACAAGCTGGTGATTGCCGGCGCCTACTGGCCGCCGCAGTACGTGATCATGAACGGCGACACCCTGGAGCCGCTGAAGATCGTCTCGACGCGCGGCAACACGGTCGACAAGCAGGAGTACCACCCCGAGCCACGCGTGGCCTCGATCGTGGCCAGCCACTACAAGCCCGAGTTCATCGTCAACGTGAAGGAAACGGGCAAGACGCTGATGGTCGACTACTCTGACCTGAACGCGCTCAAGACCACCGAGATCGGCACCGCACGATTCCTGCACGACGGCGGCTGGGACAGCACCAAGCGCTATTTCATGGTGGCCGCCAACCAAAGCAACAAGATCGCCGTGGTCGACGCCAAGGAGGACAAGCTGGTCCGACTGGTCGATGTCAGCAAGATCCCGCACCCGGGCCGCGGCGCCAATTTTGTGCACCCGAAGTTCGGGCCGGTGTGGAGCACCGGCCACTTGGGCGACGAGGCGATTTCGCTGATCGGCACTGACCCCGTCAAGCACAAGGAGTACGCCTTCAAGGAGGTGGCGCAGATCAAGGGCCAGGGTGGCGGCTCGCTGTTCCTGAAGACGCACCCGAAGTCGACCCACCTCTACGTCGACACACCGCTGAACCCGGAGCCGGGGATGTCGCAGTCGGTGGCGGTGTTCGACATCAACAACCTCGACAAGGGCTTCAAGGTGCTGCCGATCGCCGAGATGGCCGGCCTGACCGATGACGGCGCCAAGCGTGTGGTGCAACCCGAGTTCAACAAGGCCGGCGACGAGGTCTGGTTCTCGGTGTGGTCGGCAAAGAACAAGCAGAGCGCCATCGTCGTGCTCGACGACAAAACACTGAAGCTCAAGGCCGTGATCAAGGACCCGCGCCTGATCACGCCCACCGGCAAGTTCAATGTCTACAACACCCAGCGCGACATCTACTGAAAGCCCGAGGCCCAGCCATGCGAACCTTCACCCCATCCCTGCTTGCCGCCGGCCTGGCGCTGAGTCTGACCGCACCGGCCTGGGCCGAAGCCAACGCGCAGGAGGCCATGAACAAGGCAGGCTGCCTGGCCTGCCACAGCGCCGACAAGAAGATCGTCGGCCCGTCCTTCAAGGACATCGCGGCCAAGTACAAGGGTCAGGATGTCGTGGCCACCTTGATGCAGAAGGTGCGCACCGGCGGCAAGGGCAATTTCGGCCCGGTACCGATGGCGCCCAACGGGCCCGAGAAGATCAGCGACCCCGACCTGAGGGCCGCCGTCGAATTCATCCTGAAGCGCTGATGCCGTTTACGCACCATGGGCAGCGGCAGGTCGCGTGGCGCGGGGCGATCACCGCCGCATTGGGCTTGTGGCTGGCGGTTGCAGCCGTGGCGGCACAGCCCGATATCAGCCGCCAGCAGCAGCTGTTGCGAATGGTGCGGCAGGACTGTGGCTCCTGTCACGGCATGAAGCTGACGGGCGGCCTGGGGCCGGCCTTGACGCGCGAAGCACTGGCCGACCGCAGCGCCGAGACCTTGGTCGCCGCCATCCTCCACGGCCGCCCGGGCACGCCGATGCCGCCCTGGAGCAGCATGCTCAGCGCAGTCGATGCGAAATGGATCGCCGAATGGCTGCTGGCCGGGTTCCCGCAGGAGGCGCAATGAGGCACTGGCACCTGTTGGCTGCGGCGCTGCTGTCCGGCCTGACTACCGTGCTGGTTGGTTGCGTCAGCCTGGGGTCTGCGCCTGCATCCGCACCTGCATCCGCATCCGCATCTAAATCCGCATCTGCACTTGCATTCGTGCGCACGGGCACCGGCGACCTCGGCGTGGTGGTGGAACGCGCCAGCGGCACACTGGCTGTGGTCAACACCAGCCGCCGCACGGTGCTGGGCGAGGTGGCGGGGCTGGGCGATTTGTCGCATGCCTCGGTGGTGTTTTCACGCGATGGCGCCAGCGCTTTTGTCTTTGGCCGCGACGGCGCGCTGACCCGGGTCAACCTGCTCACCCAGCGCATCGAGCAGCGGGTGCAACAGGCTGGCAATTCGATCGGCGGCGCCATCTCGCAGGACGGCACGCTGGTGGCAGCGCAGAACTACCAGCCCGGCGGCATCAAGGTTTTCGACGCGGCGACGCTCACGTTGGTGGCTGACATTCCGGCCGAGTACGCACCCGGCAAGTTGTCGCGTGTGGTCGGGCTGGCCGACCTGCCGGGACGGCGTTTCATCTTCTCGCTATTCGATGCCGGCCAGATCTGGATCGCCGACCTGTCCGGTACCGGCGCACCGGCGCTCACCAAGTTCGAGAACGTCGGTAGCCAGCCCTACGACGCCCTGCTCACGCCCGACGGCCGCCACTACATCGCCGGCCTGTTCGGTGAAGACGGCCTGGCGATGATCGACCTTTGGGCGAAGCGGCCGGTGGTGCGCCGCATCCTGGCCGGTTACGGGCGCGGCCAGGAGCCGCTGCCGGTGTTCAAGATGCCGCACTTGCGAGGCTGGGCGGTAGCCGGTCGGCTGGCGTACCTGCCCGCCATCGGCCGCCATGAGGTGCTGGTGGTCGACACCGACAGCTGGCTCGAAGTCGGGCGCATTGCGGTCGCTGGCCAGCCGGTGTTCGTCATTGCGCAACCCGACGGTCGCCAGGTGTGGGTCAACTTCGCGGTGCCGAACTACGACCAGGTGCAGGTCATCGACACGCTCTCGCGGCAGGTGGTGCGCACGCTGCAGCCGGGCAAGGCCGTGCTGCACATGGAGTTCACGCCGCGTGGCGAAGCGGTGTGGATCAGTTCGCGTGACGCCAACCATGTCTCGGTCATCGACACCGCAAATTTCAACACGCTCGCAACGCTGCCACTGGCCGCGCCGAGCGGCGTCTTCTTCACCAGCCGCGCGGCGCGCGTGGGGTTCTGAGCGATGCAGACCCTGCCGGCACACACGCTGGACCTGCTGAACCGCTGGCAGCACGGGTTTCCGCTGCTGCCGGCACCGTTCGCCGCAATCGCGTCTGCCGCCGGCTTGAGCGAGGCGCAGGTACTCGACACCTACCGGCACGCCGCCTGCAGCGGCGCGCTGAGCCGCATCGGCGGCGTCTGGGCGGCCGGCGCCGGCGGTGCGGCACTGCTGTGCGCGCTGGCCGTGCCAGCCGACCGCTTGCTGGCAGTGGCGGCGCAGGTGGACGCGCTGCACGGCGTCAACCACAACTACGAACGCGAGCACCACCGCAACTTGTGGTTCGTCATCACCGGGCGCGACAGGCCCGCGCTGCACCGTCAGCTTGACCAGCTCGAAATCGACACCGGGCTCAGCGCGCTGCGCCTGCCGATGGTCCGTGTCTACCGCATCGACCTCGGCTTTGACCTGCGCGGCGCGGCGGCCGAGAACCGGCCGGCCGCGCCCTGCGCTTCGACCCGTCCGACGATGACGCCGGCCGTGGCGCCGGCGGATGCGGCACTGGCCGCACGGGTCGAGGACGGCCTGCCGCTGGAGCCGGCGCCCTTTGCGCAGTGGGCGCGGCAGCTCGGCAGCACCGAGGCGGCGGTGCTGGCCCGGCTGCGGGGCTGGCTGGCGCAAGGCAGCTTGCGGCGCTTCGGCGTCATCGTGCGCCACCATGAACTGGGCTACGACCAGAACGCGATGACGGTGTTCGACGTGCCCGATGCCGAGGTCGATGCCTGCGGCGCACTGCTGGCACAGCAGCCCGGCGTCACGCTGTGCTACCAGCGCGCCCGCGCGGCGGGCTGGCCCTACAACCTGTACTGCATGGTGCATGGCCGGCAGGCCGAGGCCGTGCGCACCCTGGTGGCTGCGGCGCAGCAGGCCAGTGGGCTGGGGCATTACCCGCATGCCGTGCTGTTCAGCCGCAGGCGTTTCAAGCAGCAGGGCGCGAGCTACTTCCGCGCTGCCCACCGTCAAGCCAGTCCCGCTCTGGAGGACGCCCATGACAGCGCCTGACCTGCCATCCGGCGCAGACCTGCCCGATGCCATCGACCGACGGCTGATCGACCGCCTGCACGGCGATCTGCCACTGACCGAGCGGCCTTTTGCCGATGTCGGTCACGAGCTCGGTCTGAGTGAAGACGAGACGCTGGAGCGCCTGAGCCGGATGCTCGCCGGCGGCACGCTGACCCGCTTCGGCCCCTTGTTCCAGATCGAGCGTGCCGGCGGTCAGTTTGTGCTAGCGGCGCTGGAGGTGCCTACAGCCGACTTCGAGCGCATCACCGCGCTGGTCAATTCACTGCCCGAGGTGGCGCACAACTACCGCCGCGATCACCGGCTGAACATGTGGTTCGTGGTGGCGGCCGAGTCGCAGGCGGTGGCCGACGCGGCACTGGCCCGTCTCGCGCAGATCACCGGCCTGCAGGTGTTCGCCTTCCCGAAAGAGCGCGAGTATTTCGTCGGCCTGCGCCTCAGCGCACTGGAGCACGGCGACGCCGAGACCTCTCATGGCACTCACTGATTTCGACCGCGAGCTGATCGCCGCCACGCAGACGGGCTTGCCGATGGTCGCGCGCCCCTACGAGGCCGTGGGTGCGATGCTCGGTGTCAGTGGCCAGCAGGTGTGCGAGCGGCTGGCCGGCATGCTCGAAGAGGGCCTGATCCGCCGCATCGGCGCCGTGCCCAACCACTACCGGCTGGGCTACGTGGCCAACGGCATGACGGTGTGGAACGTTGATGACAGCCTGGTCGATGCGCTGGGTGAACGCGTGGGTGCGCTGCCCGCCGTCAGCCACTGCTACCGGCGGCCTCGCCGACTGCCGCTGTGGCCCTACAACCTGTTTGCGATGGTGCACGGCCGCACGCGCGAGCAGGTGGAGCTGCTGGCGCACGACATCCGCAACCTGCTCGGTGACGCCTGCAGCAGCAGCGACATCCTCTACAGCACCGCCATCCTCAAGAAGACCGGACTCCGGTTGAACCCGGGTTGAGCCCCGGTCAAACACAGGCTTGAAGGGCCAAACCCACCATGTTCCGAGTTTCCCAGTACATGCGCGAGCTGGTGCGCGCCGAGCACGACGGCGCCTACCCGGCGCAGGCCGCGTTGCGCCATGCCGGCGCGGCAGGCGCCCCAGGCCAGGCCGCAGGCCCGGTCGTGATCTGGAACCTGATCCGCCGCTGCAACCTGACCTGCAAACACTGCTATTCGATCTCGGCCGACCACGACTACGCGGGCGAGCTGAGTACCGCCGAAGTCTTCACGGTGATGGACGACTTGAAGGCCTTTCGTGTGCCGGTGCTGATCCTGTCGGGCGGCGAGCCGCTGCTGCGGCCCGACATCTTCCAGATCGCCGAGCGCGCCAAGGCGATGGGCTTCTACGTCGGCCTGTCGAGCAACGGCACGCTGATCGACGAGCCGATGGCCGACCGCATCACCGCGCTGGGCTTCGACTACGTCGGCATCAGCCTCGACGGCATTGGCGCCACGCACGACCGCTTCCGCCGGCTCGAAGGCGCCTTCGACCGCAGCCTAGCCGCCGTGCGCCTGCTGCATGCACGCGGCGTCAAGGTGGGCCTGCGCTACACGATGACGGCGATGAACGCGGTGGACCTGGCGCCGCTGCTGCAGCTGATGGAGGACGAGGGCGTCGACAAGTTCTACTTCTCGCATCTCAACTACGCTGGCCGCGGCAATATCCACCGCGCACGCGACGCGCAGTTCACCGCCACCCGGCTGGCGCTTGACCTGCTCCTCGACAAGGCCTGGGCTGCCGCGCTGGCAGGCAGCCCGCATGACTACGTGACGGGCAACAACGACGCCGATGGCGCCTATTTGCTGCAGTGGGTGCAGCAACGCCTGCCGCGCTGGGCCTGCGCGCTGCGCGAACGGCTGGTGGCCTGGGGCGGCAATTCATCGGGTGTCAACATCGCCAACATCGACAACCTGGGCACCGTGCACCCTGACACCATGTGGTGGCACCACGCGCTGGGCAACGTGCGCGAGCGGCCTTTCTCGGCGATCTGGCCCGACACCAGCGACCCGCTGATGCGCGGCCTGAAACAAAAGCCCCGGCCCGTGGGCGGCCGCTGCGCCGCCTGCCAGCATTTCGCGCTGTGCGGCGGCAACACCCGCGTGCGTGCGCAGCAGGTCACTGGCAACCCCTGGGCCGAAGACCCCGGCTGCTACCTGAGCGACGAAGAGATCGGCTTGCCGGCATCGGCCGCCGGCTCGAGCGCGCCGCCACGCGTGCTGATGACACCGTTTGCCTACGCCGTGCGGCAGTCGTCGTGATGCCATCCTGGTCTTCGTGGTGGCGCTGGGCGCTGGTCATCGGCTGCATCGCGGTGTTGGCCGACCAAGCGCAGGCGCAGCCGGGGTCGGCTACGTTGTCCACTTCCCAGCCGGCGCCGGTGTCCGCCGCCGAGGCGGCGCCAGGCGCCATCGACGCGTCCGCGCTCTACCAGCAGCATTGCGCCGCCTGCCACGGCGCGCAGCGCCTGGGCGCGATGGGTCCGGCGTTGCTGCCCGAGAGCCTGCAGCGGCTGCGCCAGGCCGAGGCGCTGGCCGTCATCCGGCAGGGCCGCAAAGCCACCCAGATGGCCGGCTTTGCTGGCGTGCTCAGCAGCGCGCAGACCGCAGCGCTGGCCGAGTACATCTACACGCCGGTGGCGTCGATCCTGGCCTGGGGCGAGGCCGAGATACGGGCCTCGCGCAGCGCTTTACCCGGCGCGGCCGAGCTGCCCGCCCGGCCCGGCTGGCGCGCTGACCCGATGAACCTGTTTGTCGTCGTCGAGGCGGGCGACCACCATGTGTCGCTGCTCGACGGTGACCGCTTCGAGGTCATCCACCGTTTTGCATCGCGCTTTGCGCTGCACGGCGGGCCAAAGTTCTCGCCCGACGGCCGCTATGTCTATTTCGGCTCACGCGACGGCTGGATCACCAAGTACGACCTGTGGAACCTGGCGGTGGTGGCCGAGGTACGCGCCGGCCTGAACATGCGCAACCTCGCGCTCTCGGGCGACGGCCGCTGGTTGATGGCAGCCAACTACCTGCCGCACACACTGGTGCTGTTCGACAGCGATCTGCAGTGGCAGCGCAGCTACGCGGCGACCACGCGGGACGGCAAGCGCAGCTCGCGCGTATCGGCGGTCTACGATGCGTTGCCCAGGCGCAGCTTCGTGGTGGCGATGAAGGACATCGCCGAAGTCTGGGAGATCTCCTACGACCCGGCGGCCGAGCCGATCCACGACGGGCTGGTACACGACTACAAGATGGGTGAGGCGATCGCTTCGCCGGGTTATTTCGGGGTGCGCCGCACGCCGCTGGACGAACCGCTCGACGACTTCTTCTTCGACGCCAGCTACCGCCATGTGCTCGGCGCCACCCGCCCCAAAGGCGACGGCAGCCCGAGCGCGCAAGTCGTCAATCTCGACGTGCGGCGGCGCATCGCCAGCCTGCCGCTGGCCGGCATGCCGCACCTGGGATCGGGCATCACCTTCGCCCGGCGCGGCGTCCCGGTGATGGCCAGCCCGAACCTGAAAGACGGTGTGGTGCAGGTCATCGACATGAAGACCTGGGCGCTGCTCAAGGACATACCCACGCCGGGCCCGGGCTTTTTCATGCGTAGCCACGAGAACACACGCTACGCCTGGGTTGACGCGATGATGAGCCCGAGCGCCAAGGACACACTGAGCATCATCGACAAGGACACGCTCGAGGTGGTGGCGCAGGTGCGTGAACCGGGCCGCACGCTGGCGCATGTGGAGTTCACCCGCGACGGCCGCTACGCGCTGGCCAGCGTGTCGGAGAACGAGGGGGCGATCATCGTGTACGACGCACTGACCTTCAAGGAGGTCAAACGGCTGCCGATGCGCAAGCCGGTGGGCAAGTACAACGTCTGGAACAAGATCTCGCGCTCGGAGGGAACCTCGCATTGAGGGGCCGCGGGGCCAGGCGTGTCCGGAGCGACGGCGCCACTCCGGGCCGGGCCCCAGACCGGTGGCAGCGCAGCCAGCGTGAAGGCGCAAGCAACGCGCCGTAAAGCCTAGGCCGCCCGCGCCAGCACGGCCATCGCCCCCAGTTCGCGGTGCAGTGCGACCACCGTGCCGATCATGATCAGCGCGGGCGAGCGCACGTCGTGTTGGCGGGCCAGTGCCGGCAACGTGGCCAGCGTGCCGACCACGGTGCGCTGCTCGGGCAGCGTGGCGCGTTCGATCAGTGCGGCCGGCGTGTCGCCCGCCAAGCCATGCGCCTGCAACTGCGTGCTGATGACCGGCAGCGTGCCCACGCCCATGTAAATCACCACGGTTTGCCGGGGCCGCGCCAGCATCGTCCAGTCGAGATCGACCATGCGCCCGGGGCCTTCACCGCGCAGGTGGCCGGTGGCGAAGACCAGCGACTCGGCATGGTCGCGGTGCGTCAGCGGCATGCCGGCGGCGGCGGCGGCGCCCTGCGCGGCGCTGATGCCCGGGATCACCACGAAGGGCACACCCGCCACCGCCAGGCCTTGCGCTTCTTCACCGCCTCGGCCGAAGATGTAGGCGTCGCCGCCCTTGAGGCGCAGCACGCGGCGGCCGCTGCGCGCCAGCCGCACCATCGTCTCGATGATGCCCTTCTGCGGCAGCGTGTGGTGACCGCTCTCCTTGCCGACATAGACCAGATCGGCCTCGGCGCCCACCAGCTTCAGCACCTCCTTCGACACCAGGTGGTCGTAGAGCACCAGCCGCGCCGCCTGCAGCGCGCGCGCGGCCTTCACCGTCAGCAGTTCGGGATCGCCGGGGCCGGCGCCCACCAGGGTCACGCAGGCCGGCAAGGGCCCTTCGTGTTGCGCATCAGGGCGCAAGCGCAGAGGTTCGTTGATCAGCGACATGGCGGGCTCGGGTCGGGGTGCGGGTGGGCGACCTCCGCATTTCACGGCCTGCGCGGCGCCGGCGCCTTGAAGCAGTTCAAGCGGGCGGACTTCTGCGGGTCGGTCTGCGCGTCAGGCCACACGTCCGGTGTAGGCCGCCAGCAGCCGCACGTCGGGGATGTGCACATCGCGCTTGTCGATGCGCACCAGGCCGGCCGCTTCGAGTTCGTGCAGCACGCGCGAGAAGTACTCGGGCGTCAGCGACAGGCGCGACGCGATGGTGGCCTTGCTGACGGGCAGCGACACCGTGACGGCAGCCCCGTCGGTGGCGTCATCGGAGGCCTGGTCGCGCAGCAGGTAGCCGATGATGCGCTGCATGCCGCTGTGCAGCGCGTAGGCCTCGACATCGCTGACCAGGCCGTGCAGCCGGCGCGAGATGCCCGCCAGCATGCGCAGCGCAAAACGCGGGTCACGCTCGATCCCGCCTACCACGGCGTCTTTTTGCACCGTCAGCAACAGGGTGTCGGTCAGGGCCTGGGCGCTGATGATGTAGGGCCTGCCCATGAACATCAGCGCCTCGGCAAAGCTGTTGCCCGGGCCCACCAGTTCGATGACTTTTTCCTGGCCGTAGGGCGACAAGGCGAACAGCTTGACCTGCCCGGTGACGGTGACATGAAATTCGTTGCAGGGTTCACCCACGCGGAAGATGCTTTGCCCACGCACCAGCCGGCGCAGCTGGCAGCCGGTGGCCAGGCGCTCCAGCTCGATCCGGTCGAGGTCACTGAACAGGGGCAGCACCGACAGGTAGCGCGGCAGATCGAAGGCTCGGATGTCCAGGGGCGGCTCCTGCAGATGAGACGCCGTTTCCAGCAACGGCGATCGTGCCTCGAATTGTCGCAGGTCGAGTTGTCAGCGCGTCAGCCGGGCGTACACCGCCGCCAGCCGCAGCGGCAGCTCGGCCGGCCGCCGCACATGGGCCCAGCCCTGGCGGCCGAACAGGTAAGGCAGGTAGGCATGTGCTTGCTCGTCGATGCTCAGGCAGAAGGGCAGCAGGCCGGCGGCGCGCGCTTGCAGCACGGCGTGGCGCGTGTCTTCCAGGCCCCAGCGGCCCTCGTAGACATCGATGTCATTGGGCTTGCCATCGGTCAGGATGAGCAGCAGGCGCTGGCGCTCGGCCCGCAAGGCCATGCGCTGGGTTGCCAGCCGCAGCGCGGCGCCCAGCCGGGTGTAGTAGCCGGGCTTGATGGCCCCTACGCGCGCCGCCACTGCCGCTGACCAGGGTTCGTCAAAACCCTTGAGGTGCTGCATGCGGACATGGCTGCGCCCCACCGAGCTGAAACCGAGCATGGCGAACGCGTCGCCGTTGCCGTGCAAGGCCTGGGCGAATACGTAGAGCGCGTCGCGGATGACGTCGATGATGCGTTGCTCGTCATTGGCGTAAGTGTCAGTCGACAGCGACAGGTCTGCCAGCAGCAGTGTGGCCAGCGAGCGTTCGCCGCGAACAGCGCGGGCGAAAACCGGTGGATCGCCCGGCACGCGCGCGGCGCGCGACGCGCCGGCATGGCGCACCCAGGCATCGATGTCGAGCTGTTCGCCGTCGGTGCAGCCGCGCAACCAGCGAGGTGCGGCGCGCTGCACTTCAAGCCGCTGGCGCACGCGCCGGGCCGTAGCACACAAGGCCGGTGGCGGCAGCCAGGGCACGCCCGGACGCGCCACCACGGTCAGCACGCGGCAGTGGTCGACGCGCAGCCGCTGCTGCTTCCAGTCCCATTCGGGCAAGGCCTCACCGGCGCCTAGCGGCAGGTCGTCGGCGCTGGCGCTGGGCAGGTCAAGATCGAATTTGACGCGCGACGCCGGCGCGGCACCACCGCGCGAGAGAGTCAGCTGCTCCATGTCGTCGGCGGCCTCGTTGGCCTGACCGTCGTCCTGGTCGTCGGCGGCGCGGTCCATCGACACATGCTCGCTCCAGCTCTTGAGCGACTCGGCGCGTGAGGGCAGCAGCAAGGGCGCGCGGCCGCTGCTGGGCTCGGCGCGGCGGGTGCGACGACGTGTGGCGCTCGCCGCAGCGCGTGCCGCAGCGGCGTGGTCTTGCGGCTTGCCGGCCGGCGGTGCTGTCGGGCCCGAGGCTGCGACCGCTGCGGGCAGCGCCTCCAGCCACAGCCACACTGGCGCCACATCGGTGGGCAGGATGGCGGCGCTGCGCTTGTGCTGGCCAGCCAGCGCGGCCCGCACGGCGGTCTCTGCCACGGCGGCCTCGCCGCGCAGCGTGTGCAGCGCAGGACGCTGCGCGAGATGCGCGGCGAGCAAACGCTGCCAGCGAGGCCGCAGGCCCGGGCAGCGCTCCAGCACCTGCGCGGTGGCCGCCAGGTTGCCGTCGATCCAGTCGCCACCCGGCTCGAAGGCCGCCGCCAGCGCAGCCAACCAGAGGTAGAGGTCGCGGTTCAGCGCGGCGTCGTCGAACAGCGCAATCAGCGGTGGCAGCGCCAGCGTCTCGCCGTCGAGCCGGCTGACGCTTGCCCGCAGGCCGCTGCCCGCAAGCCGCTGCCACCAGCCACGCGGTCCGCCGATGCGCGCCAGCCCGGCCGGCACCACCCGCACGCCCGGCGCACCGCCCGCTGCGCGGAACAGCAGGCCGACCGGCCGCAGCACCGAAGCCAGCGTGACGCCCTGCGCCTCGAACGACCGGTCGGCTGCCCGGGTGGCCAGACGGTGCCAGCGCTCGCCTATCCACTCTTCCATGCCTCAGCCCGCGCTGGGCCGCTCCCGAGCGGGCTGAGCGCCCCTTGGGGGCCGCGAACACAGTGAGCTGGGGGTGCTCATGAGTCCTGCTGGCGCTGGCGAAGGGTCTCGCGCACGGCATCCAGGCCGACCTTCCACTCCAGGTTGGGCGTTCGGTGTTGCGCCGCATGCGACGTTTCGCATTCGGTGATGCACTGTCCGCATTGCACGCAGGCGAACATCTGGCGTTTGATGTTGCGCGGCGTCAGCCGCATCGGGCAGGCGCTGTCGCAGGCTGCGCCGCCGGGCGCCTTGGTCGTGCTGCAGCTTTTGCAGTCGCGCGCACGACCGCGGTCGAAGGCGATCACCAGGGCCTTGGGGTTGGCCATCCAGGCCAGGCTCTGGAACAGACCGACGGCGCAGCCAAAACGGCAGAACAGGTGGCGGGCGAACAAAAATTCCAGCGTGAACACCAGGCTGGCAATGCCGATGAAACGGGCCTGGTTGGGCGTCAGCGTGCCGTGCACCAGGTTGCCCCAGACCGTGGCCGGCGGCAGCAGGTAGGTCAGCAGGGTTGTCGCCCACAAGAAACCAAACACGGCGCAGGACAGCACAAAGAGCGGCCACCAGCGGCGGTCGGCTTGGCGGCCGCCGCGCGGCGTCGGACTGCGGTCCCAGAAGCTGAGCTTGCCGCTGGCGCGGTGCAGCAGGTCGTTCAGCGTCTCGACCAGCGAAAAGTGCGGGCACAGCCAGCCGCAGTACAAGCGCCCGTAGTGGTAGGCCACGGTCAGGAAGCCCACGGCCAGCAGCACTACCGGCAAGATGCCGCGCAGCAGGATGTTGAGGGCCGCCTGCGTGGCCGTGGCCTCGCCGCGCACGAAGGCGTCGATGCCGAGTGACCAGCGAAAGCCCAGCACCCAGAGCTGCGTCTCGGTGAGATCGAAACGCAGCAGGTTGAGCGCCGGCGCCAGCAGGAAGAGCAGGAAAAAGCCGGCCTGCAGGGTGCGCCGCCAGCGCTGCAGCCGGACCAGGCGCCGGGCTTCGGGTGCGGCGGCGATTGCCGTCGCGCTTGGGCTGGCCAGTGCCGTGCCGCGCTCAGTCACTGTCGCCGATCATTGCTTCGACCACTTCGGCAAGCGCCGCCGCAGTGTCGCCGTCGTCGGTGAGTGCATCCACGATGGCGGCGTGGCAGGCCTGTCGCAGCGGCAGGCCGGCGGCGGCAAGCCTGGCAGCCATCACCAGCAGCCGGGTGCTGGCGGTTTCTTCGAGGTCGTGTTCGGTCAGCCGGCGCAGTGCCTGCGCCAGCTGCACCAGGCGGGCCGCCACGGCCGGCGTGCACTGGCTTTCGGCCTCGATGATCGAGCGTTCCACGGCGGGCGTCGGGTAGCCCATCGTCAGCGCCACGAACCGCTGGCGGGTGCTTGGCTTGAGGCCCTTCAACAGATTCTGGTAGCCCGGGTTGTAGGAGATCACCAGCATGAAACCGGGCGCTGCGTGCAGCAACTCGCCGGTTCGCTCGATCGGCAACACTCGGCGGTCATCGGCCAGCGGGTGCAGCACCACCGTGGTGTCCTTGCGCGCCTCGACCACTTCGTCGAGGTAGCAGATCGCGCCGCCACGCACGGCGCGGGTCAGCGGGCCGTCGCACCACACGGTGTCGCCACCGCCGATGAGATGGCGGCCCACCAGGTCGGCGGCACTCAGGTCGTCATGGCAGCTGACCGTGATCAGCGGGCGACCCAGCCGCGCCGCCATGTGTTCGACAAAACGCGTCTTGCCGCAGCCGGTGGGGCCCTTGATCAGCAGCGGCAGCCGGCTGGCGTGCACCTGCTCGAACAGCCGGCATTCATCGCCCTGCTCCGCGTAGAACGGGGTCGCGGCCAGTTGCCGCGCGCTGACCTGCTCCATGGGGGCAGCAATCAGGCGCGCTGCAGGCGGCCACCTGCGAGCGCGGGCAACTCGTCCTCATCGGCCGCCGGGCCGATGAAGAAGCTGCACAGGTAGACCAGCAGGCCGGTCAGGAACATCACGCCACCGGCCACCCGCACCCAGTAGAAGAAGCGCAGCTGATCCTGTGTGGCCATGAACGACATGGCGCCCTCGGTGGGCATGCGCTGCAGCCAGACCTGCAGGATGCCGGCGCCGGTGAGCGCCAGCACCATCACGCCCATGCCGATGGTCATGATCCAGAAGCTCCACATCTCCCAGGCTTGCGCGCGCTTCGGGTTGGCTTCGCGGCCGCGCAGCACGGGCATCGCGTAGCTGATCATCGCGATCACCACCAGCACGTAGGCGCCGTAGAAGGCGAGGTGGCCGTGCGCCGCCGTGATCTGGGTGCCGTGGGTGTAGTAGTTGACGGGGCTCAGCGTATGCGCAAAGCCCCACAGCCCGGCGCCGAGGAAACCCATCACTGCAGTGCCGACAGCCCAGAGCACGGCCGCCTGGTTGGGATGCTCGCGTTTGCGCCGCTGCACCATGTTGAAGGCAAACAACGTCATCATGAAGAACGGGATGGGTTCGAGCGCGCTGAACACGCTGCCCACCCAGTGCCAGTAGCCCGGCAAGCCGATGAAGAAGAAGTGGTGGCCGGTGCCCAGGATGCCGGTGACCAGTGCCATGGTGACGATCAGGTACAGCCACTTGTCGATGACCTCGCGATCGACACCGGTGGTCTTGATCAGCACGAAGGCCAGCAGCGCGCCCAGGATCAACTCCCAGGTGCCTTCGACCCACAGGTGCACCACGAACCACCAGTACATCTTGTCGCGCACCAGGTTGTCCGGGTTGACGAAGCTGAACAGAAACATCAGCGCCAGGCCCCACAGGCCCATCAGCAGCACGAGACTGATGGCCGTTTTTCGGCCCTTCAGCACGGTCATGCTGATGTTGAACAGGAAGCCGAGTGCCACGAGCACGATGCCGACCTTGGTGGGCAGCGGCTGCTCCAGGAACTCACGTCCCATGGTTGCCAGGAAGTCGTTGCCGGTCATCTGCGCCAGAGTGGCATAGGGCACCAGCAAGTAGCCCAGAATGGTGGCGGCGCCGGCGCTCAGGTACACCCAGAACAGGACCTTGGCAAACAGCGGGCTGTACAGCTCGGTCTCGGCTTCTTCAGGTATCAGGTAGTAGGCCGAGCCCATGAAGCCCATCAGCAGCCAGACGATCAGCAGGTTGGTGTGCACCATGCGTGCGATGTTGAACGGGATCGCGGGGAAGAACAGGTCGCCGATCACGTACTGCAGGCCCAGGGTGATGCCGAAGACGATCTGGCCGACGAACAGGCCGATGGCGGCGATGAAGTACAGCTTCGAAACCGACTGCGAGCTGTATTTGAGGGTGGCGGTTTTCATGGTGGAGGTGCCTTCAGCCTTCGATGTTCGGCGGCCACTTTTCAGTGTTCACGCCGTTGGTCCACTTGAGGAACTGGACCAGGTCTTCGAGCTGATCCTCGCCGAAATTGAACTGCGGCATCTGCCGCCGCCCCGGTGCGTGGGTAGGCTGCGCCTTGATCCAGGCCTTGATGAAGTCCGGCCCGCGGCGTGCGTAGACGTTGCCGAGTTCAGGGGCGAAGTACGCACCCTCGCCCAGCAGCGTGTGGCAGCCGATGCAGTTGCGCGTCTCCCAGAGGTGCTTGCCGCGCACCACGGCCGGGGTGAGCTCAGCGACGTTGGAGCGCTTCGGGATGCGCGTCTCGGTGTCGAAGATCAGCACCGCAAACAGCAGCACGAAGAACAGCGTGCCACCGTAGAAGATGTTGCGTGCCATCTGGCTGGTGAAGCCTCGACTCATGTTGTTCTCGATGCAGTGGTGTGGACCCGAGGAGCCTAGGGATTTGCCCAGAAATTTCCTTGAAGCGGGTCAAGGAAGCGGGCTTTCGCCGGCAGCTCCAATCGGGGTACTGCGGGCGCTGATCGCCAGGTGCCGGCGGCGCGGGCGTCACCCCGGCGCTTGCGCTACGGATTGGCCTTGCCGCGAGCGCTGGGGGGCCCGGAAGGCGCAAGGGCCTCGGCGAGCCGGTCTCTTGCACTGCCGGAGCGGGTCAGTCGTTCGTCAAGCCGGGCCGCCAGCGTGTCGATGTGCTGACGCATCAGCGTTTCGGCCTTGTCCAGATCGCCCTCAGCCATTGCCGCGACGATTTGAGCGTGCTCGTCATTCGAGTCCTGTGCGGCCGACTGCGACTGGTACAAAGCAGACACCAGCGTGGTGCGGGCCGACAGGTCGATCATCACCCCTGTCAGGAAGCGGTTGCCGAGGCATTCGGCCAGGCAGACGTGAAAGTCTGCCAACAGCACACTGCGCGCACCGGCATCGGCGGACGCGATGTGCTTGCGCTCTTCGGCAACGTGGGCGCGCAGCTTGCGGATCACCGACTGCAGCGGCTTGCCGGCGTCGCGCAACATGCCCGGCTCGATCACCCGCCTTGCCGCATAGGTCTGGCGCGCCTCTTCGAATGACGGCTCGACCACATACCAGCCGAGGCGGGGCCGAACCTCGACGAATCCGCGCGCCTGCAATTCCATCAGCGCCTCGCGAATCAGCGTGCGACTCACACCGAACAGGTCGGCGAGAACCCTCTCGCCCAAGCGCTCGCCTGGCCGCAGCTTGCGGTTGAGGATCGATTGAACGACCTGCTGGGCGATGGTCGATTTGATGAGCATAGGCGTGCGGCGGCGCGATCTTCGTGGTTGCCGCTCTTGCGGGCGGTGTCCGACCCTAAGCGCCCGCCGCGCGCACTGGCTGCTGGCGCGGACGAACCAGGGTCATGAGGTAGTAGACACTGCCGCCGATCGCCACCCCAAAGAACCAGCCGTAGGTGTTCCACCAGGCCGGCAACAGTTTGGTCAGGTTCGGCAGCAGGGTGGAGAACACCGTACCCATGCCAAACGCGATGAGTGCGTTGACGTTCCAGCCGCCCTCGTAACGGTACTCACCGTGCTCCTCGTAAAGCGCCTGGATGTTCACCTTGCCTTTGGCGACGAGATAGTAGTCGACCAGGATGACACCCAGCAGTGGGCCCATCGTGGCGCCGATGGCATTGACGAAGTGGGCTGCGTTGCCTTCCCAGGGCGCGAAGGGGTAGAGCACCAGCGCGATGATCGCGGCGATGTAGCCGCCCTTCTTGAAGCTGATCTGGCGCGGGAAGGTGTTGGAGATGTCGAACGCGGCCGAAACAAAGTTCGCCACGACATTGATACCGAGCGTGGCCACCGCGAAGGTCAGCGCCGCGATCAGTGCCAGTACCCAGCTGTCGAACTTGGCCGATATCTGCTCGGGGTGCAACAACACCTCACCGTAGACTTTGAAGGCGGCGATGGTGGTGACACCGGCGACCAGCGAGAAGGCGATCAGGTTGACCGGCAGGCCCCACAGATTGCCCTTCTTCACCGCGTCCTTGTTCTTTGCGTAGCGCGAGAAATCGCAGAAGTTGAGGTACAGCGCTGCGAAATAGGTAACCCAGGTTGCGCCGACTGCCATCAGTGCCCAGAACGAGCCAGGCTCCCCGCTGACGCCGGCGTCCTGTGTCTTCTCGAGCAGCACGTTCATCGGGATGCCGTGGTCGAACGAGAAACCTCCGGCCTTGACACACAGCCCGATCGCCAAGATCAACATCGCCACCCACACTGCCGGACCGGCCCAGTCCTGGAACTTGCGCACCGTCTCCATGCCCTTCTGGATGATCAGCAACTGCAGCGCCCAGATCACGACGTAGCACATCACCTCAAGCCCCGAATGGCCGAGAAAGTGGTTGGTCTTGTGGAACTCGAGAGCGGCATCGTTGCGGATCAGCAGCGCGACCATCGCACCTGATGCCGCCGCGGTTTGAGCGCCGTACCAGAAACACGCCACGATTGCCCTGATGACCGCTGCCAGATTGGCGCCCCACACGCCAAAAGAGGCGCGAGCCAGCACCGGGTAAGGCACGCCGGTCTTCTCGCCGGCGTAGCCGATGAGGTTCATCAGGACGAAGATGATCAGCGAACCCAGGCCGATCGCAATCACAAAGTTGAGAAAGCTGCCGCACAGCAGAAACAAGCTTGCAGCGAGGTAGTAGCCCCACAGGCTGTGCACGTCCGAAGTCCAGACGTTGAAGATGCTGAAGGCCCCCCAGTTGCGCTCCTTGGCGGGCGCGAGGTCCTCGTTGTACAGGCCGGGTGAAGGATTGCGGATGTCCATGGGTTCATCTCCTCGGTTTGGGAAAGCCACCAGCAGCTTTTGCATGCCAACTGGTATGCAAATAGTGTATGCACATTATTCGGTGCGCAAGTACGGGTTTTCCAGCGGGATTGGGCGACTCAACCGCAACTCGGAATTGACTGCACGCGACGCAATGACCTCGGGTGCTGCGATCGAGTGGCGCTGCGGCAGTGGCACGCTTAGTCCACCATGGCTGGCAGGCAGCGCAGGCCCTTGTGGCGGCCGGGCGAGGCCATCGCGGTCACGCCGCGCGCTGCCTCGGGCGGTACGGTGGAGGCCTGCGGAGGGCGAGCAACTCAATGCCGAGGACTTTGCTGACCCGGCGCAGGGCCGTCAGCCGTCACTGCGGCATGCGCCTCAAACGGTGGCGATGCGGATCAGGTTGGTGGTGCCTGCCGTCCCGAAGGGCATGCCGGCGATCGCCACGATGTATTGCCCGGCCTGGGCAAAGTGGTCGCGCCGCGCGATGTCGCAAGCGCGCTGCGTCATTTGGTCTACATCGGCCACGTCGGCAATGTGCACCGAATGCACTCCCCATACCAGGGCCAGCCGGCGCGCGGTCTGCAGGCGCGGCGTCAGACTCAGGATGGGGGACTCCGGCCTCTCGCGTGCGGCGCGCAGGCTGGTGTGGCCCGAGCTGGTGTAGCAGACGATGGCCGCCGCATGCAGCAAGGTCACGGCGCGGCGCATGGCGCAGCACACGGCCTCGGCCACATCGCCACCCGGGCGCGCCGATGTGTGCGAGGTGTCGATCAACTGACGGTACTGCGGATCGGCCTCGACCTGTTCGATGATGCGGTTCATCATGTCGACCGCCACGACCGGGTACTTGCCGGAGGCCGATTCGGCCGACAGCATCACCGCATCGGCGCCGTCGTAGATGGCGGTGGCCACGTCGGACGCTTCAGCGCGCGTGGGAATCGGGCTTTCGATCATCGACTCGAGCATCTGGGTCGCCACGATTACAGGCTTGCCGAGCCTGCGGCAGGTGCGCACGATGCGTTTCTGGATCGCCGGCACACGCTCGGCGGGCAGCTCGACCCCCAGGTCGCCGCGCGCCACCATCACCGCGTCGGCCAGTGCGACGATCTCGTCCAGCCGCTCCACCGCCGACGGCTTCTCCAACTTGACGACGATGGCCGCGCGGTCACCGATCAGTTCGCGTGCTTCGCTCACGTCTTCGGGGCGCTGAACGAAGGACAGTGCGATCCAGTCGGCGCCCAACTCCAGTGCCAGCGCCAGGTCCTTTCGGTCTTTATCGGTCAGGGCGGTGATGGGCAACACGACGCCGGGCACGTTGACGCCCTTGCGCTCGGACAGCTTGCCGCCGACCAGCACCCTGGTCTCTGCAAAGTCAGCGCCGCAGCGCTCTACCACCAGGCGCAACTTGCCATCGTCCAGCAACAACTCGGCACCTGGCACCAGCGCCGCGAAAATCTCCGGGTGCGGCAAGCGGGCGCGCCGCTGGTCGCCCGGTGCGGCATCCAGATCCAGGCGGAACGGCTCGCCAGGCGCCAGCATGACCGGGCCACCGGCAAAGGTGCCAATGCGCAGCTTGGGGCCCTGCAGATCGGCCAGGATGCCTATCGGTCGACCGGTCTCTTGCTCCAGCGCACGCAGCACCTTGAAGCGCTCGCTGTGGTCAGCGTGGCTGCCATGGCTGAAGTTGAGGCGGAACACATCGACGCCCGACATGAACAGCTGGCGGACGACCGCTGGATCGGAACTGGCAGGGCCCAGCGTGGCAACAATCTTGGCGTTTCGGGTTCTGCGCATGGTCAGTCTTGAGCAAATGTCACTGGGTTACTTTGATCAACCCCCTCGGGGGGGCGTCGGCAACGCCGCCTGGGGCTGCTCGTTGGTGGGCGCGGCGATGAAGATCGCGCGGAAGTCGTTGACGTTGGTCAGCGTGGGGCCGGTGATCACCGAGTCACCCAGCGCCTGGAAGAACCCATGGCCGTCGTTGTTGGCCAGGCTGTCCTGGGGTTTGATGCCCAGGGCCCAGGCGCGCGCCAACGAGTCAGGCCGGAGCAGGGCGCCTGCAATCTCCTCCTGCCCGTCGACACC
Source organism: Betaproteobacteria bacterium (assembly GCA_025358155.1). Taxonomy (GTDB): domain Bacteria; phylum Pseudomonadota; class Gammaproteobacteria; order Burkholderiales; family Burkholderiaceae_C; genus Pseudaquabacterium. The sequence goes on from JANYKR010000105.1 coordinate 20,852, forward strand.
ATCGGTATCGCCGGCCAGCGCGTGGATGCGCGGGTGGCCGTTCAGGACCACGCCCAGTGACAGCAAAAATTCAACATTGCGGCCGCCGCGGCCATCACCGCGAAGGGTGACCGTGGTCTCGCCGCCAGACAGCAGCACGCAGGGTGCCGGGACGGGCTGGCCGCGCTCTGCAACCTGCAGCGCAATGCCAGCCAGCACCTTGCCCACGTCGCGGGCTTCGCCTTCGATGGCGTCACCCAGGATATGGCAGGCCACGCCAGCGCCCTGGGCCACAGCCGCCGCCGCCTCCAGCGCCATTTGCGGCGTGGCGATCATGCGTATCCGGGCTCCGGCCAGGCGGGGGTCACCGGGCTTGATCGACTCGCCGCGGCCGCTTTGCAGCACCTCCAGCACCGGGGGCGGCAGGTCGATGCCATAGCGGCGAACAATGGCCAGCGCATCGGCGCAGGTTGTGGGGTCGGCCACGGTCGGCCCAGAGGCGATGTCCATCGGGTTGTCGCCAGGCACATCCGAGATCAACAGCGTCAGCACCTGCGCGGGATGGCAGGCCGCCGCCAGCCGGCCACCCTTGATCGCCGAGAGGTGCCGCCGCACGCAATTCATCTCGCTGATGGTGGCGCCAGATTTCAGCAGGGCGCGGTTGACAGCCTGCTTGTGTTCCAGCGTCAGCCCCGGCAGTGGCAGCGGCAGCAAGGACGAGCCGCCGCCGGAGATCAGGCACAACACGAGGTCTTCCGCATTCAGCCCTTGCACCAACCCCAGCAGACGCTCGGCGGCCTGCAGCCCGGACGCATCCGGCACCGGGTGCGCCGCCTCCACGATCTCGATGTGCTGGCAGGGCACGCCGTAGCCGTAACGCGTGACGACCAGGCCGGCCAGTTGTTCAGGCGCGCCTGACCAATGCGCCTCGACCGCGCTCGCCATCGCTGCCGAAGCCTTGCCGGCGCCGATCACGATGAGCCTGCCGCGGCCCAGGCTTTGGGGCGACGGCAGATGCGGCGGAATGCAGCGCGACGGTTGTGCCGAGGCGATGGCTGCGGCAAACATCCGGGTCAGCAAATCGCTGGGCTGTGCGGTGGCTGGCACTGGGGTAGAGGTCATTCGAGGCCTGGTGCGGGTCAGTCAGCCTGCTGGCCAATCTCGAAGTTCGAGAGCTTCTCCAGCGCGCGCACCATGCCCGAATGGTCCCAGGCGGCACCGCCATGCGAGATGCAGGCGCTGAACAACTGTTGCGCCTGTGACGTGGCGGGCAAGGCCAGGCCCAAAGACTTGGCGGCGCCCAGCGCGAGGTTCAAATCCTTCTGGTGCAGCGCAATGCGGAACCCGGGGTCGAAGGTCCGCTTGATCATGCGGTCGCCCAGGATGTCGAGGATGCGCGATGTGGCGAGCCCTCCCATCAGGGCCTGGCGAACCTTGCTCGGGTCAGCACCGGCCTTGGCAGCGAACAGCAGGCCTTCGGCCACGGCGTTGATGGTCAGCGCCACCACGATCTGGTTGGCCACCTTGCAGGTCTGCCCGTCACCACTGCCGCCCACCAGGGTGATGTTCTTGCCCATCAGCTCGAACACCGGCTTGACGCGCTCGAACACCTCGGCCTTGCCGCCGACCATGATCGACAGCGTGGCATTCTTGGCGCCGACATCACCGCCGGACACCGGAGCGTCCAGGTAATCGCAACCCAGGGCCTCGATACGCTTGGCGAACTGCTTGGTCTCCACGGGCGAGATCGAGGACATGTCCACCACCACCTTGCCGGCCGACAAGCCCAGGGCAACGCCCGATTCGCCGAACAAGGCGTCAGCCACATCCGGTGTGTCGGGCACCATGGTGATGATGATGTCCGAGCTCTCCGCCACGGCCCTGGCGCTGAGGCACTTTGTCGCCGGGCCGTTGGCAATTGCCTCGGGCAGCGCGCTGCGGGTGTAGACAAAGAGTTGGTGGCCCGCCTGGAGCAAATGCCCGGCCATGGGGGTGCCCATGATGCCCAGGCCGATGAAACCGATCTTGAGGGGTTGCGCAGTCACTGAGAGTCCTTGGTGGTGGTGTCGGGTCGACGGTGTGGTTGACGGCTCAGCGCACGAAGGGCTGGTGCCACCCCAGGCCGGCTTCGGTGGTGGTTGCGGGCTTGTATTCACAGCCAACCCAGCCGCTGTAGCCGATGCGGTCGAGATGGGAGAACAGAAACCCGTAGTTGATCTCGCCCGTGCCGGGTTCGTTGCGGCCCGGGTTGTCGGCGAGCTGGATGTGGCCGATGCGCGCCAGGTGCTTCTGCATCGTCGCCGCCAACTCACCCTCCATCCGCTGCGCGTGGTAAATGTCGTACTGCACGAAGGCATTGTCAGCCCCCACCTCGTCGAGGATCTCGAGCGCCTGGGCCGTTCGGTTCAGGTAGAAGCCCGGTATGTCGCAGGTGTTGATCGGCTCGATCAGCAAGCGCAGGCCGGCCTGCTTCAGCGCCGTCGCGGCGAACTTGAGGTTTTCGACCACGGTTGTGCGCAGCTGCGCCTCACTGGCCCCCGCAGGCGCCTTGCCGAGCAGGCAATTGAGTTGCGTGACGCCCAAGGCCTGTGCGTACTCGATGGCCTGGGCGACGCCCGCACGGAACTCGGCTTCGCGCCCGGACAAACAAGCGATGCCACGCTCGCCTGCGTCCCAATCGCCGGCCGGCAGGTTGTGCAACACCAGCGTCAAACGGTGGGCGTCGAGACGGGCCTTGATGTCACCCACAGCAAACGCGTAGGGAAACAAGAACTCAACGGCCGTGAAGCCTGCCTTGGCGGCGCGCTCGAAGCGGTCGAGAAAGGCAACCTCGGTGAACAACATCGTGAGGTTCGCAGCGAACTTGGGCATAGGGTGCTCCTGGTCTGGGTGGGCGTGGGGTTCAGTCGAGCATGCCGACGGCAGTGGGCGCATCGGCCTTGCCGGCCGCAAGCTCTTCGAACTCGACGACGTTGTCGATCTCGGTGCCCATGGCGATGTTGGTCACACGCTCCAGGATGATCTCGATCACCACGGGCACGCGAAACTCGGCCATCCAGGCTTCGGCTTGCTTGATGGCCGGCGCGATCTCTTCTTGCTTGTGCACCCGAATGCCCTTGCAGCCCAGGCCCTCGACCACCTTCAGATGGTCGACGCCGTAGCTCTGCGTAACCTCATGCGCTGGCGTGTTGATGTTCTCGAAGCCCAACTGCACGCAGTAATCCATCGTGAAGCCGCGCTGCGACTGCCGGATCAGCCCCAGGTAGCTGTTGTTCACGACCACGTGGATGTAGGGCAGCTTGAACTGCGCACCCACTGCCAGCTCTTCGAGCATGAACTGGAAGTCGTAGTCGCCGGACAGGGCCACCAGCTTGCGCGTCGGGTCGGCGGCGCGCACGCCCAGCGCTGCCGGAATCGTCCAGCCCAGCGGGCCGGCCTGGCCGCAGTTGATCCAGTGGCGCGGGTGGTAGACATGCAGAAACTGTGCGCCGGCGATCTGCGACAGGCCGATCGTCGAGACGTAGGTGACGTCACGGCCGAACGCGTTGTTCATGCACTGGTACACACGCTGCGGCTTCATCGGAACGCTGTCGAAATTGGTCTTGCGCAGGTACTGCACGTCAGACTTGCGGGCTGAACATTCAGCAGCCCAAGCCGTGCGGTCGCGCAGTTTGCCAGCGGCCTTCCACTCCTGGGCCACCTCGACAAACAGTTGCAGCGCCGCCTTGGCATCGCTGACGATGCCGTAGTCGGGAGCAAACACACGGCCGATCTGCGTTGGCTCGATATCGACGTGGATGAACTTGCGGCCCTTGCAATAGACCTCGGGTGACCCGGTGTGGCGGTTGGCCCAGCGGTTGCCGATGCCCAGCACAAAGTCGCTGGCCAGCATCGTGGCGTTGCCGTAGCGGTGGCTGGTCTGCAGGCCGCACATGCCCGCCATCAGCGGGTGATCATCAGGGATGCTGCCCCAGCCCATCAGTGTGGGGATCACCGGGACGCCGGCGATCTCGGCAAACTGTTGCAGCAGGTCGGACGCATCGGCGTTGATGATGCCGCCGCCGGCCACGATCAGCGGACGCTCGGCGCCATTGAGCATCTCGATGGCCTTCTCGATCTGCTTGCGCGAGGCGGTGGGCTTGTACACCGACAGCGGTTCGTAGGTGTCGATGTCGAACTCGATCTCGGCCATCTGCACGTCGAACGGCAGGTCGATCAATACCGGGCCGGGGCGACCGGAACGCATCAAGTGGAAGGCCTGCTGGAACGCGCGCGGCACCTGGGCCGGCTCCATCACGGTGGTGGCCCACTTGGTCACCGGCTTGGCGATGGTTGCAATGTCGACCGCCTGAAAGTCTTCCTTGTGCAGACGAGCGCGCGGCGCTTGGCCGGTGATGCACAGGATCGGGATCGAGTCGGCCTGTGCGGAATACAAACCCGTGATCATGTCGGTGCCGGCAGGCCCCGAGGTGCCGATGCACACGCCGATGTTGCCGGCCTTGGCCCGCGTGTAGCCCTCGGCCATGTGGGATGCACCCTCGACATGCCGAGCCAGGATGTGGCCAATCGACTGGCGCTCGCGCAGCTGCGCATAGAGCGGGTTGATCGCCGCACCCGGCACGCCGAAGGCCTGGGTTACGCCTTCTTTCTCCATCACCAAAACCGCGGCCATTGCGGCCTTCATCTTTGCCATTGAGGTCTCCTGCTGTCGATAGGAGAATGTTCGTCGCTTGCCCGCGCGCTGAGAAGACCAGTCCGGTGATAAGCAATATTCCAAGGCGCTATAAATGGGCGGTGGCCGAGGAGAAGTGGCTGCCAGATCGACACGAAGGTCCTGCTCGTTTCGCAGGATGCGCAAAGATCGCTTCGTTGGTCGCACCGGCAGCCAGGCCGTAGTGCACGCGCGGCTGCGATGGGGTGGGCGGTGTGACCTTGAATCGGGGTGGTCTTTCGACAGGTGAAGCGAGTGGCTCGGCCGAGGCCGCGCCAGAGCGAAGAAAGGGGAGAACGGGTGTGTGGTGCGAGGGCCCCGAGGCCCTGCCAGGCTGAGCGAGCTTCAGTGGGCTTCGGCGGATTTGGCGGCCTCTATCGCGCCGGCTTCATCGCCTCGTGCACCATTGAAGAAGATGTTCAACACAACCGCCGCGACTGCGGTAAGCAGGATCCCTGACTCGAGCAACGGGTGCAGGGAGTGCGACATCTGCTGGGTCCAGCGCGGTGCCACCAGCGGGATCAAGCCGAAGCCGATGGCCAGGGCCACGATGTAGAGGTTGTTTCGGTTGCCCTTGTAATCCACCGTGGACAGGATGCGGATGCCGGTGGCTGCCACCATGCCAAACATCACCAGGCCAGCACCACCCAGCACAAACGGGGGGATCGCCTCGACGAACGCGGCCATCTTCGGCAGCATGCCCAGCACGACCATGATGATGCCGCCGGCCACGCAGACCCAGCGGCTCTTCACACCGGTGACACCCACCAGACCGACGTTCTGCGAGAAGCTGGTGTAGGGGAAGGTGTTGAAGATGCCGCCGATCAGCGTGCCCAGGCCGTCGGTGCGCAAGCCTGCCGCCAGTTCGGGCTGGCTGATCTTCTTGCCGGTGATGTCGGACAACGCCAGGAACATTCCGGTGGATTCGATCATCACCACAACCATCACCAGCACCATGGTCAGGATCATCACCGGGTCGAAGGTGGGCATGCCAAAGGCGAACGGCGTGACAACGTCGAACCAGTGGGCCTTGCCAACCTTGTCAAAGTTCATCTTGCCCATGGCCATGGCCACCGCGCAACCCGCCACGATGCCCAGCAACACCGAGATGTTGGCAACAAAGCCACGGGCGTACTTCACCAGCAACAAGATGAAGACCAGCACCGCGGCAGCAACCGCCATGTTGTCCAGCGCGCCGTAGCTCAGGTTGTCGACCATCGGGATCGGCCCTGTCAACTTGATCGCCGGGGCTGATGCACCAGCAGGCATCGACGCCGCCGCCTCCAGCGCTTTTGCCTTGGCACCGTCGACCATCGCCACCAGTTTGGGGACGTCCACACTCTGCGCCAGCGGGGCGGGGCCGCCCATCGCCCAGCCCACGCCCACCCGCATCAAGCTGATGCCGATGATGGCGATGATGGTGCCGGTGACCACCGGCGGGAAGAACCGCAGCAACTTGCTGACGATGGGCGCAATGATCATCGAGACAATGCCGGCACCGATGATGGCGCCGAAGATCGCTCTCGCACCGTCAACCCCAGGCACTGCGTTGGCAAACGCCACCATCGGCCCGACCGCTGCGAAGGTGACGCCCATCATCACCGGCAGCTTGATGCCGAACCATTTTGTGAAGCCCAGCGACTGGATCAGCGTGACGATGCCGCAGGCAAACAAGTCGGCCGAGATCAGCAGCGCCACTTGCTCCGGGCTGAGCTTGAGCGCACGGCCGACGATCAGCGGCACCGCGATCGCACCGGCATACATCACCAGCACATGCTGCAAGCCAAGTGCGGCAAGGCGGCCGGTGGGCAATTTCTCGTCCACCGGGTGGACATCTGAAGTCGTCATGCTTGTCTCCTGCTTTTTGCGGTTTACGGTCGGGGGATATGGGCCACTTGGCCGAGCCCGCCCAGCGTGCTGCGGGCCTGCCGCAGACACGCTGGGTTGAACATCAGTTCACGGACGCCCCAGCTTCAAACCACCGCTTGATCAGTGCGCGCTCGTCGTCGGTGATCTGGGTCGCGTTGTTCATCGGCATCACCTTCAGCACCACGGCTTGCTGGTAGACAGCCTGTGCGTGCTTGGTGAGTTCGGCCGCCGAATCAAGGCGCACGTTCTTGCTCTGCAGGGCCGGGCCGTGGCACATCACGCAACGCTGTGTGACGATGCCTTGCACCTGCGCGAAGCTGGGTGGGGTCACGACCGAAGAGACGGGCTGCGGATCGGGCTTGGTGGCCCAGACGGTGACCATCAGCAGCAGCGTGCCGATGACCGCAAAGTGCCACGGCACCGGCTTGCCGTAAGCCAGCGCCTTGTGGCGCAATGCAAACGACAAACGAATCAGCGCCCCGGCCACCATGATCGCCACCAGCACCAGCCAGTTGTTCTTGGCCCCATAGGTGAACCCGTAGTGATTGCTCATCATGGAGAACAGCACCGGTAGCGTAAAAAACGTGTTGTGCACGCTGCGCTGCTTGCCGCGCTGCCCGTGCACCGGGTCGACCGGCTGCCCCGCCTTGATGGCCGCCACCACCGTGCGCTGGCCCGGGATGATCCAGAAAAAGACGTTGCCACTCATCGTGGTGGCCACCATCGCGCCAACCAGCAGAAAGGCCGCACGACCGGCGAACAAGTGGCAGGACAGCCACGAGGCGAACACGATCAACACGAAAACGCAGCCACCCACCACCAGGTCGCCGTTCTTGCCGCGACCCAGGGTACGGCAGATCAGGTCATACAGCACCCAGAACGCCACGAAGAACGCCAGCGCGGTGGCGATGGCCGCTGTGGGCGACCAGTCGAACAAGGTCTTGTCGATGAGAAAGGTGCTTGCGTTGAACAGGTACAGCACCGTGAACAGCGCGAAGCCCGTCAACCAGGTGGAGTAGCTCTCCCACATCGACCAGTGCAGCTGATCGGGCACGTAGCCCGGAGAGACCGGGTACTTTTGGTGGCGGTAAAAGCCGCCGCCGTGCACGCCCCATTGCTCGCCGCCAACGCCTTTGTCGGCATCGGCCTTGTTCTTGGGTGGCGTCAGGCTGTTGTCGAGCGAGACAAAGTAGAACGACGCGCCAATCCAGGCGATGCCGGTGATGATGTGGGCCCAGCGCAGCAGCAGATTGGCCCAGTCAAGCAGGTAGGCGTCCATCGAGTCCTCGCACAGGTGGGGCCGCCAGCCGAACGTCTGGCTGAAGGCCCCTCACCACAGCGGGCTCTGTGAGGAAAGACGTCGCAACCAACGGTGTTCACCCTGATGGGCAAGCACCGTTGTGCACCGCGGCGACGTGAGCAAAACTGTATACGAACAGGTGCGCACCCGGTTATTGGTGCTTACCCTTGACGCACGGCGTTGCTCAAGAACCCCGGTAGGTTGAATAGGCCCATGGGCTCACGAGCAAGGGGACGTGGTAACGGCCGGTGGCGTCGGCAATGCCGAAGTCGAGTGACACATCGTCGATGAACGGCGGCTGCGGCAGCTGCACACCTTTGGCACGAAAGTACGGGGCCACCGAGAACACCAGCCGGTAGCAGCCCGCGGCCATGGTCTGCGCGTCGAGCAGGGCGCCTCCGTCGTTGCGGCCATCCGCGTTGAGGATGAAGCTGTTGATCGTCTCGACCGTCTGGCCATCAACCCGTTGCAGCTTCACTGCCATTCCTGCGGCCGGGCAGCCGTTCATCGTGTCAAGCACATGGGTGCTGAGGTGTCCCATAAGATTCCTCTCGGTTGGGTGGGCTGGGAAAGAAGGTAGGCGTTGCAGGCCCTGCGCTGCGGTTGACGGGCACTGCGGCGGGCACAGGTTCGACTTGCGCAATGCCGTGAAGTGTATACACTACTGAACTCTGGTCAAACCAATTCAGAAGCTTCAACATGTCGACAGCCATGCCAGCAGGGCGCGCCAACCTCAAGGTCATACAGCCTGGCGAAGCGCCGACATCGGCGCCGCGGCCGGCGAATCGCAGCAAGATCAAGAAGCCCGGCAAAGATCCCCTGGTTGGCAACACCCAGCGCATCGTCGCGTCGATCACGGCGGCCATCATCGGGCGGCGGCTGATGCCGGGCACCAAGTTGTCCGAGCAAAAGATCGCCGACATCTTCAAGGTCTCACGCACCCTGGTTCGTCAAGCCCTCAATCAACTCAGCCGTGATCGGCTGGTGGTGCTGGAGCCCGCACGCGGCGCGTTTGTGGCAACACCCAGTGTCGAAGAAGCGCGGCAGGTGTTCGAGGTCCGTCAGATCCTGGAGGCGGCGTTGACGCGGCGCTTGTGCGCGGTCATCAGCGACGCGCAGGTCCTGGAACTGCGGCAGCACCTGAGCGCTGAACGCGAGGCCGTCGCCAATGCCGATGTGTCGGGGCGCACGCATTTGCTGGCTGACTTCCATGTGGTGTTGGCACGGATGCTGGGCAACGACGTGCTGGCGCAGTTGTTGACCGATCTGCTGACCCGCTCTTCGCTGATTGCGCTGATGTACCAGTCATCGCACTCGGCCGAGGCCTCGCTGGCCGAACACGTTGCCATCGTCGATGCGTTCGAGCAGCGCGATGTCAAGGCAGCCGTGCGCTTGACGCTTGAACACCTGGAGCATGTGGAACAGAACCTCCGGTTGAACCCGCATGAGACCGACCTTGCCCAACTGCTGAATCCGTGATGCCCATGAGCCCTACCTACCCGCGAGACCTGAAGGGCTACGGCCGCCACGGGCTACACGCCAACTGGCCAGGCCAGGCGCGTGTCGCCTTGCAGTTCGTCCTCAACTTTGAGGAAGGTGGCGAAAACTCGGTGCTGCACGGCGATGCCGGCAGCGAGCAGTTCCTGTCCGAGATGTTCAACCCGGCCGCCTTTGCTGCCCGCCACCTGAGCATGGAAAGCATCTACGAGTACGGCTCGCGGGTGGGCGTGTGGCGGCTGCTGCGCGAGTTCGAGCGGCGTGGCCTGCCGCTGACGGTGTTCGGCGTCGGCATGGCGCTGGAGCGCTGCCCTGAGGTGACGGCGGCGTTTTGCGACCTCGGTCACGAGATCGCCTGCCACGGCTGGCGCTGGATCAACTACCAGACCATCGACGAAGCCACCGAGCGCGAGCACATGGCGCTGGGCATGGCTGCGATCCAAGGGCTGACGGGTGATCGGCCCCTGGGCTGGTACACCGGCCGCGACAGCCCGAACACACGCCGGCTGGTGGCCGACCACGGCGGCTTCGAGTACGACAGCGACTACTACGGCGACGACCTGCCCTTCTGGTTGCAGGTCAAGAAGACAGACGGCAACCGCGTCCCGCATCTCGTGGTGCCCTACACCCTGGATTGCAACGACATGCGCTTCGCGCTGCCGCAAGGCTATTCGCACGGCGACGAGTTCTTCGAGTACCTGCGTGATGCCTTCGATGTCCACTACGCCGAGGGCGACGAGCGGCCATCGATGATGAGCATCGGCATGCATTGCCGGATGCTGGGCCGCCCAGGTCGCATGCGTGCCTTGCAGCGCTTTCTGGACCACATCGAAAAGCATGACCGGGTCTGGGTCAGCCGGCGCATCGACATTGCACGCCACTGGAGAGCCGCCCATCCCTTCGACCCCAAGACGGCTTTTGCCTGGGACTGACCATGATCTCGCTGGAACAACTCAACACGGCATCCGAGGCAGACTTCATCGGCTTGCTTGACGGCACCTACGAACACTCGCCCTGGATCGCACAACGGGCCTGGTCGCACCGGCCCTTTAAGAGCCTGGTGCAGCTCAAGCTGGCACTTGCCGAAGTGGTGCGGAAGTCGGGTCGCGATGCGCAACTGGGGCTGATACGCGCTCACCCTGAGCTGGCGGGCAAGGCGATGGTGGCCAAGACACTGACCGCCGAATCCACCCACGAACAAGGCAAGGCAGGCCTCACCGATTGCACGCTTGCAGATTTTGCGCACATCCAGCAACTCAACGCCGACTACCACCTGAAGTTCGGCTTCCCGTTCATCCTGGCGGTACGCGGCCCGCGCGGCCTGGGCCTGCCCAAGGCCGAAATCATTGCGAGCTTCGAGCGCCGGCTCGACAACCACCCCGACTTTGAACTTGCCGAGTGCTTGCGCAACATTCACCGCATCGCCGAGATCCGGCTCAACGACAAGTTGGGTCACGAGCCCGTGCTGGGCAATGACGTGTGGGACTGGGCAGAACGCCTGGCAACCCACAGCGACCCGGGGTACGCCGAAAGGGGCGAGCTGACTGTCACCTACCTGACCGACGCGCACCGCGCTTGCGCGCAGCGGTTGGCCCACTGGATGCGCACCGATTGCGGATTCGATGAGGTCGAGATCGACGCCGTCGGCAATGTCGTCGGCCTCTACCACGGCACCGACCGCCAAGCCAAGCGCCTGTTGACAGGTTCGCACTACGACACCGTGCGCAACGGCGGCAAGTACGACGGCAGGCTGGGCATCCTGGTGCCGATGGCCTGCGTTCGAGAACTGCACCGGCAAGGCCGGCGCCTGCCCTTCTGCTTCGAGGTGGTCGGCTTTGCCGAAGAAGAGGGTCAGCGCTACAAGGCCGTGTTTCTCGGTTCGGGCGCGCTGACGGGGCACTTCGATCCGTCCTGGTTCGATCAGAAAGACGCCGACGGCATCACCCTGCGCGCTGCGATGCTGCATGCCGGGCTGTGCCCTGACGACATTCCAAAACTGAAACGAGATGCCGGCCGCTACCTCGGCTTCGTCGAGGCGCACATCGAACAAGGGCCGGTGCTCAATGAGCTGGACCTGCCGCTGGGCATCGTGACCTCGATCAACGGCAGCGTGCGCTATCTCGGCGAGATTGTCGGCATGGCCAGCCACGCCGGCACGACCCCGATGGACCGGCGGCGCGACGCGGCCACCGCTGCTGCTGAACTGGCGCTCTACGTCGAGAAGCGCGGCGGCGCTGAGCCCAATCTCGTGGCCACGGTGGGCATGCTGGAGGTGCCCAGCGGCTCAATCAACGTTGTGCCGGGGCGCTGCAAATTCAGCCTCGACATCCGCGCCACCACCGACCCAGTGCGTGACGCCTGTGCGGCAGACGTTCGCGCCGAACTGGCGGCCATCTGCAAACGCCGTGGCCTGCATTTCAAGCTCGAAGAGACGATGCGCGCCGCTGCGGCGCCCAGCGCACCCGCCTGGCAACAGCGCTGGGAGCGTGCGGTCGAGGCACTCGGCCTGCCGCTGTTGACCATGCCCAGCGGTGCCGGCCACGACGCGATGAAGCTGCATGAGGCCATGCCCCAGGCCATGCTGTTCATGCGTGGCCTCAACGCCGGCATCAGCCACAACCCGCTGGAAGCGATCACCAACGACGACACCGATCTGTGTGTGCGCGCATTCCAGAACCTTCTTGAACAACTTGCCACGGAGCTTTCATGACTTCAGCCGCCCAATACAGCGCACTCGACGCCTGGGTTGACGCCCACTTCGACGAAGAGGTGCGCTTTCTGCAAGAACTGGTTCGCGTGCCCACCGACACGCCGCCCGGCAACAACGCGCCGCATGCCGACCTAACGGCCGAACTGCTGGCGCAGATGGGCCTGACCGCCGAGAAGCATGTTGTGCCGGCCGCTGAGGTCAAGGCAGCCGGGCTCGAGAGCATCACCAACCTGATCGTGCGTCGCCGCTACGGCGAAGGCAAAACAATCGCGCTGAACGCCCACGGCGATGTGGTGCCTCCCGGCGAAGGCTGGACCCATGACCCGTACGGCGGCGAGATCGTCGACGGCAAGATCTACGGCCGCGCCACCGCCGTGAGCAAGTGCGACATGGCCAGCTTCAGCTTTGCGGTGCGCGCGCTGGAGTCGCTGAATGCCAAGCTGGCCGGCAGTGTGGAGCTGCACTTCACCTACGACGAAGAATACGGCGGTGAACTCGGCCCCAACTGGCTGCTGAGCAAGGGCCTGACCAAGCCCGACCTGATGATGGCCGCCGGCTTCAGCTACCAAGTGGTGGTGGCGCACAACGGCTGCCTGCAGTTGGAGGTCGTCGTGCATGGCGATATGGCCCATGCGGCCATCCCCGACAGCGGTACCGACGCGATGCAGGGCGCGGTGCAGATCCTCAATGCGCTGTACGCCTTGAACCACGACTACCTGAAAGTGATGTCCAAGGTCGAAGGCATCACCCATCCGTACCTCAACGTGGGCCAGGTCAATGGCGGCACCAACACCAATGTGATTCCCGGCAAGGTGGTGCTCAAGCTCGATCGGCGCATGATCCCGGAAGAAGATCCGTCCGAAGTCGAAGCCTCCCTGCGCCGCACCATCGAGCAAGCGGCCGCTGCGTTCAATCCGCCGCGTGGCGGCAAGAAACTGCGCGTTGAAGTCAAGCGCTTGCTGCTGTCACGCGCAATGAAGCCCTTGCCCGGCAACCAGCCGTTGGTGCAGGCGATTCAAAAGCACGCGCTGGCGGTCTTCGGCGAGCCGATCCCTGCCTTGGGCACGCCGCTGTACACCGACGTTCGCCTGTACGTGGAGCGTGGCATACCGGGCGTGATCTACGGCGCCGGGCCGCGCACGGTGCTCGAATCGCACGCCAAGCGCGCCGACGAGCGCCTGGACCTGCAAGACCTGCGGCGCGCCACCAAGGTGGTGGCGCGAACCCTGCTCGATCTGTTGCAGTGAGGCTGCGGCAGACCCGCATGGCGCGTGTCAAGCGCCGGCCCGGCGCTGCCACCGGCGCCTGCCGCCACGGCGTCCGGCGGCACCTTGAACAGCCCGTCACCCCTGCCGGTGTGCCTCGCCCAGATCAGCTGCCACGGTAGGTCGCGCAGCTCCACGGCGTGCACAGCATGGGCACGTGGAAATGCTGCTGGGTGTCAAACAGCGCGAAGCGAACCGGCATCACGCGGTCGACGAACATCGCCTCAGGCGCCACCTTCTGCGATGCG
>JANYKR010000169.1 GCA_025358155.1 Betaproteobacteria bacterium
AGCAGCTGGTGCACCACGCCTTGAAGCTCGAAGGCACCTGCACCGGCGAGCATGGCATCGGCCTGCACAAGCAGGGCTTCCTGATCGACGAGACCGGCCTGGCCACGGTGCAGATGATGCGGGTGCTCAAGCGGGCGCTGGACCCGAAGAACATCCTGAATCCGGGCAAGATATTTGCGTTGTGAGTGCGCGCTGGTGACCAGCGCCCGGGCATGCCAGGTGTCTTGCTGTCCAGCGCCGGTCAGGCTGCAGCGACCAGCGGCGCGGCACGCCGCGTCAGCCACAGGCACAGTGCGTCGGCCTCTAGCGGTTTGGCCCACAGGTAGCCCTGGCCGCGGTCGCAATGCAGGTGGCGCATCAACGCCGCCTGGCCATCGGTCTCGATGCCCTCGGCCACGGTGCTCATGCCCAGGGTTTGCGCCACCCGGATGGTGGCCTCGATCAGCACCCGGTGGTAGTCGCTGGTCTCGGCATGCATCACGAATGAGCGGTCGATCTTGACCGTGTCCACCGGCAGCTGGTGCAGGCAGGCCAGCGACGAGTAACCGGTACCAAAGTCATCGAGCGCGATGCGCACGCCCATGGCCTTGAGCTCGCGCAACTGGGCTCGGGCGTTGTCGTCCTGCGCTGCGAGGCTTTCGGTCACTTCCAGCTGCAGCGAGCCCGGCAAAAGCCCGGTGCCGCCCAAACAGCGCTGCACCTCGGCAATCAGCCCTGGCATGCGCAGTTGCACCGGCGACAGGTTGACCGCCAATGAGCTGGGCGCCAGCGAGCCGAGTGCTCGCTGCCAGCCCACAAACTGGCGGCAAGCCGTCTGCAACACAAAGGCACCGAGCTCGAAGATCAGGCCGGACTCTTCGGCCACCGGGATGAAGTCCGCTGGATTGACCAGACCGCGTACCGGGTGGCGCCAGCGCACCAAGGCCTCGACCCCGCCGGGGCCGTCGTGCTGCAGCTCGACCACAGGCTGGTAGACCACAAACAGCTCACCGCGCTGCAGCGCTGTGCGCAGGTCGCGCTCGGTATCGACGCTGCGCGCCACGCGCTCATGCATGGTCGGGTCAAAAACGATGTAGCGGCCCCGGCCGGCGCGCTTGGCCTCGTACATCGCGGTGTCGGCGTCGCGCATCACGGTATTGGCATCGTTGGCCGGGTGCTCGGAGGTGACGATGCCGATGCTGGCGCTGGAATGCAGCACCTGGCCGCCAATCTTGTACGGCGCCGCCAGCACCTCCATCAGCCGACGCGCGACAGTGCAGGCCTCGTCGCGACCGCTCACGCCTTCGAGCACCACCACAAACTCGTCACCGCCGATGCGGCCGGCGGTCTGGGTGGCGGTCTGGGTAGGCAAGTTCACAGGGCCCACTGCAGGCCGGTGACTGGCACTGCGCGAGACTGCATCGCCCTGCCGCAGCGCAGCGCGCAGGCGCTGGGCAATCTGGCGCAGCAATTCGTCGCCTGCAGCATGTCCCAGGGTGTCGTTGACTTGCTTGAAACGGTCAAAGTCCATGAACAACACGGCGTACTGGAAGCCGACCGACTCGCCCGCCCGGTTGATGGCCTGCTGCACCCGCTCGAACACCGCCGCGCGGTTGGGCAGCTGGGTCAGGCCGTCGGTGCGGGCGGCGTGGCGCAGCATGGCCTGCATCTGCGTCTGCTCGGTCATGTCGATGTTGATGCCGGCCATGCGACGCGGCGCGCCCGAGCCCTCGCGCTCGATCACCACGCCGCAAGACTGCACCGCCGCCCAGTCGCCGTCGGGCCGACGCACCCGAAGCTCACTGCGGCAGGGGATGCTGGGGTCGGCCAGATGGGTGCGCAGCGCAGCGCGCCAGCCGGCGATGTCGTCGGGATGCACCATGGCAGCCCACTGCGCCATCGACGGCACGACATCGCCGGGCCGGTAGCCCAGCATCGCCAGCAATCGGTCATTGAACACCATCTCGCCGCTGCGCATGTCCCACTGCCAGGCGCCCAGGCCGGCGGCATCCACGGTGTGCGCCAACACCGCCTGCTGGTTGCGCTGCTGGGTGACATCGGTGAAGCAGGCCACGGTGCCCAGCGTCTGGCCTTGAGCGCCCCGGATCGGCTCGGCGTTGACCAGCAGCCAGTGCAGACCTCCGCTGGCCGACACCACGCCCATGATCGCGTCATGCACACCGCGCCCGCTGTCGAGCACACGCATGGCGGGGCGCTCCTGCAATGGCATGAAGCGTAGGTCGTCGTGCACCGTGTGCCAGTCTGCCGGTATCGCCTGGCCGCCCAGCAGCTGGGCGCGGCTGAGCTGCAGCTGGCGCTCGGCTGCGGGGTTGCAGTCAATCACCTGGCCTTGCGCCGAACGCATCACCACCCCGTTGGGCAAGGCGCTGAGCAGGGCCTCGTTGCGCAAGCGCTGGAGGTCTCGCTCGGTGGTGTCTTGCAGCACCAGGGCAAAGCCGAGGAGTTGGCCCCCGGCATCGCGGCGAGCTTGCAGGTCGAGCGACAACGTCTGCACTGTGCCGTCGGCTGACGGCCGGCGGGTGGCGACTTGCAGGCCGTTGTCGGGGATCTGGCCGGCCCGGACCTGGGCCAGCGTGGTCGCATCGGCACCCAGACCCGCCAGCAGCGCCGGCAGGTCAAGGCCGGCCAGACCGCCGGGGGCGGCGCCGCACAACCGGTGGAATGCCGGGTTGCCCCAGACCACCTGCAAGTCGGTGCCGGCCAGCAGCAGCGCAACGCTGGCCCTGGGTGGCTGGCCCGGCCCACCCGCAGCCGGCTGCCGAAGCTGCGCGCCAGCCGGCGAGAGCCGCACCGGCAGTCGGGCAGACGGGACAGTCAAGCGGGACAGGGGCAAGGGCAACTCCGGCACGGCCGAAGCTCCAGCGGTCCGGCGGCGTCCCAGCTTATCGGCCGGTCACCGTCTTGACTTGAACCCACCTGGCCAGCCCGCGCGGGGCGGGCTGCGCGCAAGCCCAGTGCTCAGGCGCCGGGCGCGCCCACCGACCAGCGCTTGCTGATCTCGCCCAAGCTGTTGGTACTTTCCAGGTGCACGCCAAAGCCCCACAGCCTGGCGACGTGCTTGAGCACCTCTTGCCCACTGTCGTCAAGCGGCCGGTTGTTGTGCTGAAAGTGGCGCAGCGTCAATGATCGGTCGCCACGCAGGTTGACATTCCAGACCTGGATGTTGGGCTCACGCGCACCCAGGTCGTACTGGTGCGACAGGGCCTCGCGCACGCGCCGGTAGCCGGCTTCGTCATGGATCGCGCTGACCTCCAGC
>JANYKR010000176.1 GCA_025358155.1 Betaproteobacteria bacterium
CGAGGGCGGTCAGTTGCCGGGCGGCAAGGTCACCGATTACATCGGCATGCTGCGTTACTCGGTGCCCGGCGTGGGCCTGATCTCGCCGCCGCCGCACCACGACATCTACTCGATCGAAGACCTGGCTCAGCTGATCCACGACCTAAAAAACGCCAACCCGCGGGCCAGCATCAGCGTCAAGCTGGTGTCCGAGGTGGGCGTGGGCACCATCGCCGCTGGCGTCACCAAGTGCAAGGCCGACCACATCGTGATCGCCGGGCACGACGGCGGCACCGGCGCCTCACCCTGGAGCAGCATCAAGCACTGCGGCACCCCCTGGGAGCTGGGCCTGGCCGAGACCCAGCAGACCCTGGTGCTGAACCGCTTGCGCGGCCGGGTGCGGGTGCAGGCCGACGGCCAGATGAAGACTGGCCGCGATGTGGTGATCGGCGCGCTGCTGGGCGCCGACGAGTTCGGCTTTGCCACCGCGCCGTTGGTGGTCGAGGGCTGCATCATGATGCGCAAGTGCCACCTCAACACCTGCCCGGTGGGTGTGGCCACGCAAGACCCGCTGCTGCGCGCCAAGTTTGCCGGCAAGCCCGAGCACGTCGTCAACTACTTCTTCTTTGTGGCCGAGGAGGCGCGCCAGATCATGGCGCAGCTGGGCGTGCGCCGCTTTGACGACCTGATCGGCCGTGCCGACCTGCTCGACACCAAAAAAGGCATCGCGCACTGGAAGGCCAGGGGGCTGGATTTCAGCCGCGTCTTCCACCAGCCCGAGGCGCCGGCCGAGGTGCCACGCTTCCATGTCGAAAGCCAGGACCACGGCCTGGAGCGCGCACTCGACATCACCCTGATCGAGAAGTGCCAGCCCGCGATCCTGCGCGGCGAGAAGGTGCAGTTCATGCAGGACACCCGCAACCTCAACCGCAGCGTGGGCGCGATGTTGTCGGGCGAGCTGATCCGGCAGCGCCCCGAGGGCCTGCCCGACCACACCATCTTCATGCAGATGGAGGGCACTGGCGGCCAGAGCTTTGCCGCCTTTCTGGCCAAGGGCATCACCCAGTACCTGATCGGCGACGCCAACGACTACGCCGGCAAGGGCTTGTCGGGCGGCCGGCTGGTGGTGCGTCCCAGCATCGACTTTCGGGGTGATGCCACCAAAAACATCATCATCGGCAACACCGCGCTCTACGGTGCGACCAGCGGCGAGGCGTTTTTCCGGGGTGTGGCGGGCGAGCGCTTTGCGGTGCGGCTCTCCGGCGCCACCGCCGTGGTGGAGGGTACCGGCGACCACGGCTGCGAGTACATGACCGGCGGCACGGCCGTGGTGCTGGGCAAGACCGGGCGCAACTTTGCCGCCGGCATGTCGGGCGGTATCGCCTATGTCTTTGACGAAGACGGCCAGTTTGCCAAGCGCTGCAACACGTCAATGGTCTCGCTGGACAAGGTGCTGGCGGCGGCAGAGCAGGCGGCCTCCCAGGCCCCCGCCATCTGGCACCAGGGCCAGGCCGACGAGGTCTTGCTCAAGGCGCTGATCGAGCAGCACCACACTTGGACCGGCAGCCTGCGGGCCCGCGAGATCCTCGACGACTGGGCCGCTGCACGGGCCAAATTCGTCAAGGTCTTCCCCAATGAGTACAAGCGCGCGCTGAGCGAGATCGGCGCTGCCAGCCAGGCGGCATTGGCCAAGGCCAGCGCCCCTGCGGTGTTGGATGCCAAGCAGCCGGTCGCAGCCAAGTGATCTGAAGCCGCCACACCTCAGGCACCAACATCAAGCACCAGCATCAAGCACCAGCATCAAGCACCAGCGTCAAGCACAAGCATCAGGACCAAGCATCATGGGAAAAGTGACCGGCTTCATGGAATTCGAGCGTCTGGACGAGGGCTACGCGCCCGTGCCCCAGCGCCTCAAGCACTACAAAGAGTTTGTCATCGGCCTGACGGCCGAGCAGTCCAAGGTGCAGGCGGCGCGCTGCATGGACTGCGGCACGCCGTTTTGCAACAGCGGCTGCCCGGTCAACAACATCATCCCCGACTTCAACGACCTGGTGTACCGGGGCGACTGGGCCAACGCCGTCACCGTGCTGCACAGCACCAACAACTTTCCCGAGTTCACTGGCCGCATCTGCCCGGCGCCTTGCGAGGCGGCCTGCACCCTCAACGTCAACGACGATGCGGTCGGCATCAAGTCGATTGAACACGCCATCATCGACCGCGCCTGGGCCGAGGGCTGGGTGACGCCGCAGTTGCCCGTGGCCAAGACCGGCAAGACGGTGGCGGTGGTCGGCTCCGGCCCGGCCGGGCTGGCGGCGGCGCAGCAGCTGGCGCGGGTCGGCCATGCCGTCACCGTGTTCGAGAAGAACAGCCGCATCGGCGGCCTGCTGCGCTACGGCATCCCTGACTTCAAGATGGAGAAGTCGCACATCGACCGCCGCATCACCCAGATGGAAGCCGAGGGCGTGAGCTTCAAGACCGGTGTGCTGGTGGGCGCGATGCCCACCGAGGGCGGCGGCGCCAAGATCACCAACGACGCCAAGACCACCATCAGCGCCGACGAGCTCAAGGCCCAGTTTGACGCGGTGATCCTGACCGGCGGCAGTGAGCTCAGCCGCGACCTGCCGGTGCCCGGCCGCGACCTGGACGGCGTGCACTTTGCGATGGAGTTCTTGCCCCAGCAGAACAAGGCCAACGCCGGCGACAAACTCAAGGCCCAGGGCATCACGCAAATCCGTGCCGACGGCAAACACGTGATCGTCATCGGCGGCGGCGACACCGGCAGTGATTGCGTGGGCACCAGCAACCGCCACGGCGCAGCCAGCGTCACCCAGTTCGAGCTGCTGCCGCAACCGCCGATTGAGGAAAACCGGCCCATGACCTGGCCCTACTGGCCGACCAAGCTGCGCACCAGCTCCAGCCACGAAGAAGGCTGCGAGCGAGACTTTGCCATCGCCACCAAGGCGTTCACCGGCGGCACCGGCAAAGAAAAGGGCAAGCTCACCGGCCTGACCACCGTCAACATCGAGCTCAGGGACGGCAAGCTGGTCGAGGTGGCCGGTACCGAGCGGCACTATCCCGCTGACCTGGTGCTGCTGGCGATGGGGTTTGTCCACCCCGTGTCCAGCGTGCTCGACGCTTTTGGCGTGACCAAAGACGCCCGGGGCAATGCCCGCGCCCACACCGACGAAGGCGGCTACCGCACCAATGTGGCCAAGGTGTTTGCCGCCGGCGACATGCGGCGCGGCCAGAGCCTGGTGGTCTGGGCGATCCGCGAGGGCCGCCAGGCGGCGCGCGAGGTCGACAGCTTCCTGATGGGCTGCAGCACTTTGCCGCGCTGAGCGCAGCGCAGCGCTGAGGCACAGCGCCGCAGGCATTCTCCGCCCAGGCGAATTGGGGCAATCCCTGGGGACAATGCTGGCCCATGCGAGAATCAAAACGAACATCGGACTGATTTGCAGGCCTTTGCACCCAGCCCCAGACGGGGACATCTGCCGAATTCCGTTGAACCCTGAACCCCTCATCGAGATCGACCACGTCACGTTTGGCTACGACAGCAGTCGCACCATCCTCCAAGACGTCAGCCTGCGCTTTGCGCGGGGCAAGGTCACGTCGGTGCTGGGCCAGTCAGGCTGCGGCAAGACCACGCTGCTGCGGCTGATTGGCGGTGTGCATGCGGCCAACAGTGGCCGCGTGGTGTTTGACGGCGAGGTGATCGACACCCGCAACCGCGACCAGCTTTACCGGCTGCGTCGCCGCCTGGGCATGCTGTTTCAGTTCGGCGCGCTGTTCACCGATTTGACGGTGTTCGACAACGTCGCCTTCCCGCTGCGCGAGATGACCGACCTGCCCGAAGCGCTGGTCCACGACATCGTGCTGATGAAGCTCAACGCGGTGGGCCTGCGCGGCGCGGCCGCGCTCAAGATCTCCGAGGTGTCAGGCGGTATGGCCCGGCGTATCGCGTTGGCCCGTGCAATTGCACTCGACCCCGAACTGATCATGTACGACGAACCCTTTGCCGGGCTGGACCTGATCTCGATGGGGGTGGCGGCCAAGCTGATCCGCACCCTCAACGACATCACCGGTGCCACCTCGCTGGTGATCTCGCACGACGTCCCCGAGTGCATGGCGATCAGCGACCATGTGATCCTGATGGCCAACCAGGGCCGCATCGTGGCCCAGGGCACGCCCGCCGAGTTGATGGCCTCGACCGACCTGGAGGTGCGCCAGTTTGTGCGCGGCGAGCCCGACGGGCCGGTCAAGTTTCACTACCCCGCGCGCCCCATGGCCGAGGACTTTGGCCTGGTGAAAGCACCATGACGGGGCTCACTGACGTGTTGGCCAGGCTGGGCGCGAGCGCCCTGGCCGTGATGCGCGGCTGGGGCCATGCCGCCATCTTCTTTTTTGACCTGCTGCGCGCCCTTCCAGCCTCGCTGCGCCGTTTTGGGCTGGTGATCACGCAGATCCATGCGATCGGCAACCGCTCTCTGCTGATCATCCTCGCCTCGGGCCTGGCCGTCGGGTTTGTGCTGGCGCTGCAGATGTACTACGCGCTGGTCACCTACGGTGCTGCCGAGTCGCTGGGCCTGATCGTCAATTTGTCGCTGGTGCGCGAGTTGGGGCCGGTGGTCACCGCGTTGTTGTTTGCCGGACGCGCCGGCACCTCGCTGACCGCCGAGATCGGCCTGATGAAGGCCGGCGAGCAAATTGCCGCAATGGAGTTGATGGCGATCGACCCGCGGGTGCGGGTGCTGGCGCCGCGTTTCATCGGCGGCATCGTGTCGCTGCCGCTGCTGACCATCCTGTTCTCGGCGGTCGGTATCCTGGGCGCTTGGGTGGTGGCGGTCGGGCTGATCGGTATCGATGCCGGCAATTTCTGGTCGATCCAGCAAAACGGCGTGGATGTCTGGCGTGACCTCGGCAACGGCGTGGTCAAGAGCGCGGTGTTTGGCGTGATCTGCACCGCCGTGGCGCTCTACCAGGGCTACGAAACCGAAGCCACCCCCGAAGGCGTGGCCTACGCCACCACCCGCACGGTGGTCACCTCGTCGCTGGCGGTGCTGGGCATGGACTTTGTGCTCACCGCGCTGATGTTCTCGGCACCGCGCTGAATCCCCTTCCGGAGTCTCCAAGCATCATGGCAAAAAGAAGCATCGAAACCCTGGTCGGGCTGTTTGTGCTGCTGGGCCTGGCCGCGCTGGTATTCGTGGCGCTCAAGGCCGCCAACCTGGCCAGCTTCAGCGGCGGCGACAGTTATGCCCTGACGGCCCGGTTCGATAACATTGGCGGCCTCAAAGCCCGGGCGCCGGTGCGCTCGGCGGGTGTGGTGGTCGGCCGGGTCACCAGCATCAGCTTTGATCCCAAGACTTTTCAGGGGGTTGTAACCATGGACGTGCAGCGTGCCAACCTGTTTCCCAAGGACAGCTCGGCCAAGATCCTGACCGCCGGCTTGCTGGGCGACCAGTACGTCGGCCTTGAGCCGGGCGGTGAAGTGGACAATCTGGCGCCCGGCGCCACCATCAAGCAGACCCAGTCGGCGGTGGTGCTGGAGAACTTGATCGGCCAGTTTCTGTTCAACAAGGCGGCCGATGCGGGCGCGGGCGCCGAGCCCGCCAAGAAGCCATGAGCGCCCCCAGCCAGGCTGTATCCGTCGGGTTGCTGCGGCGCTCGGCCACGCTGTGCCTGCTGGCTTTTTCGCTGCTGCTCGGTGCCTGCGCCAGCCTGCCCGGCGAAGGCCTGAACCGCATCGATCCGTGGGAGACCTACAACCGCCAGGTTTTCGAGTTCAACGAGGTGGTCGACCGGGTGGCGGTCAAGCCCATCGCCAAGACCTACCAGGCGGTGGTGCCCAGCCTGGTGCGCACCGGTGTGGCCAACTTTTTCAACAACATTGCCGATTTCTGGACCAGCGCCAACCTGATGTTGCAGATCAAGCCGCAGCAATCGCTGGAGATGGGCATGCGGGCGATGGTCAACACCACTTTTGGCGTGGGTGGTCTGATGGACTTTGCCGAACAGATCGGGCTGGAGCGCTTCACGGTCGAAGACTTTGGCCAGACCCTGGGTTACTGGGGTTTGCGCAGCGGGCCCTACCTGGTGCTGCCGGTGCTGGGCCCCTCCACCTTGCGTGACGCTGCCGGCTTGACGCTGGACTTCAAGGACTCTGGCGCCGCCCTGGTCTGGCAGGGAGCCCGCGAGCGCAATATCGCCACCGCCGTGCAGTTGATCAATGGCCGGGTGCAATTGCTCAGCGCCGGTGTCTTGCTCGATGAGATGGCGCTCGACAAGTACATCTTGCTGCGCGACGCCTACCTGGCGCGGCGTCGCAGCCTGATCTATGACGGCGAGCCGCCCGACGACGAATCTGCCCCGGCGGCCTTCAAGGGTCTGATAAAACCGGCCGTGAAGTGAACCGCGGCGGCACTTGGCGCGTTGTAGTTGCTACGGGCCACCAGGCCCGACCCTAAAGGATGACCTGATGCAACGACGTTTCTTGATTTTGGCCGCCAGTTTCACTGTGCTGGCGGCAACGGCGCCGACCTTGCGGGCCGAACCGGTGGCGCCAGACGCTTTTGTGCGGCAGGTGTCTACCGACGTGATTGACGCGGTCAAGTCCGACAAGGCCATCCAGGCCGGTGACGTCAACCGCATCCGCACGCTGGTGGACGCCAAGGTGATGCCTTACGTCAACTTCCAGCGCATGACGGCCAGTTCGGTCGGTCCGCAGTGGCGCAGTGCCACACCCGACCAGCAAAAGCGCATGCTGGTGGAGTTTCAAACCCTGATGGTCAACACCTACTCGGGCGCGCTGACCCAGGTCAAGGACCAGGCGGTGGTGGTCAAGCCGCTGCGTGCCGGTGCCGCCGACTCTGGCGAGCTGGTGGTGCGCACCGAAGTGCGTGGCAAGGGTGATCCGATCCAGCTCGACTACCGGCTTGAAAAGGCCGGCGACGGCTGGAAGATCTACGACGTCAACGTTGGCGGTTTTTGGGTGGTCGAGGCCTACCGGGGCCAGTTTGCCAAAGACTTGAGCGCGGGCGGGATGGACGCACTGATCACCCGGCTCGCCGAGAAGAACAAGTCCCTGGCCGCAGCGCCCAAGAGCTGATGTCGGGCAGTACGGGGGGTGCTCCGTCCATCGCTGCCGCGCCCTCGGCCCCTCAGGCTGGCCCAATGCCTGCCGCCTTGTCGATGATTGCGCTGCCCGAGCGCCTGACGATCAGTGAAGCCAGCACCACGCTGGCCCGGCTGTTGCCGCTGTTGCGGGCGGCTGATGCGTTGCAACTCGACGCCTCGGCACTGCAGCAGATGGACAGTTCGGCCGTGGCGGTATTGCTGGCCTGCCAGCGCGAAGCAGCGCTGCTGGGCCGGCCGCTGCAAGTCTCCGGCGCGCCGCCCAAGCTCAGGCAACTGGCCCAGCTTTACGGGGTGGAGTCGCTGCTGGGGCTCTGATCGGGCGCTGCAGCGGGTGCCGGCGCGGCATAGCGCATGGCGCGCAGATTGCGCTTGATCTCCTGCATCACCGGTCGCAGCGCCGGCCCCAGGCGCAGCGCGACCCCGGTGGTCAGGATGTCGATGATCGTCAGGTGCAGCAAGCGCGACACCATTGGGCTGTAGCGGTCAAAGTCCTCGGGGTGGTCGGCGGCCAGCAGGATCTGGCGGTGGCCCAGCGCCAGTTGCGCCAGCGGTGAGCCGCTGGCGGTGATCACGATCACCGTTGCGCCCTTGCGGCGGGCGATGTCGGCAGCGGCTATCAGGTCGCGGCTGCGGCCCGAGTTGCTGATCACCACCGCGCAGTCGCCCGGCCCCAGCATGGTGGCGCTCATCACCTGCACATGGCCGTCGCTGACAGCAGCGGCATTGACGCCCAAGCGGAAGAACTTGTGCTGGGCGTCTTGCGCCACGATGCCGGAGTTGCCGACACCGTAAAACTCGATGCGCTTGTGGGCCTGCCCGGCGGCAGTGAGCGCGGCCATCGCCTGCTCGAACGCATGGCCGGCTGCGTTGTTGCGGTACTTCAGCATCGCCGCCACGGCGTTGTCGATCACCTTGACGATCAGGTCGCCGGGCTTGTCGTCCTCGTCGACCGAGCGGTGCACAAACGGCACGCCCTCGTTGACCGTGCCGGCCAGCTTGAGCTTGAAGTCGGCCAGCCCGTCGTAGCCCACGCTGCGGCAAAACCGTACCACAGTGGGCTTGCTGACCTGCGAGCGGTTGGCCAACTCACTGACGGGCAGCGTGGCGAAGCTGCGCGGATCGGCCAGCAACAGCTTGGCCACCCGCTGCTCCGCCGGCGGCAGCGCCGGGATCGAGGCGCGGATGCGGTCAAGCATGGGGGCTCATTGTTCTTCATCCCAAGCACAGCCATCGCGGGCGACCATCGCGCTGGAGGCTGGCGGTCCCCAGGTGCCGGCAGCGTAGGCGCGGGGGCCGTTGGGGTCGGTGGCCCAGGCCTGGAGCACCGGCTCGACCCAGCGCCAGGCCTGCTCTTGCTCATCACTGCGCACAAACAGGTTGAGCCGGCCAGCCATCGCGTCCATCAGCAAGCGCTCGTAAGCGCCGACGCGTTCACTCTCGAAGGCCTTGTCAAAGTCCAGATCCAGTGACACCGGCGCCAGCATCTCCCCCTGCGCGCTGCCCTTGGCGGCCAGCAGGTGCAGCTCCAGCCCATCCTCGGGCTGCAGCTTGATCACCAGCTTGTTGGCGCGTGCCGAGCCCGGAAAGATCGGGTGCGGCACCTCGCGGAAGTTGACGACGATCTGTGAATGCCGGCCGGCCAGCCGCTTGCCGGTGCGCAGGTAAAACGGCACACCCGCCCAGCGCCAGTTCTGCACCTCGGTGCGCAGCGCCACAAAAGTCTCACAGTGGCTGCCGGCAGGCACCTTGACCTCGTCGAGGTAGCCGGGCACCGCCTGGCCCTCGACCGTGCCCGCCTTGTACTGGCCGCGCACCACGTCGCGCGCCACGCTCTCGGGGGTGAAGGGTTTGAGCGAGCGCAGCACCTTCAACTTCTCGGCGCGGATCGCATCGGCGTCGTTGGTGGACGGCGGCTCCATCGCGATCATCGTGAGCAGTTGCAGCGCGTGGTTCTGGATCATGTCGCGCAGCGCGCCGGTGGTGTCGTAGTAGTCGCCCCGGGTGCCCACGCCCAGGCCCTCGGCCAGCGTGATCTGGATGTTGGCGATGCTCTCGCGCCGCCACAGCGGCTCGAACAGTGCGTTGCCAAAGCGCAGCGCCATCAGGTTTTGTACCGCCGGCTTGCCCAGGTAGTGGTCGATCCGGAAGGCCTGGGTCTCGGAGAAAGCCGAGCGCACCACTCGGTTGATCTCCTGCGCGCTGGCCAGGTCATGGCCCAGCGGCTTTTCGAGCACCACCCGCACCTTGGGCCCGTTCAGGCCGGCGATGCCGAGCTGCTCGCAGACCACCGAGAACAAATAGGGCGCGGTGGCCAGAAACATCACCACCGTGTCGGCATTGCGCGCATCCAGCCAGGTCTTGAGGCCGGCATAGTGCGCGGGCTGCGACAAGTCCATGCGGCGGTAGTGCAGCATTTCTGCAAACCGCGCAAACTCATCGTCGCTGGGGCGCTTGGCGCTGTCGACCTCGACAAAGCGGTCGCGGATGTACTGGCGATATTGCGCGTCGCTGCGCTCGTCGCGCGCCACCGCCAGGATGCGGCCGTCGGGTGGCAGCTTGCCATGGCGGAAGGCCTGGAACAGCGCGGGCATCAGTTTGCGCCAGGTGAGGTCGCCGGTGCCGCCAAAAAGGACAAGATCGAAGGACATGGGTTGTGTTTTTGGACTGAGAGACGTGTTGTAACTCAGTTACGAAAAAGATGATGCATCAGGCTCATCGCTGGGTCAATCTTCAGGCGGTGGGGGCACAGACGCCTTGACCGGCCGTGTCGCCAGGCGGGGCCCTCAAGTGGCCGGCACCGGGCCGCGCAGGTCTTGGGTGGACTGTCCTTGCGGCCCCAGCAGCAGGCTGCCGGGGCCGAGAAACCGGTTTTGACGGCTGCGCACTGCCGTCTCCGGCGGCAGCCTGTCCGCCCAGACCCGCACGAACCAGCCGCCCGAACGCAAGTGGTTGATGAAGGTGTTGCCCTGCAAGCTCAGGCTGTTCAGGTCCCAGGCCTGGCCCTCGGCGCCGTAGGCCAGCATCACCGGGTTCTCGGTCCGTGGGCTTTGCACCAGGGTGTTGTGCTCTACCCGGGCGATACCGCCATTGGGCAGGTCAATTTCATACGAGGCCTCGCCCAGCAGGCCGTCGTCGAACAGGTTGCCGCTGATCAGCGATTCGCGCGCCCGGCACTTGAGCAGATGGCCCACCCGTCCACGCGCCAGCCGGCTGCCGCGCAGGCTGAAGTGGCCGATGCGGCCGACGTACAGCAGGTGCGGCAGTCCGGCCGGGTTGACCGGCGCGTCGCTGAAGTCGCAGTCGCTGATGTGCAATTCGCTGCTGGCCTCATTGCCGGTCAGCAGGCCCATCTGGTTGTCGCTGAATCGGCAGCGCAGCAGGTTCAGCCTGCCCTTCTGGAAGCGGATACCCGCGCCATTGCCATCAGCCACCCGGCACCCACTGAAGGCGATGTTCTCGATCTCGATGTCGCCGTCATGCACCACCCAGATCGCCTTGCCCTCGGCATTCCGGCCATCGGCTTGCAGCACCGGGCCCTCCCCCAGGCCCAGGATGCGCAGCCGGCGCTGGTGGATAGCGGCCACGTCTCCCCGGTAGAGGCCCGGCAGGATTTCGAGGGTGTCGCCGTCTGCCGCCTGCTTCAAGGCGTCGGCGATACGGCTGATCGCCTGGCCTGGCCCGACCCGCCAGGTGCGCGGCGCACGGGTTGAGGTCTGGGCCCAGGCCGGGGCTGGCTGTCCACCCAGTGCCGACAGGGCAGCGGCAGCCAGCAGGTCTCGGCGAGGGAGATGCGTGCGGCTCATGGCCCGATTCTGGCCCCCCGGCGCTGCGGGCACCGGGTATGTCCCGGTGCCGACCCGGCCGCGGGCCGCCACCCGGCCGCTAGCATCGCTTGCCATCGGCTGTCACAGCAACCGCGACCGCAGCCACCAGGAGCCCGCCCCATGCCCACCTGCCGCCATGTTCTGGCCACCGTCACCTTCGCGCTGGCCACGCTGAGCTGTGCCACCTCGTCCCAAGCGCAAGACGCCGGCCAGCTCAACATCATCTGCTCGGTGCAGGCCGAGTGGTGCAACATGATCCAGACGGTGTTTGCCAAATCCACCGGCATCAAGGTCAACATGGCCTTGAAGGGCTCGGGCGAGGCGCTGGCCCAGCTGATCGCCGAGCGTGCCAATCCCAAGACCGATGTCTGGTTTGGCGGCACCGGTGACCCACACTTGCAGGCGGCAGAGCAGGGCTTGTCGATGGAGTACAAATCCGCCGCGCTGCCGCAGCTCCAGGCCTGGGCCCAGCAGCAGGCCCAGCAGTCGGGCTACAAGACGGTGGGCATCTACTCCGGCCCGCTGGGTTTTGGCTACAACACTGAGTTGCTGGCCAAGAAAAAGCTGCCGGTGCCCAAGACCTGGGCCGACCTGCTGCAGCCCGGCTTCAAGGGCGAGATCCAGGTGGCCAACCCGGCGTCCAGCGGCACCGCCTACACCATGGTGGCCACGCTGGTGCAGCTGATGGGTGAGGACAAGGCCTTTGACTACATGCGCGCGCTGCACAAGAACATCAGCCAGTACACCCGCTCGGGCACCGGGCCCATCAAGGCGGTGGCGCGTGGTGAGGCCACGGTGTCGATCAGTTTTGTGCACGACGGCCCGGGTGAAAAGCTGCAGGGCTTTCCGGTCGAGACGGTGACACCGGCCGAGGGCACGGGCGCGGAGATCGGCTCGATGTCGATCATCAAGGGCGCACGCAATGCCAGTCAGGCCAAGGCCTTCTACGACTGGGCGCTGACACCGCAGGCGCAGCAGTTTGGTGCCGCGGCCAAGCAGTTTCAGTTGCCCAGCAACAAGGCCACGCCGGTGGACCCCCGCGTGCCCGACTTCAAGAAGATCAAGTTCATCAACTACGACTACGCCAGGTACGGCGCCTCGGCCGAGCGCAAGCGGCTGATCGCCAAGTGGGAGAAGGACGTCAACAGCCTGCCGCGGTGAGCGCTGCTGCCGCAGTGCTGGCGCGACCGCAGGCCCGGGCCCGGCGGTTTGCTGCGGGCTGGCCGCTGTGGCTGCTGCTGGGCTGGGTGGGGTTTGTGGCGCTGCCCTGGTACCTGCCGCAGGATTTGACGCTGTGGCGTGCGCTGGCGGGGGTGTGGAGCGGCGCGGAGACCGCCAGCGGCGGGCTGCAGATGCTGCACCACGGCAAGACCTGGCTGGGCGCAGCCCTGCTTGGGCTGGCCGCCGGGCTGGTGGCTTGGCGATTGCCGTCCTGGGGCTGGCCTGCCGGCCACGCCCAAGGCCGCTGGCTGGCGGGTGGCGCAGGGGTGGCGCTGGCCGGTCTGCTGGCCAGCGGCTTTGCCATCGGCGCGCAGGGTTGGGCCTTTGAATCGCTGGGCCAGGCCTTCGGCCCGCTGCCCACAGGCCAGCCCGGTATCGGCCTCGGGGGCGCGGTGGTGCTGCTGGCGCTGCTGATGCTGCTGGGCACCGGCATCGCCCGGCTGGGCGGCTTCAAGGGCGATGCCTTTGTCGCCGGTGCGGTGGTGCTCAGCACCGCACTGCTGCTGCTGTTTGTCGCGCTGCCGGTGGCCAAGGCGCTGGTGGGCGCGGTGCAGGACGAGGCCGGCGCCTGGTCGATCAGCGCGCTGGGCGAGCGGTTGGGCCAGGAGCGGGTGTGGGGCCTGGGTTGCCTGAACCTGGCAGGTTCGGGCGGCGGCGTGCGCTGCGGTGTGGCCTGGAACACCTTGTTCCTGGCCCTGCTGACGGCCACCGGCACCACCGTGCTGGGCACGCTGATCGCGCTGCTGGCCGAGCGTGGCCCGCGCCGGCTGGCCCGGCCGCTGAACGTGCTGGCGCTGCTGCCGATCATCACACCGCCGTTTGTGGTGGGCCTGGGGCTGATCTTGCTGTTCGGCCGCGCCGGGCTGGTGAACCAAGCGCTGGAGGCTGGGTTCGGCATCACCCCCAGCCGCTGGTTCTACGGGCTGTTCGGCATCTGGCTGGCCCAGCTGTTTGCCTTCACGCCTATCGCCTTCATGATCGTGCGCGGCGTGGTGCAGGGCCTGGGCCCGTCACTTGAAGAAGCCGCGTCCACCCTGCGCGCGAGCCGCTGGACGACATTCCGCACCATCACGCTGCCGCTGCTCAAACCCGGGCTGGCGAACGCGTTTCTGGTGGGCTTCATCGAGAGCATGGCCGACTTTGGCAACCCGGTGGTGGTGGGCGGCTCGTATTCGGTGCTGTCGACCGACATCTTTTTTGCCATCGTCGGCGCCCAATTCGACGCTGGCCGCGCGGCATCGCTGGCGCTGATCCTCACCGGCTTTGCACTGGTAGTGTTTCTGGCCCAGCAGCGGCTGCTGGGCCGCAGCAGCTACACCACCGTGTCGGGCAAGGGCGACGCCGGCCTGCCGATGCCGCTGCCCGACGGCGTGCGCCGCGTGTGCTTGGGCGTGGCGCTGCCGTGGCTGGCGTTCACCGTGATCGTTTACCTGTTTGCCTTTGTCGGCGGTTTTGTACAGACCTGGGGCCGCGACTACACGCCCACGCTGGCGCACTTTCGGACCGCGTTTGACCTGCAGTGGGGCGGGTCTGCCCAAAATCCCGGCTTGGTCTGGGCCGGCACCGCCTGGAATTCGCTGTTCACCACCGTCAAGTTGTCGGCGATTGCCGCGCCGCTGTGCGCCGGGCTGGGGCTGCTGATCGCCTGGTTGCTGGCGCGCACCCAGTTTGCCGGCCAGCGGGCCTTCGAGTTTGCGGCGCTGCTGGCGTTTGCGATCCCCGGCACGGTGCTGGGCGTCAGCTACATCCTGGCCTTCAACGTGCCGCCCTTCGAGCTGACCGGCACCGGGCTGATCATCGTGCTGTGCTTCATCTTTCGCAATTTGCCGGTGGGCGTGCGGGCCGGCACGGCCAGCTTCAAGCAGCTCGACAAATCGCTCGACGAAGCCAGCACCATGCTGCGTGCCGGCACCGCCACCACGCTGCGCCGGGTGGTGCTGCCGCTGCTCAAACCCGCGCTGGTGGCCGCACTGGTCTACAGCTTCGTGCGCAGCATGACCACGGTGTCGGCGGTGATCTTTCTGGTGACGGCTGAAAACGAGTTGGCCACCAGCTACATCATCGGCCGGGTGGGCAATGGCGACTACGGCGTGGCGCTGGCCTACTGCACGGTGCTGATCGTGCTGATGTCGGCCGCCACCGCAGCGATCCAGGCGCTGGTGGGCCATCGGCAACTGGGGCGACGAAAGTTCACATGACGCACGGCATTGAATTCAGGCAGATCAGCAAGCGCTACGGCGGCAAACAGTCCCCGCTGGTGGTACAGGGCATCGACCTGGTGGTGCCGCAAGGCACGCTGACCACGCTGCTGGGCCCGTCGGGCTGCGGCAAGACCACCACGCTGCGCCTGATCGCCGGGCTGGAGTCACCCAGCAGCGGCCGGGTGCTGATCGACGGCATCGATGTCACCACGCTGGGTGCGGCCGAGCGCAACGTCAGCATGGTGTTCCAGAGCTATGCGCTGTTTCCGCACCTCAGCGTGCTGGGCAACGTGGCCTATGGGCTGGAAGTGCAGGGCATTGGCCGGGATGAAACCCGCCAGCGCGCCCGCGCCACGATGGACCTGGTGGGCCTGGCGGGGTTTGATGAGCGCTCGCCGTCCGAGCTGTCGGGCGGCCAGCAGCAGCGGGTGGCGCTGGCCCGGTCGCTGGTGCTGCAGCCGTCGGTGATGCTGTTCGACGAGCCGCTGTCCAATCTGGACGCCCGCCTGCGCCGCAGCATGCGCGAGGAGATCCGCACGCTGCAGCAGCGGCTCCAGCTCACGGTGGCCTACGTCACGCATGACCAGGCCGAGGCACTGGCGGTGAGCGACCAGATCGTCGTGATGGACGCTGGCTGCATCGCCCAGGCCGGCACGCCGCAGCAGCTCTACGAGCAGCCGGCCAGCGCGTTTGTGGCGGGCTTCATGGGTGAGGCGATGCTGTTCGAGGCAGTGGTGGACGCCGCCGGCTGGGTGCAGCTGGGGCCGCTGCGCTTTGCCGCCGGCCGCGCTTTGCCCGCTGGCCGGGTGCAGGTGGCCGTGCGGCCCGAGGCCTGGGTGATCGACCCCACCGGCGCGGCGAACCCATCCGCGGGCAGCGCCAGCCTGGCCGGCACGCTGGCCAAATCCGCCTACCTGGGCAACCTGCAGGAGCTGAGCTTTGACACCGCGCTGGGCCTGGTGTTCGTGGTCTCGCCCGACGTGGCCACCCGCTGGCAGCCCGGGCAGGCGGTGGGCCTGACGCTGGCGGCGCGTGGCGTCTCGGTGGTGGCGGCCTGAGCGGGCGCCGGTGTGCAGTCCCTGGGGTCGCGCGATTGAAACTTGCGGCCGCCAGATCTTGGTTTAATCCGACTTCGCCCCAGGATGCCCAAACCGACATGAATTCGCCCGACCCGCTCCACCCGCTCAACCCCTTCTCCACCGCTCCGTCGCATGTCTTCAAGACGGTGCAAGCTGCTGGATCTGCTGAAACAGGGGCCCTGCGATGAACCCGGTCAAGCGCTGCGATGCCACGGTGGCCTGGACGGCTTTGCGCGGTCATTTCGAGGCGCACGGCCGCGAC
Organism: Betaproteobacteria bacterium; assembly: GCA_025358155.1. GTDB lineage: Bacteria > Pseudomonadota > Gammaproteobacteria > Burkholderiales > Burkholderiaceae_C > Pseudaquabacterium. The sequence goes on from JANYKR010000176.1 coordinate 15,701, forward strand.
CTGGACTTGCGCGAGGCCTTTGCCCGCGATCCCCGGCGCTTTGACGCCTTTTCGCTGCAAGCGCCCGAGGTGTTTGCCGACCTGTCCAAGAACCACTGGGACCTGGTGACGCAAAAGCTGCTGACCGAGCTGGCCCGAGAAACCGGGCTGGAGGCCCGGCGCGACGCGATGCTGGCCGGCGAGCCGGTCAACACCACCGAGGGCCGGGCCGTGCTGCACACCGCTTTGCGCGCGCCGCAGGGGCAAGGCTTGTTCAGCGACGAGGTGCACGGCGTGCTGAACCGGCTGCTGGCCTTTGCCGAGGCGGTGCGCGATACCGCCACCAGCGGCATCCGGCATGTCGTCAATATCGGCATCGGCGGGTCTGACCTGGGCTCGCAGATGGTGGTGCCGGCGCTCGACGCCTACGCCCACCCCAAGCTGACGCTGCACTTTGTCAGCAACGTCGACGGCCACGACATCACCCCGGTGCTGCGCCGGCTCAAGCCCGAAGAGACGCTGTTCATCATCGCCAGCAAGACTTTCACGACGCAGGAGACCCTGGCCAACGCGGCAGTGGCGCGCGACTGGTTTCTGGCCCAGGGTGGCACCGACATCGGCCGGCACTTTGTCGGCGTCACGACCAACCTGGCGGCTGCAGCGGCATTCGGCATCCACACCACCTTCGGCTTCTGGGACTGGGTGGGTGGACGCTACTCGCTGTGGAGCGCGATCGGGCTGCCGATTGCAATGGCCATCGGGGCTGAGCATTTCCGCGCCTTTCTGGCCGGCGCCCACGCGATGGACCTGCACTTTGCCGGGGCGCCGCTGGAGACCAATCTGCCGGTGCAATTGGGCCTGCTCGACGTCTGGTACCGCAACTTTCACGGCTACACCAGCCGATCGATTGCGCCCTACCACCAGGGCCTGAAGCGCTTGCCGGCCTATTTGCAACAGCTGGAGATGGAGAGCAACGGCAAGCGGGTGGACCTGGACGGCCAGCCGCTGGCTTACGGCACCAGCCCGGTGGTCTGGGGCGAGCCGGGCACCAACGGCCAGCATGCCTACTTCCAGATGCTGCACCAGGGCACCGACGTGATCCCGGTCGAGTTCATCGCCGTCAAACACCCCAG
>JANYKR010000201.1 GCA_025358155.1 Betaproteobacteria bacterium
TCCGTCGGCGCCCCGCTCGCGAGCACCGTCGCGACCTTGGCTGCGGCGAGCACGCGCGGTACGGCGCGCGGCGGCAGCAGCGAGCGACCCGCGTCGAGCTCCTCGGCGGTAACCAGCCCATGCGTCAGCAGCAGCCTGCAGAGCGCCCCGAACCAGATTCGGTAGTAGTCCAGTTCGCGGTAGTCCGGCAGCGTCTCGCGGGCTGCCCTGGTCATGTCGATGTTCCACGAGCCCGTCGCTCCCATCGCGAGCGTGAGTGCCAGCACGCGCGGCTCCCAGCGGTTGTGAAACGACACCGCCTCGGGCTCCGCCACGACCGGCGCCGCGATCGGCTCACCGCCAAGATCGGCATGCGACCGATAACTCACGAGCGGCTCCCGGCCACTCGCGCGAGGCCCGTGCCGATCATCGAGTCGCGGGTCACGAGTGCGGCCAGTGCGTCCTCGTCCAGCCCCTCGCTGCCGGCCGGGCGCTGTGGTATCACCAGGTAGCGCACCTCGGCGGTCGAATCACAGACCCGGACCTGGGTGCCGGCGGGCAGCACGACGCCAAATTCAGCCAGCACGCCGCGCGGGTCACGCACCGCGCGCGATCGGTAGGGCGCGCTCTTGTACCAGGTGGGCGGCAGGCCCAGCACCGGCCAGGGGTAACAACTGCAGAGGGTGCAGACCACCAGGTGGTGCAGCGTGGGGGTGTTGGCCAGGGCCACCATGGTCTCGCCCTGCCGGCCGGTGTAACCCAGCGCGGCGATGGCGGCCGAGGCGTCGCGCAGCAGCCAGTCGGCAAAGGCAGGGTCAGCCCAGGCCCGGGCCACCACCCGCGCACCGTTGCGGGGGCCGATGCGGGTCTGGTAGGTGTCGATCAGCACATCGAGCGCGGCCGGATCGATGTAGCCTTTTTCAGTGAGCACGGTTTCGAGCGCGCGCACCCGCAGGTCCATCTCGCCGAGCTCGCTGTGGTCGTCGTGATCATGGTCGTGGTCGTGGAGATGGTCGTGATCGTGGCTCATGTTGTCCTCTGGCGGGTTGTTGCAACCTTTTGGGTAGGGGCCGGGCGCCTCACAGCGCTGCCTCCACCACCATTTGCAGGCGCTGCTGGCCCTGAAACTCATCGACATTGAGCCGGTAGGCCAGCCGCACCCGGTTGGCTACCGGCTCGGCATGGCCAAACCAGATCGCGTCGCGCAATTGGCCGGCATGGCGTACCCGCATTTTGAGGTGCTTTTCGCCCACCAGCCGCTGCTGCAGCACGTCGACCTCGTCGCAGAACACCGGCGCCTCGAAGCCCTGGCCCCAGACCTGGGCATCGAGTGTGGTGACGGTGGCGATGTTGAAGTATTCCAGCGCCAGCGGGCCGTCGGTAGCCAGGCAGCGGCTCAAGGCCTCGGGTTGCAGCCAGAGTGCGGCCACGGCCTGCAGTGCTGCGGCAAAGGTCGGCAGGTCAGCCTCGTCCAGGCTGCAGCCGGCCGCCATCGCATGGCCGCCAAAACGGCGCAGCAGGCCGGGGTGGCGTTTGCTGACCAGGTCCAGCGCGTCGCGCAGGTGAAAGCCCGGGATCGACCGGCCTGAGCCTTTGAGCAAGCCGTCCTGTCCCCGCGCCAGCACAAAGGTCGGGCGGTGCAGGTTGTCCTTGACCCGGCCGGCAACGATGCCGACCACGCCTTCATGGAACTCGGGGTCGAACAGCACCAGCGCTGCGGGCGTGGTGTCGCTGCCCTCGGCCAATCCGACCTGACGCGCCAGCAAGGGCGCCAGCAACAGCTCGGCCTGCAGCCGCATGTCGGCCTCGACCACCCGGCGCTCTCGGTTGATCGCATCGAGCTGCTGGGCCAGTTCAAGCGCGCGCGCAGTGTCGTCGGTGGTCAGGCATTCGATGCCCAGCGTCATGTCCGAGAGCCGTCCGGCAGCATTGATCCTGGGGCCGAGCGCAAAGCCGAAGTCAAAGCCGGCCGCCCGCTCAGCAGCACGGCCGGCCACCGCAAACAGCGCCGCCACACCGGGCTGCATGCGGCCGCTGCGCACCCGTTTGAGGCCTTGCGCCACGAGCCGGCGGTTGTTGGCGTCGAGCCGCACCACGTCGGCCACCGTGCCCAGTGCCACCAGGTCGAGCAGGGCATCGAGCCGGGGCTGGGCGGTGGCCGCGAACAGGCCGCGCTGGCGTTGCTCGGCGCGCAGTGCCAGCAAGACATAAAACATCACACCGACGCCGGCCAGCGCCTTGCTCTCGAAGCCGCAACCGGGCTGCGACGGGTTGACGATGACGTTGGCCGCCGGCAGCTCTACCGCGCCGTCAGCGCCGAGTGCCGGCAGGTGGTGATCGGTGACCAGCACCTGCAGGCCGAGCGCCCGGGCATGGGCCACACCGGCGATGCTGGCGATGCCGTTGTCCACCGTCACCAGCACGGCCGGCGGGCCGGCCGCAAACTGCTGCAGCGCCAGGTCAACGATGGCCGGCGTGAGGCCGTAGCCGTGTACCGCCCGGTCGGGCACGACATAGCCGACGTTGGCGGGCAACGCGCCCAGCATCACCAGGCCGCGCAGCGCGACGGCGCAGGCGGTGGCGCCGTCGCAGTCGTAGTCGGCGACGATGCAGATGCGCTGCTGTGCGGCAATCGCGTCGGCCAGCAGCACGGCGGCAGCCTCGGCACCGCGCAGGCTGCTGGGCGGCAGCAAACGGGCCAGGCCGTCGTCGAGCTCATCGCCCGAGCGCACGCCGCGCGCCGCAAACAGCCGCGCCAGCAGCGGGTGCACGCCGGCTTGCTCCAGTGCAAAGGCGGCGCGGGGCGGTACGTCGCGGGTGCGCAGGGTGGGCGTGCTCACAAGGCCTCCAGCACGCTGTGCAGCGCCGGCTTGCGCCAGTTGGCGGCGAGCTGTTGCCACCAACTGCGCCGCAGGCTTGTCCAGGGCTGGGCCAGGCGCTCGCCACACAGGGTCAGCGTGACGGGCTCGCGGCTTTGCAGCAGGGCCTGGATCGGCCCGGCGTCGAGCGCACGCCAGGCCTCGCACCAGGCGGCCCAGTCTTCGGCCAGGGCCGGGCCGCGCAGGCGGTCGTCGACTTGCGGCGCTGTTGGGCTCTCGTGTTCGGTCGAGCTGCTGGCCGGGCTGCTGATCGCTTGAGGCCCGGTGGGCAAGCAACCGCAGCCGCTGAGCCAGAACGAGTTGACGCTGGGCAGGCCGGCGGCCTCGCGGCGGTCGTTCACGGCATGGGTGTACAGCACCATCTGCACCTCGTTTTGCAGCCGACGCACCGGCCGGGCGGCGCGCTGGTCGGGCAGCCAGGGCGCCAGGTTGCGGCCGGTGACCCGGTCGAGCGACGCACTGGTCAGGCCGTCGAAGCTGGGGTGGGTGGCCAGCCACTGCTGCGGCGCGGCCCAGTGCAGCGCAAAGCCCTCGCTCTCGAACAAGGGGCGCACGATGGCCAGCAGCTCCCGGGAGGCCACCTCGTCGAGCTGCAAGGCCTGCGGGTTGGCCAGGCTGATGCCCTCGCTGCTGACATCCAGGTGGACCGGCGTGAGCTGGGCCCAGGCGGCGCTGTGGGCCTCGGGCAATTGCAGCGCTGCAGCGCGTCGGGCTGCAAACGGCAGGGCGCCCGTGGCCTGGCCTGCCGCAGCCGCAGCCTCACCCGCAGCCGCAGCCGGCCAGCCCCAGGCCCGGGCCAACGCCAGCTCGTGCGGCATGTGCAGGCTGTACTCGTCGCTGCCGAGCACCGGGCCGGGGCTCAGCCGGTACAGCAGTTTTTCCAGCCCGGGCAGGGCCAGGGTTTGCAGGGCCTGCCGGCCGGCTTCGGAGACGGTGCCGGCAAAGGGGACGATGAGGTGCATGAGCCAGACATTATCCCGGCGGCCCGGCGCAGGGCATGTCGGCGGCCAGGCGCGGCCCCACAGAGGGCGCGCACAGGCCCCACACCGGGCCCACTGTTAGCATGCGGTCCGCATGAACTGGCCCTATGAATGGCAGATTGGCTGGCGCTATACCCGGGCTGGGCGCGCTGGCCGCCGCAACGGTTTCATCTCCTTCATCTCCTTCGTGTCGATGCTGGGCATCGCGCTGGGCGTTGCGGCCTTGATCATCGTGCTGTCGGTGATGAACGGCTTTCAGAAGGAGGTCACCGACCGCATGCTGAGTGTGGTGGCCCACATCGAGCTGATCGACGCCCAGGGCAATGCGCTGGCCGACTGGCGCGCCACGGCAGACCAGGCCCGCAAGAACACAGCGGTGGTGGCGGCCGCGCCCTTCATCGCGATGCAGTCGCTGATCGCCCGCGGCGACGAGATGCGCGGCGCGGTGGTGCGCGGCATCCTGCCGGCCGACGAGGCCAACATCACACCGCTGGCCGCGCAGCTCAAGGACGGCGTGCTGGCCCAACTGCAGCCCGGCGCCTGGAACATCGTGCTCGGGGTGGAGCTGGCGCGCACGCTGCGGGTACGCACCGGCGACACCGTCACCCTGGTGGCGCCGGGTGGTCAGGTGACGCCGGCCGGCACGGTGCCTCGGCTCAAGAGCTTCAACGTGGTGGGCACCTTCGAGGCCGGGCACTTCGAGTACGACAGCGGCCTGGCCCTGATCCATCTCGACGATGCCGCCAGGCTGTACCGGCTGGACGGCGCCACCGGCGTGCAACTCAAGCTGGCCGATCTGCACCAGGCCCGTGCGGTGGCCCAGCAACTCAGCACCCAATTGCCACCCGGCCTGCTGGTGCGCGACTGGACCCGCACCAACCGCAACTGGTTCGATGCGGTGCAACTGGAAAAGCGCTTGATGTTCATCATCCTGACGCTGATCGTTGCGGTGGCGGCCTTCAACCTGGTCTCCACGCTGGTGATGACGGTGACCGACAAACGCGCCGACATCGCCATCCTGCGCACCCTGGGCGCGAGCCCGCGCTCGGTGATGGGCATCTTCGTGGTGCAGGGTGCTGCCAGCGGCGTGATCGGCACGCTCAGCGGCGTGGCCTTCGGCTTGCTGGTGGCGGTCAACATCGGCACCCTGGTGCCGGCGGTGGAGCGGCTGTTGGGCATGGCGTTTTTGCCCGGCAGCGTCTACCTGATCAGCCGCATGCCGAGTGACCCGCGGCTGTCCGACGTGATGCCAATTGCGCTGATCTCGCTGGCGCTGGCCTTTGTCGCCACGCTGTACCCGAGCTGGCGTGCCAGCCGCGTCAAACCGGCCGAGGCGCTGCGCTATGAGTAAGCCGCCGAGCCCGGAGTGGGTGGTGGCCTGCCAGGGCCTGAGCAAGCGCTTCACCGATGGCGGGCTGGACGTGAGCGTGCTGCAAGGCGTGGACCTGGCGGTGCGGGCCGGCGAGACGCTGGCCATCGTGGGTGCGTCGGGCTCGGGCAAGAGCACGCTGCTGCACCTGCTCGGCGCACTTGACGAACCCTCGGCCGGCCGGGTGCAGCTGATGGGCCGCGACCTGGCCACGATGAACGCCACTGCCCAGGGCGAGTGGCGCAACCAGCACCTGGGTTTTGTCTACCAGTTCCACCACCTGTTGCCCGAGTTCACTGCGCTGGAGAACGTGGCGATGCCGCTGCGCATCCGCCGCCAGCCGGCGGCACTTGCCCAGGCCGCCGCACGCGACACGCTGGCGGCGGTGGGCTTGGCCGGCCGGCTCGACCACAAGCCTGCGCAGCTCTCGGGCGGCGAGCGCCAGCGGGTGGCGATCGCCCGTGCGCTGGTCACTCGGCCGGCCTGTGTGCTGGCGGATGAACCCACCGGCAACCTGGACCGGGGCAGCGCGGACGCGGTGTTCGAGCTGATGCTGGCGCTGGCGCGTGAACGGGGCACCGCGTTTGTGCTGGTGACCCACGACGCCGCACTGGCGGCGCGTTGCCAGCGGGTGCAGCGGCTGGAGCAGGGACGGTTGGCGGGCTGAAGCTGCGTCCGCACACCCGGCCGGTTGCAAAGGCCCGGTTCTTGTCAGGCCGGCGCCGGTCAGGCCGACGTTGGTCAGGCCGGCACCAGTTGCCCGGATCTCGGCGGCTGGCCCCAGCCGCTGACGGCCACCATGATCTGCACCGCGCCTGCGGCCAGTCCCAGGCCCACGCCCACCCGCCAAGCCAGCCCGTAGTTGCCCAGCCAGTCGTAGAGCACACCGCCACCAAAAGCACCGGCAAAACTGCCCATCTGGTGGCTGAAAAAAGCCACGCCCTGGATCATGGCCTGCCAGCGCAGGCCAAACATCTCGGCCACCGAACCCGATACCAGTGGCGCCACGCCCATCCACAAAAAACCCATGATCCCGGCAAACACCAAGGTGGCGGTGGGTGTGGGCAGCGCCATGAAGTAGGCCGCCAGCACGATGCTGCGCACCACGTACATGCAGCCCAGCAACAACTGCTTGTTCCAGCGGCCGCCGGCCCAGCCAAAGAACAAACTGCCCAGCACATTGAAGCCGCCTATCATGCCCAGGGCCTGGGCGCTGAGCATCGGGTCCAGGCCGCAGATGTCGAGGTAGGTCGGCAAGTGGGTGGTGATGAAGACCAGTTGCATGCCACAGACAAAGTAGGCCAGCGACATCACCACGAAGGGCCGCTTGCGCAGGGCCTGGCGCACCGCTTGCAGAGCGCTGGCATTGTCTGTCGACCCTGCCGCGGCGGCCGGCAAAGGCACGGCATCGGCCCGCCCCGCAACCCAGGCGGCTGGCAGCATGAGCAGTGCCAGCGCCGCAAACGCCAGCACACCCCAGCGCCAACCAAAGCCGGCCGACAGCGATTGACCCAGCGGCGCGGCGATCATGGCACCCAACGAGCCGGCCGCCGAGACCATGCCAAGCACCAGGCTGCGCGAGGCCGGTGGCACCACCCGTGTGGCCACGGACAGGGTGAGCGCTGACCCGGTGCAGGCCAACGCTGCGCCCACCATCACGCCGGCCCCCAGCACCACGGCCAGCAGGCCCTGGGCGCTGGCCAACAGCAGCAGCGCGGCCGCATACAGCGCGGCACCCGCCAGCATCAGTGGCCGGTAACCCAAACGGGCTGCCCAGGCACCCGCCAGCGGCTGAAGCAGGCCCCAGACCAGGTTCTGCACCGCGATGGCGGTGGTGAAATCGGTCACCGTGATGCCTATGCCCCGGGTGATGGGCGGCATGAACAGGCCCAGGCTTTGCCGCAGCCCCATCGCCAGGCTCAGCACGACCGAAGTGCCCAGCAAGACCGCCCAGACCGGCTGCAGCGACCGCAGACCGCTGACGGCCGGCGGGTTGGCGTGGGCGCTCACGCCGTCTGCCGCTTCAGGCCGTAGCAGCGCGCTCCGCGCAGCAGGGCCGATGCATGGGCTTGCAATGCAGCGGCTGCAACGAATTTGGCGAGGTCAGGGAAAGCAGCGAAGCGTTCGGATTCGGATTCGGTCAGCGGGCTGTGCATGGGCGTGTCCCTGGCGTGAAATCAACTTGCGGTGTCTGGAATTTGTCCAACACCGACTGTTGCAGGTAAGGGCCCCAGTCTGCTTCACGTGCGCGACAACTCGCGCCTTTCGCTCACCCGCCCACTGCGTCGCCGAGCGCCCTGCTCAGC
>JANYKR010000230.1 GCA_025358155.1 Betaproteobacteria bacterium
TGTCGATACCCGCAGCCCAGGGCTTGTACGCGTATGCGATGAACCATCAGACAACAAGCCGACGCCGCCCGCGCACGCTGGCCCTCGAACTGGTCGAGTCGCTCGGCGACCGCATCAGCAGCGGCCAGCTTGCGCCCGGCAGTCAACTGCCGACCGAGAGCGGCTTGATGGTCGAGTTCGGCGTCAGCCGGACGGTGGTGCGCGAGGCGATCTCCAGGTTGCAGGCGGCCGGCTTGGTCGCAACCCGGCACGGTGTCGGCAGCTTCGTTGTCGGCGCGGGCAATGCGTCGGTGTTCCGCATCGAGCCCCAACAGCTCGCCACCCTGCGTGACGTGGTGGCGGTGCTCGAACTGCGCATCGGCGTCGAGACCGAAGCGGCCGGACTGGCCGCGCAGCGCCGCAGCGATACCAACCTGGCCGCGATGCGCGCTGCGCTCGATACCTTTGCGCAAGCACTCGACGCCGGGCAAGACGCGGTGGCGGCGGACTTCCAGTTCCACAGCGAAATCGCACGAGCCACGCAGAACGAGCATTTTGCAAACCTGCTTGCCACACTGGGCTCGATGATCATCCCGCGGGCCCGGCTCGACCCGGGCGCCACCGCCGATGCGGCGCGCCAGACCTACCTGCGCAAGGTCAACGCCGAGCACGAAAGCATCTTCGACGCGATCACCAACGGCGATGCCGAAGCCGCGCGTGCGGCGATGCGCACCCACCTGGCCAACAGCCGAGAACGGCGGCGCAAGCTGGCCTTGCTGGGATCGACGGATCAAACAAGGGCTTGAGCTGATCGGGCCCTGCTGGCTTGCCGAGCTTGCAAGCTGGTTGTGCGATGACCTATCACTTGTGTACAGTCATTGGCGTGACCCCTGCAGACTGCCCGCGCATAGCAAAAGTTCGCATCGTGCCCGTTGCCGGGCGCGACAGTATGTTGCTCAACCTGAGCGGCGCCCACGCCCCGTTTTTCACCCGCAACCTCGCTATCGTCACCGACAGCGCCGGCCGCACCGGGGTCGGCGAGGTGCCGGGCGGCGAGAGGATTCGGCAAACGCTCGAAGAAGCTGGCGCGCTGATCCTGGGTGAATCGATTGGCGACACCCAGCGCTTGCTCCAACGCATCCGAGAGGCCTTTGCTGACCGTGACATCGGCGGCCGTGGCATGCAGACCTTCGATCTGCGCACGACGATCCATGTCGTCACCGCAATCGAATCGGCGTTGCTTGACCTGCTCGGCCAGCATCTCGGCGTTCCGCTGTGTGCCTTGCTCGGTGAGGGCCAGCAGCGCAAGGCGGTGGCGATGCTCGGCTACCTGTTCTACATCGGCGACCGCATGAAGTCCGATTTGCCCTACGACAGCGCACCCGACGCGGCCGACAACTGGCTGCGCTTGCGGCACGAGACGGCGATGACGACAGAGGCCGTGGTTCGCCTCGCCGAGGCCGCGCACGCGCGCTACGGCTTCACAGACTTCAAGCTCAAGGGCGGCGTGCTGGCCGGCGAGGCCGAGGTGGAGGCCGTGACGGCTCTGCATGAACGCTTCCCCGAAGCCCGCGTGACGCTCGATCCCAACGGCGGCTGGCTGCTCAAGGACGCGGTGCGCCTGCTGCGCGATCTGCGCAGCGTGATGGCCTACGCCGAAGACCCGTGTGGTGCAGAAGATGGCTTTTCAGGCCGAGAGGTGATGGCCGAGTTCCGTCGCCAGACCGGCATGCCGACCGCCACCAACATGGTCGCGACCGACTGGCGCCAGTTGACCCATTCGCTGGCGCTGCAGTCGGTTGACATCCCGCTCGCCGACCCGCACTTCTGGACCCTGGCCGGCTCGGTGCGTGTGGCCCAGACCTGCCGCGACTGGGGCCTGACCTGGGGCTCGCATTCCAACAACCACTTCGATGTCTCGCTCGCGATGTTCACCCATGTGGCTGCCGCCGCGCCCGGCAAGGTGACGGCGATCGACACCCATTGGATCTGGCAGGACGGTCAGCGCTTGACCCAGCAGCCGTTGCAGATCATTGACGGCATGGTGTGCGTGCCCGAGCAGCCGGGCCTGGGAATAACGCTCGACATGGGCGAGGTGGACCGTGCGCACCGGCTCTACCTGCAGCACGGCCTCGGCGCACGCGATGACGCCATCGCGATGCAAAACCTGCTGCCCGGCTGGGCCTTCGACCCGAAACGGCCTTGCCTCGTGCGGCCCTGAGCGGGTGCGCGCGCTGGCGGCACCTCGCCCCTGCCGGCAAACTGCCCGGCAGCCCAAAAGCGCCGCCAACCCGCGCCGAGCCAGGCCGGGCCTACGCCGGAAACAGCCCGCCGCCGGTGGCCTGAGGCGGCGTCACCCCCAGGTGCCGGTAGGCCGCCAGCGTCGCAATCCGCCCGCGGGGTGTGCGCTGCAAAAAGCCCTGCATGATCAAGAACGGCTCGATCACGTCCTCGATCGTGCCGGGTTCTTCGCCGATGGCCGCGGCCACGTTGTCCAGCCCGACCGGCCCACCGTCAAAGCGGTGGATCACCGCCTCGAGCAGTTTGCGGTCCATCAGGTCGAAGCCCTCCGGGTCCACGTCCAGCATCACCAGCGCCTTGTCGGCGATCGCCCGGGTGATGGTGCCGTCACCCTTGACCTCGGCATAGTCGCGCACCCGGCGCAGCAAGCGGTTGGCGATGCGCGGTGTGCCGCGCGACCGGCGGGCGATCTCGAACGCGCCCTCGGCCTGGATCACCAGCTTGAGCAGACCGGCCGATCGGGTGACGATGGTGCCCAGCTCGGCCGCGCTGTAGAACTCCAGCCGGGTCACGATGCCAAACCGGTCGCGCAGCGGGTTGGTCAGCATGCCGGCGCGGGTGGTGGCCCCCACCAGCGTGAAAGGCTGCAGATCGAGCTTGATCGACCGGGCTGACGGGCCGTCGCCGATCATGATGTCGATCTGGTAGTCCTCCAGCGCGGGGTACAGGATCTCCTCGACCACCGGGCTCAGGCGGTGGATCTCGTCGATGAACAGCACATCGTTTTTTTCCAGGCTGGTCAGGATGGCGGCCAGGTCCTTGGGCTTTTCAAGCACCGGGCCGCTGGTCTGGCGCAGGCCCACGCCCAGCTCGGCGGCAACGATGTGGCTCAGCGTGGTCTTGCCCAGGCCGGGCGGGCCGAACAGCAGCACATGGTCCAGCGCTTCGCCACGCTTCCTGGCCGCACCGATGAATATCTCGAGCTGCTCACGCGCCTTGGCCTGGCCAATGTAGTCGGCCAGCAACTTGGGCCGCAGCGCGCGCTCGATGGCCTCCTCTTGCGGTGAGGCCTTGGCCGCGCTCAGCACCCGTGGTGAGGGCGGAAGCTCAGCAAAGTCGTCGGTCTGTATGCCCATACAGGGTATTGTCCACGCTCAGACGCCGGGCCGGGCGGGCTTTTGTGGCCGGGTCGGTTCAGCGCGACAGGGACTTGAGCGCCAGCTTGATGCCATCGCTGACACCCACATCGGCCGGCATCGACTTGAGCACGGCAGCGGCGTCGCGCTCGCTGTAGCCCAGTGCGATCAGCGCCTGCACGATGTCGGCTTGCGCATCGCTGACGACCGCCGCGCCCGGCAGCCCCAGGTCAGGGCCGAGCTTGCCCTTGAGCTCCAGCAGCAAGCGCTCGGCGGTTTTCTTGCCGATGCCGGGCACCTTGACCAGCCGGGCGGTTTGTTGTTGCGTCACGGCCTGGGTCAACTCGGCCACGCTCAGGCCCGACAGCAGGCCGAGTGCCATGCGCGGGCCGACGCCCGAGATCTTGATGAGTTGCCGAAAGGCCGCGCGCTCTGCGGTGGTGAGAAAGCCGAACAGCAGCTGCGCGTCCTCGCGCACCACAAAGTGCGTCAGCAGCGTGGTGCGCTCGCCGAGTGCGGGCAGGTTGTAGAAGCTGCTCATCGGCACGTCGACTTCGTAGCCCACGCCGCCCACATCGATCAGCACTTGGGGTGGCGATTTTTCTGCCAGCAGGCCTGTGAGTCGTCCGATCATGGGCCCGATTGTGGCCGACGCGGTCGCGCCGTTCCGGCGGCCTTTAAGCAGTCGATCAGCGGTCGATCGGGGCAGGTCAGCGCCGGAACAGGCCCAGCCGCTGCGCCTCAAGCGCCGCCTCGGCCCGCGAGCTGACATTGAGCTTGCGGTAGATCTGCTTGACGTAGTCGGCAATGGTGTGGCGCGACAGGCCCAGTTGCACACCGATCTCGGGCAGGGTGAAGCCCTTGGCCACGCGCAGCAGCACCTCGCTCTCGCGGTCGGTCAGCGAGACCTCGGGCATGGTGCTGGCCTGCGGCTTGGCCATGCTGGCAAAGTACTTGATGACCTTGCGCGCAATCGACGGTGACAGCGGCGGCTCGCCCTGGGCGATGCGCTGCAACTGCTCGGTGATCAGCTCGCGCGACTGCTCCTTCAGGATGTAGCCATACGCGCCGGCTTGCAGCGCCGGGAACAGATGCTCGTCGTCGTCGTGGATGGTGACCACCACCGAGAGCGCCTCGGGCTGCACGTCGCGCAGCTTGGCCACCACGTCGGTGCCGCTGCCGTCAGGCAGGCCCAGGTCGCACAGCGCCAGATCGAAGCGCAGTGCCTGCACCTGGTGCAAGGCATCCTGGACCCGGGAACACTCGGTGATGCGCGCCGCAGGGAACACCTGCAAGACCAGGCTCTTGAGCCAGGCGCGGATCTCGGGCAGGTCTTCGAGCAGCAGGATGTTGTTCATCTGAGGGTGGCCGGTCATGGCGTCAGATCGACGCCAATTGATGCTAGCAGCGGCTCAAGCGCCTGTGGTGTGGCGTTCGAGTGGCAACGTGAGGCGTATCACGGTTCCATAGCCGGGGCCGGACTCCACCAGGCATTGGCCCTGCAATTGTTTGGCCCGGCCCTTCATGCTGGCCATGCCGTGGCCCTTGTCGAGCCGGCCATCGAGTTCCATCGGGATGCCTTTGCCGTTGTCCTGAATCACCAGCTGAAAGTCGCCCTGCGCGATGGTGCAGCGCACCGAGCATTGCGACGCGCCGCTGTGCTTGATGATGTTGCTCACCGCCTCGCGCAGGATGCGGGTGGTCTGCACGTAGGCGCGAGAGGACAGCGTATGCGGCACCTCTTCGTCAGACGGCGAGTGCCAGTCGCCCTGCACGCCCGACTGGGTCAGCCGCGACACCACCTCGGCGCGCCAGTCGCCCAGCGCGTCGATCAGCTTGACCGGTTTGCCGGTCAGACCGCGCACCGACAGGCGCATCTCCTCCAGCGCTTCTCGGGCCAGCGTGCTGATGCGCTCGCTGTCGCTGGTGTGCACGATAGTCAGCAGCTTGGCGCCCAGGTCGTCGTGCAGGTCGGCGGCGATGCGCTTGCGTTCACGCTCGGTCACCTGCTCGACCTTGAGCTCGGAGAGCTGGGCAAAGTTGCGCTCGATCTGCGCCGTGGCCTCACGGATGCGCACCTCCAGTTCGGCCCGGTCTTGTTCGACCGTCTGGTAGGCGCGGCCAAACTGCTGCACCAGACGCAAGCCCAGCGCCAGGAACCCCAGGGCCGGCACCAGCTCGGCGATGTAGCCAATTCGCGCGTCCATTGGCGTCACTTGGGCCGCAAAGGCGACAGCCAGCGACACCGCCAGGGCTGCCAGCAGCGCCGCCATCGACCAGAACTGCGGCCGATGCTGACGCCGGGCCTCGGCCAGGTAGTAGGCCGATGCGGTGACGATCTGCGCGGTCAGCAGCACCGACCAGACTCCCGCTGCCGCGTACAGCCGCGACGGTCCGGCCGCCAGCAGCGACAGTGGCAGCAGCGCACACTGCACCGGCAAGGCAATGTTGAGCAACTGCAGCCGGTGGCCTGCGTAACGCATCAAGAACTGCACGGCGGCCAGCGTGACAAAGCCCATCAACGCGGCCAGTGCCAGTTCGACGGCGGCGTTGGACAACGGCAGATCGGTGGCCCACAGCCGGGCCAGCAACAGCGACCAACCCACCATCAGCGCGCCGAAATAGGCCAGGTGGCTCTGCGCCCGGTTGAACCAGCCCATCACAAACATGAAGCTGCCCATCAGCACCAGCGCGCCGCTCATCACCTCGGGCAGGCGGATCGCAAACACCAGACGCCGGGCATGGTGCGCGGCCATCACCTCGTAAGGCCCGAACTCCAGCTCTGACAGGCCGCCCACCCGCAGGCGCGAGCTGACCTGGGCCAGGGTGTAACCCTTGATCCGCAGGGTCACCGTGTTGGGCCCGGCCAGCAGCAGCGCGGCCGGCACCGACACCAGTTGCGGCCGGTGGCAGTTGCGGCTGACCGGCTCGCCAAAGCTGCCGCCCTCGTGCAGCAAGTGGCCGTTGAGCCAGACCTGCAGCACGCTGCAAGCCCGCTCGACATAAAGCCCGTACAGGCGGTCATCCGGGGCGGCTTGCGGCGCGGTGTCGGCAGCCGGTCCGGCCAGCTTCAACCGGTACCAGGCCTCGCCCTGGGCGCCGGCGCGGCCGGCGGTCCATTCGTCGGGCAGGCTGACCGTGCGGGCGTCGGTCCAGTCCTGCGGCGGCTGGGCGCCGCTGCCTGCCTGGGTCTGGGCTTGGCGCAGCCACTGCACGGTGGTTGGGGGTTGAGCCGGGCTGGCTGGCAGGGCCAGTGAAACACCCGTGCCGGCCAGGGTGCCCAGGCAGAGGATCAGTCGACACGCGGCGCGTCCGAGCCACTGCGGCAGTGTTGCTCTGGACGGGGTGATCGATGAGGACGCAGCGGCCATGGCCGCAGATTGTCTGGCATGCGCGGGCTGGCCGTTCGTTGGAGAATCCAGGGCTTCAGCAGCCCTTTGCCCGCGCCCGCGCGCCCAATTCAGTGATCCTTCGCCACGTCTTCGAACCCACAGACAACACCCGATTGGCGCACCTGAGCGGCGCTTTCGACGGCCATTTGCGTGCCGTCGAGGCAGCCTTGGCGGTGCACATCAGCCGCAGGGGCGCTGCGTTCCGGGTGGACGGTGAGCGCGGCGCCGCCCGCCGAGCACTGGCGTTGCTGCAGTCGCTCTACACCCTGGCCGCCCGGGCCATTCCGGCCGAGGCGCTGCAGCTCGCGCTGGTCGAGGCCCGTGGCGCCAACCCCGGCACCGCCGCCGACGGCGGTTCTGAACTGGCTTTGCCGGCCGGCGCCGACGCCATCGAGCTGCACACCCGGCGCGGCGACTTGCGCGGCCGTACGCCCAACCAGGTGCAGTACCTGCGCAACATCCTGGCTCACGACATCACCTTCGGCATCGGGCCGGCCGGAACCGGCAAGACCTTTCTGGCGGTGGCCTGCGCGGTAGATGCACTCGAGCGCAGCAGCGTGCAGCGCATCGTGCTGACGCGACCAGCGGTGGAGGCGGGTGAGCGCCTGGGTTTTTTGCCCGGCGATCTGGCGCAGAAGGTCGACCCCTACCTGCGCCCGCTCTACGACGCGTTGTTCGACCTGATGGGGCAGGAGCGGGTGACCGCGGCTTTCGAGAAGGGCTTGCTGGAGATCGCGCCGCTGGCTTTCATGCGCGGGCGCACGCTCAACCATTCGTTCGTGATCCTCGACGAGGCGAAGAACACCACGCCCGAGCAGATGAAGATGTTCCTGACCCGCATCGGCTTTGGTTCACGGGCCGTGGTCACGGGCGATGTCAGCCAGGTAGATTTGCCGCGGGGTGCCGGCAGCGGCCTGGTCGAGGCGGCCAACGTGCTGGGCGGCGTGGCGGGCATCGCGTTTTCGCACTTCACCTCTACTGACGTGGTGCGCCACCCGCTGGTGGCGCGCATCGTCGAGGCCTATGACGCTGCCCAGGCGGGTCAGGCCAAGTCAGCATGAGCCGCAGCCCACGCCCCGAACTCAGCCTGTCGCTGCAGTTTGCCGACGCCCGCCACCGCGCGCTGCTGCCGCGCCACAAGGTCAGCCGCTGCCTGCGCGCGGCGCTGGAGCTGCCGGCCGAATTGAGCGTGCGGTTTGTCGATGACGCCGAGGGTCAGGCGCTGAACCGCGACTTTCGCGGCAAGGACTACGCCACCAACGTGCTGACCTTCGACTACCAACACCAACCGGTGGTGCTGGCCGATCTGGTGCTGGCGGCCGGCGTGGTCGAACGCGAAGCGGCCGAACTCGGCATCGCGGTGGCCGACCACATCACCCACTTGCTGGTGCACGGCGCGCTGCATGCCCAGGGCTACGACCATGAAGCCGAGGACGAGGCGGCGGCGATGGAGGCTCGGGAGACCGAAATCCTGCTCGGGCTAGGGCTGGCCGACCCCTACGCACGCTGAGCGCGCCCACCGTGCTCACTGGGGTCGGCAGCGACACAGGCCCCGGTGGCCCGCTCAGCCCCGCCGCAACAGCCGCGCAGCGTCGAGCGCAAAGTAGGTCAGCACACCGTCGGCGCCGGCGCGCTTGAAGGCCAGCAGCGACTCCATCATCACCGCGTCATGGTCCAGCCAGCCATTGGCTGCCGCGGCCTTGAGCATCGCGTACTCGCCGCTGACCTGGTAGGCAAAGGTAGGCACGCGGAAGGTGTCCTTGACCCGGCGCACGATGTCGAGGTAGGGCATGCCGGGCTTGACCATCACCATGTCCGCGCCCTCGGCGATGTCCAGCGCCACCTCGCGCAGCGCCTCGTCGCTGTTGCCCGGGTCCATCTGGTAGGCCTTCTTGTCGCTCTTGCCCAGGTTGGCCGCGCTGCCCACCGCGTCGCGAAACGGGCCGTAAAAGGCGCTCGCGTACTTGGCGCTGTAGGCCATGATGCGGGTGTGGATGTGGCCGTGGGCCTCCAGCGCCTGGCGGATCGCACCGATGCGGCCGTCCATCATGTCGCTGGGCGCGACGATGTCCACACCGGCGCCGGCTTGCACCAGCGCCTGGCGGGTCAGCATCGCCACCGTGGCGTCATTGAGGATGTAGCCGGTGTCGTCGAGCAGGCCGTCCTGGCCGTGCGAGGTGAAGGGGTCGAGCGCCACATCGGTCAGCACACCCAGCGCAGGAAACCGGTCTTTGAGTGCCCGCACCGCGCGCGGCACCAGGCCGTCCGGGTTGGTGGCCTCGATGCCGTCGGGTGTCTTGAGCGCCGCATCGATCACCGGAAACAGCGCCATCACCGGCACACCCAAGGCCACGCATTGCTCGGCCAGTGGCATCAGCCGGTCGATCGACAGGCGCTGCACGCCGGGCATGCTGGCCACGTCCTGGGCCTGGCCCACGCCTTCTTGCACAAAGACCGGGAAGATCAGGTCGCTGGCATGCAGCCGGTGCTCGCGCACCAGGTCGCGGGTGAAGGCGTCGCGGCGCAGCCGGCGAGGTCGGCTGGCCGGGAAGTGGGGCAGGGGTGGCAGGGTCATGTCTGGAGGTCTCCAAAAGCGGCGTTGGGCGGATTGCCGAGCGTAGCTGCAAGCCAAATACCTGTCTGGCTCGGGCCGGTATTTATGCGCGGTTGTCCGGTGCCAGGCCACTCGCGCCGGCAGGGCAATCTGCTAATATTGTCATCGGGTTGGCCGCTGTGAGGTGGTCGCCCCCTGCTTTTCCTCCCTGAGCAGGTGTCTTGGCGTCCCAGTGGCGGCAAGGCTTCTCGCCCCAGTCCTGGTGACTGGGGTTCTTTTTTGTGCCGGCCCAAAGTCGGCCAAATCAGCGTCCGGCCGCTGGCCGGGTGGCGACCCGCTCTGCCGTGCCCGGCCACCATAATCGGGCCGATGAGCTCAGCCTACCTCTGGATCAAGGCCCTCCACTTCGTGTTTGTGGCGAGCTGGTTTGCCGGCCTGTTCTACCTGCCGCGCATCTTTGTCAACCTGGCGATGGTGCCGAGCGACAGCCATGCCGAGCGCGAGCGCCTGCTGCTGATGGCGCGCAAGCTCTACCGATTTGCCAATTTGCTGATGCTGGTGGCGCTGGCGCTGGGATTCTGGCTTTGGCTGGGATTTGGCGCCGACCGATTTGCCGGGAGCTACTGGCTGGATGCCAAATTGGTGGCAGTGGTGGCGGTGATTGGCTATCTGCACCTGTGCCGGGGCCACTTGCGGCGGTTTGAGCAGTTGGCCAACCGGCGCAGCCACCGATGGTTCCGGATTTTCAACGAGGTCTCGGTGCTGTTGTTCACCGTCATCGTGGTGCTGGCGGTGGTCAAGCCGTTCTGAGGCAGGGGCTCGAATGGCGCGCAGGCAATCGGCAGCAGGTTTGCTTGGCCCAGGCCCGCAGACCCACCCAAGCGCGGCTCTGCCGCTGGCCTGGGCCTGGGCTGCCTTGATCGTCTACGCCAGCTTGTACCCGTTCACTGGCTGGCGCTGGCCGCCGGGGCTGCCGGCGCAGGAGTTGCTGCGCCTGCCTTGGCCGCGTTACTTCATTCCCTTCGACATCAGCAGCAACCTGCTGGCCTATGGCCCTCTGGGCTTGTTGTTGACGGTGTTGCGCTTGCGCCAGGGGCAGGGCGTTGTTGTGGCCATGCTCGGTGCTTTGGCCGCTGCCAGCGTGCTGTCTTACGCGATGGAGGTGACCCAGCATCTGCTGCCGCAGCGCGTGCCCTCGTCGCTGGACTGGGTGACCAACAGCGCGGGCGCGGCCGGCGGCGCGCTGCTGGCGCTGCTTGGCCACCATTGGGGCTGGTTGCAACGCTGGCAGGCCGGCCGCAAGCGCTGGCTGGAGCCCGGCAATGGCGGTGCGCTGACCCTGCTCTTGCTGTGGCCGGTGGCCTTGTTGTTTCCGGTGCCGGTGCCGCTGGGTCTCGGCCAGGTGGGCGAAGCCTTGCGAATCCGGTTGGTCAATCTGTTGGAGGACGTGCCCTGGGCGGCGTCCGCATCCACCTGGCTGGAGGCGGTGGACGTACCCGACCAGGCCTTGTCGCCGCTGGCAGAGGGTCTGGCCGTGGTGTTGGGCTTGCTGTCGCCTTGCTTGTTGGCCTTTGCCGCAGCTCGGCCGGGCTGGCGTCGGCTTGGCCTGGCCCTGGGCCTGGCTGCAGTGGCGGTGGGCGCCACCACCTTGTCGACCGCGCTCAATTTCGGCCCCATGCATGCGTTCGCCTGGCGCACGCCGGGCACGTTGGCGGCGATGGTGGTTGCGCTGGCGCTGGCGGTGGCGGGCCTGGGTTTGCGTCCGCGCCTGGCGGGTGCGCTGGCCTTGGTGGCCTTGACAGGCCTGGTGGTGCTGATTCACCAGGCGCCCACCGACCCCTACTTTGCGCAAAGCCTGCAGGGCTGGGAGCAAGGGCAATTTGTGCGGTTTCACGGCCTGGCGCAGTGGGTGGGCTGGCTCTGGCCGTATGCCGCGCTGGCCTGGCTGTTGGGGCGTGTGGCAGAGGCCTGAGGCTGGGCTGATGGGCTCGGGTTTCCCCTGGCTCCCTACAATCAGCGTGCCATGGGTTACTACAAGCACCACATTTTCTTTTGCCTCAACCAGCGCAAGCCTGGCGAGGGCTGCTGCGCTGCGCAGGGCGCGCAGGCCGGCTTTGACCGCTGCAAGCAGCAAGTCAAGGCTGCTGGCCTGGCCGGGCCCGGGGGCGTGCGGGTCAACAAGGCGGGCTGTCTGGATCGCTGCGCGGGCGGGCCAGTGGCGGTGGTCTACCCCGAGGAAGTCTGGTACACCTTTGTCGATGCCGACGATGTAGACGAGATCGTTGAGTCGCACCTGAAAAGCGGCCGGGTGGTCGAGCGCCTGCGTCTGGCGCCGGACGTTGGCCGATGAACCCGGCGCCCTTGCCCGGCCCCAACCGGCGATGAAGCCCGATACCCGCCGCGAGCGCGTGGCCGGCCCGGCCGGCGCTGTCGAATGCGCGGTCGATGAACCCGCCGCAGCGCCAGGCGCAGCGCTGCGCGGCATGGTGGTGCTGTGCCACCCGCATCCGCAGTTTGGCGGCACGATGGACAACAAGGTGGTGATCACGCTGGCACGCGCCTTTGTGCAACTGGGTTATCGGGCGGTTCGCTTCAACTTTCGCGGCGTAGGCGGCTCGGCGGGCACCTGGGACGAGGGCCGGGGCGAGATAGACGACGCGCTGGCGGTGATCGCCGCCCAGCGTGCGCAATTGCCAGGGCTGCCGCTGGCACTCGGCGGGTTTTCTTTTGGCGGCTACGTGGCTGCGCAGGCTGCGGGCCGGCTGGCGGTCAGCGCGCCGGTCGAACGGCTGGTGCTGGTCGGCCCGGCCACCAGCCGCTTCGAGATGCCGGCCACTGTCGCGCCCGACACCATAGTGATCCACGGCGAGGCCGATGAGGTGGTGCCGCTGCAGTCCACCCTGGACTGGGCCCGGCCCCAGGTGCTGCCGGTGATCGTGCTACCGGGCGTCGGTCATTTTTTCCACGGGCAACTCACGCTGCTCAAGCAACAGTTGATGCAGGCCTGGCACGTTTGAGCCTGCGGCCAGATCAGCCGTGCCCACCCCGCGCCAGCCCCTGTTTTGTGTTGGCCACTTTCTTGTTCGGACCCCGATGACACGACTGTTTGCCTTTGTACTGGCCCTGGCCACTGTCACCACCGCCTGGGCCCAGGCCCCGCAAGCGCCCGAGATTGCCGCCAAGAGCTACCTGTTGATCGACATCAACAGCGACCAGGTGCTGGCCGAACGTGCGCCCGACGTGCAGGCCGACCCGGCCTCGCTGACCAAGCTGATGACGGCCTGGCTGGTGTTTGACGCGCTCAAGGCCAAGAAGCTGACGCTGGAGCAGACCCTGCCGGTGTCGCTGCGGGCCTGGGCCGAGCGCAAGGGTGGCGGCTCGCTGATGTTCATCGACCCCAAGATGACGCCCAAGGTGGACGAACTGCTGCGCGGCATGATCGCTGTCTCGGGCAACGATGCGGCGGTGGCGCTGGCCGAGGGCGTGGCCGGCTCGCTCGACGGGTTTGTGGCGATGATGAACCGCCAGTCCCAGGCCTGGGGCCTGAAGAACAGCCAGTTCAAGAACGTCACCGGGCTGACCGAGGCCGGCCACTACAGCAGCGCGCGCGATCTGGGGGTGATTGCGGCTCATGTGCTGCGCGATTTTCCCGAGTACTACGCCAGCTACTACGGCTTGCGCCACTTCAGCTTCAACAACATCAAGCAAGACAACCGCAACATGTTGCTGGGCCGCGACCCGTCGATCGACGGCATGAAGACCGGCTACACCGACGCCGCCGGCTACTGCCTGGTTGCCAGCGCCCAGCGCGACATGCCCAACGGCAAGCGCCGGCTGCTCAGCGTGGTGATGGGCGCAACCTCGCGCGAGGGGCGCGCCAGCGAAAGCCAGAAGCTGCTCAACTGGGGCTGGACCGCCTGGGACGATGTGCGCCTGTTCGAGGCCGGCAAGCCGGTGGCGCAGGTGCCGGTCTGGAAGGGCCAGCAGCCCACCGCCGCGCTGGGCGCCGCACAGCCCATGGTGGTCACCGTGCCCAAGGGCGAGGGTGACAAGCTCAAGACCGTGATCAGCCGCACCGACCCGCTGGTGGCGCCGCTTGCGGCCGGCCAACGCGTGGGCACGCTCGATGTCAGCACTGCCGCCGGCGTCAAGATCGCCAGCCTGCCGCTGGTCGTGCTGCAGGCGGTGCCGCAAGCCGGCTTGCTGGGCCGGGCCTGGGACTCGATCCGGCTCTGGATCAAATGAAGTGAGCTGACGCGGGGTTCGGTCAAACCGCCGTGGCCGGCCATCGGCTAAGCTGTGTTCCGACCCGCTGCCCCACCGCGTGATGCCTTGTTGACCGCAGCGCTTGCCTGAAAGGCCGCCGTGACCCTGCTCCCCGAAACCCTCTGCCACCTGAACGGCCAGACCCTCCCGCTGCGCGATGCCAAGGTGTCGGTGCTGGACCGGGGCTTCATCTTTGGCGACGGCATCTACGAGGTGATCCCGGTCTACGGCCGGCGCCTGTTCTGCTTCGACGAGCACATGGCGCGCATGCAGCGCAGCCTGGGAAAGCTGCGCATCCCCAACCCGCACACCCGGGAGAGCTGGCTGCGGCTGGTGCGTGAACTGGTGGCGGCGCAGCCGGCCGAGGATCAGCTGGTCTACATCGAGATCACCCGGGGCGTGGCACTGCGCGACCATGTCATGCCCGAGGGTCTCACGCCCACGGTGTTCGTGATGACCAGCGCGATGAAGCCGCCAACGGTCGAGACCCGCCACCACGGTGTGGCCTGCATCACCGCACGCGATTTCCGGTGGGAGCGCGGCGACATCAAGAGCATCTCGCTGCTGGGCAATGTGCTGGCGCGGCAGATGTCGGCCGACCACGGCGCGGCCGAGACTCTCCTGTTCCGCGACGGCTGGCTGACCGAGGCGTCGGCCAGCAACGTCTGGGTGGTGCACGAGGGCGCGCTGCTGGGCCCGCCCAAGGGCGACCATGTGCTCGAAGGCATACGCTACGACTTGCTGGCCGAGCTGTGCGAGGAGGTGGGCATTGCCTACAACCTGCGCCCCATCGCCGAGGCCGACGTGCTGGGCGCCGACGAGGTGATGCTCAGCTCGGCCACCAAGGAGATCTTGCCCGTCACTCGGATCGACGGCGAGGGCGTGGGTCACGGCGCGATGCGCGGCAAGCCCGGCCCGGTCTACGGCCGGCTTTACGAGGCCTACCAGCGGGCCAAGGTCGTGCAGTCGATCTGAGCGCAGGCGCAGCATGAATCCGCCCAAGCTCACGCCGAAAGCTCCGGCCGTCATCCCGCCTGTCATCCCACCCGAACAGTCCCTGATCACCTACCCCAGCGCGTTCCCGATCAAGGTGATGGGCGCGCAGGTGGAGGGGTTTCTGGAGGCGGTGCTGGCGGTGACACGGCAGTTCGACCCCGGTTTCGACCCGGCGACGGTTGAGATCCGCAGCAGCAGCGGTGGCCGCTACCTGGGCATCACCGTCACGGTGACGGCCACCAGCCGCGAGCAACTCGACGAGCTCTACCGCACGCTGTCCACCCACCCGATGGTCAAGGTGGTGCTGTAGCTGGGGGTGTTGCGATGAAGCAGGTCTTGCTCGGCCGCCAGCCCTACGACGCCACGGCGCAGGCCATGCGGGCTTTCACCGAGAGCCGCAGCCCCGACACACCCGATGAAATCTGGCTGGTCGAGCACGATCCGGTCTACACCCAGGGACTGGCCGGCAGGCCTGAACATCTGTTGAACCCGGGGGCCATTCCCGTCGTCGCCAGCAACCGCGGCGGCCAGGTCACTTACCACGGCCCGGGCCAGGTGGTGGCCTACCCACTGATCGACTTGAAGCGCCTGGGCATCTATGTCAAGGAGTACGTCTACCGGATCGAGCACGCGGTGCTCAAGGTGCTGGAAGCCCACCACATCACCGGTCACCGTGTGGCGGGTGCGCCCGGCATCTACGTCCGGCTGGCCGATCCGCACAGCCATGCTGCACTCACCGGGCCGGCGGACGCGACCGACCCGTTTCGCGGCTTGGGCAAGGTGGCCGCGCTGGGCATCAAGGTGAGCCGGCATTGCAGCTACCACGGCGTGGCGCTGAATGTGGCGATGAACCTGGCACCGTTTGGCGGCATCAACCCCTGTGGCTACTTCGGATTGCAAACGGTGGACCTCGCTAAACTGGGGGTCGTTACCGATTGGTCCACCGTGGCGCGTCAGCTGGGCGAGCGCCTGGCGACGCAGCTCACGCCCTGACATCCTTCAATTTTTTGACGCCCCAGGGCGAGCATCCCCCATGGCCACCGACAACACCGTGCACCTTGCCGCGCCTGCCGCTGACTACGACGCCAGCGCCAAGCAAAAGGCCCAGGCCAAGACCTCGCGCATCCCGATCAAGATCGTTGCGGCTGAGACGCTCAAGAAGCCCGACTGGATTCGCGTCAAGGCCGGCAGCCCGACAACCCGCTTTTACGAGATCAAGCAGATCCTGCGCGAACACAAGCTGCACACGGTTTGCGAGGAGGCGTCGTGCCCCAACATCGGCGAGTGTTTTGGGCAGGGCACGGCCACCTTCATGATCATGGGCGACAAGTGCACCCGGCGCTGCCCGTTTTGCGATGTCGGCCACGGCCGGCCCGACCCGCTGGACGCCGCTGAGCCGCTGAACCTGGCCAAGACCATTGCCGCACTCAAGCTCAAGTACGTTGTCATCACCAGCGTCGACCGCGACGACCTGCGGGACGGCGGCGCCGGCCATTTTGTCGAGTGCATCCAGCAGGTGCGGGCCTTGTCGCCCGCCACCCGCATCGAGGTGCTGGTACCCGACTTCCGGGGCCGCGATGACCGGGCGTTGGAGATCCTCAAGGCCGCGCCGCCCGACGTGATGAACCACAACCTGGAGACCGCGCCGCGCCTGTACAAGGAGGCCCGGCCCGGCAGCGACTACGCCTTCAGCCTGAACCTGCTCAAGAAGTTCAAGGCGCTGCACCCCGCTGTGCCGACCAAGAGCGGCTTGATGGTCGGCCTGGGCGAGACGGATGACGAGATCCTGGCAGTGATGCGTGACATGCGGGCGCACCAGATCGACATGCTCACCATCGGTCAGTACCTCGCACCCAGCGGTCACCACCTGCCGGTGCGCCGCTACGTGCATCCGGACACCTTCAAGATGTTCGAGGCCGAGGCCAGGTTGATGGGCTTCAGCCACGCCGCCGTGGGTGCGATGGTGCGCAGCAGCTACCACGCCGACCAGCAGGCAGTGGGCGCGGGTGTGGTCTAGTCCGGTGGCTGCGCACGGCGTGGCACATCGCCCGCGCCGATCGGTCCTGGCCGGGGCGGCGAGGGCGTGGTTTTGGGGCGCATGCCTGTCCACCGCGCTGCTGTCCACCGCGCTGCGGGCCCAGCCGGTGCCTGGCGAGGCGGCCGCCGGGGTGGCAATACCGGTGCCGGCGCAGATCCGGGTGCCCAGCCTCGACCGGGTTGACGGTCAGGCGCTGCTGCTGTCAGCGCACTGGTTCCCGGTGGTTTCTGACGCGGAGCCCGGTGCTGTGCCCGGCGCTGTGCCGGGCGCCGGTGGCCCTCGGCCCGCCTTGGTCTTGATGCACGGCTGTGGCGGCGCGTTTGACCGGCAGGGCCGGCTGTCGCTGCGCATGCGTGAGTACAGCGCGCTGCTCAATGGCCAGGGTTGGTCGGTGCTGGTGCTCGACTCCTTTGGCGCCCGGGGCGCGACACAGATTTGCACCCAGAAGCTCGGTACCCGCGCCGTCACGATGACCCAGCGCCGGCGCGACGCGCTGGGTGCGCTGGCCTGGCTGGCGCATCAACCGGGGGTGGACGCGCAACGGCTGGCGCTGCTGGGCTGGTCCAACGGCGGTAGCGCGGTGCTCGCGGCCACCAACCGCCAACATGCCGAGGTAGCCAGTGCTGCCACCCCAGCGCGCGCCGCCGTTGCCTTTTACCCTGGCTGCGAATCTGATTTGCGCGCAGGCTACACCCCCAGCGCGGCCTTGCTGCTGCTGGTGGGCGAGGCCGACGACTGGACCCCGGCTGCAGCCTGCGAGGCCCTGGTGCGCAGCGCTGCTGCCGCCACTGCCACTGCACTGTCGGCACCCGCCGCCCCCGCCGCACCCGCCGCATCCGGCCCGGCGGTTGTGCCGGCCCCGCAGATCAGTGTCTTCCCTGGCGCCTTCCACGGCTTTGACGGCCTGGCGCCGGTGGCGCTGAGGTCAGACGTGCCCAACGGCGTGCACCCCGGTGCGGGGGTGCACGTGGGCGGTCAGCCCGAGGCGCGGGCCGCGTCGCGGTCGCAAATGCTGGAGTTCTTGCGCACCGCCTTGCGGTAGTGGTGTTGCCCGGCGGCAGCCCGCTCAAGCATCGGCCGGCGTCACCTCGGCCAGCAACTGCGCCACCAGGGCTTGCAGCGCTGCAAAGTCCGGCGTACCGACAAAGCGCTTGACGATCTCGCCGCGCCGGTTGATCAGGAAGCTGGTGGGCGTGAGCTGTACGTCGCCAAAGCGGCGGGCGATTTCGCCGGTGTTGTCGATCACCACGCCAAAGGGCAGTTGGCGACGTAGGGCAAACTCGGCCACCAGCGCCGGTGGGTCACTCTGCATCGCCACCGCCAAGGTCTGGAAGCCCAGCGCCTTGAATTTTTGATGGGTGGCGGCGATCTCGGGCATTTCTGCAACACAGCTGCTGCAGCTCGTGGCCCAGAAGTTGACCAGCACCACCTGGCCCTTGAGACCCGCAGTGTTGTGCCGCTGGCCATCGAGCAAGGTGTAGTCCACCTGCGGCGCGCTGGCCAAGCCCCCGGCCGGCCACCCTGGTCGCAGCGCCGCCGCAGCCACCAGCGCCCCCAGCGCCGCCAGTGCGAGGGCGGCGATGGCAAGATAGCGACGGGAGACATTCATGGTGGAGACCTCGATGCAAAGAAGGCAGTTTACGGCCGCGCTGTTGCCGCTCGGTGCGCTGTTGCGCGGCGCCGTGCGGGTAGGCGCGGGTGTCGGCGCCAGCGCCTGGGCCACTGGCCCGGCCTGGGCTGCCGGCCTGACCGAGGGCGACGCCTCGTTGGGCATCCGCAGTGCGATGGAGCGTGGCGCCACTGCCGCCATCGGCTCGCTGGGCCGCAGCGACGGCTTTTTGGGCAACCCCAAGGTACGCATCGGCTTGCCTGGCGGCTTGGCAGACGCGGCCAGGCTGCTCAAGGCGACCGGCCAGCAACACAAGGTCGACGAGTTGGTGACGGCCATGAACCGCGCTGCTGAAGCCGCCATGCCGCAGGCCCGCACCCTGCTGGTCAGCACGGCCAAGGCGATCTCGGTGAGTGATGCCATCAGCATCGTGCGCGGCGGTGAGCAATCGGTCACCGAGTACTTTGCACGCAAGACCCGGGCGCCGCTGACCGAGCAGTTCCTGCCCATCGTCTCGCGTGAAACCGAAAGGGTGGCGTTGGTGGAGAAGTTCAATGCCGTGGCCGGACCCGCCGCCAAGCTCGGCTTGCTCAAGGCCGATGAGTCCAATGTTCAGCGCTATGTCACCGCCAAGGCGCTGGACGGGCTGTACCTGATGATCGGCGAGGAGGAGCGAAAGATCCGCGCTGACCCGATCGGCACCGGCAGTGCCATCTTGCGCAAGGTGTTTGGTGGCTGACCGGGCGGGCCTTGCCGACGCTCCAGGTCTGACCCGCCTGCCGGCCTTGACGCTGACCGTGTTGCTGGCGCTGCTGGCGGCTTGTTCGCCCAGCCTCGACTGGCGCCAGGTCCGGCCCGAGGGTTGGGGCCTGGTGGCCGCCTGGCCATGCCGGCCGTCTACCCAGGTGCGACAAGTGACGCTGGCGGGCTCGGCGGTTGCAATGAGTCTGATGGTCTGCAGCGCAGGCCCGCACAGCTTTGCCATCGCTTCGGCCGACATGGCCGACCCGGCCCGGGTGGGCCCGGCGCTGGCTGCGCTGGGCGAGGCGGCGCGCATCAATGTGCAAGGCGTGGTGGAGTCGGAGCGTGCGGCCGCAGTGACCGGCATGACGCCCCAGCCAGCAGCGCGCTGGTGGCAGTTACGGGGCCAGTTGGCCGACGGCCAGCCGGTTCGGGAGCAGGTGCTGGTCTTTGCCCACGGCATGCGGGTGTTTCAGGCCACGTTGGTCGGGCCGGTGGCGGCTGAGTCGCTGGGCAAGACTTTTTTTGATGCGATCGAGTTGCCGCCGTGACCGGCGCGGTCGGCACCCCACTGCCCGGTCCGGTTCTGGTTGAACCCTGGTCCGCAACCCAGGCCGTGTCGTTCAGCCGCGCACAGGCCGCTGCGGTGTTTGCCGCTTTTGCCTTCGCCTACTTCTTTTCGGCCCTGGTGCGCGCGGTCACGGCCACGCTGGCACCGGTCTTCAGCGCCGAACTCGGCCTGGCTGCCGGCCAGCTCGGTTTGCTCGCCGGTGCCTACTTCATGGGCTTCGCCGCGCTGCAACTGCCGCTGGGCAGTGCGCTCGACCGCTGGGGCGCCAAACGGGTTTTGATGGCCTTTTTGGCGGTGGCAGTGCTGGGCTGCCTGGCCTTTGCTGCGGCGCGCAGCCTGCCGCAATTGCTGGGCGCGCGCTTGCTGATCGGCGCCGGTGTCGCCGCCTGCCTGATGGCGCCGCTCACCTGCTTTCGACGTCTGCTTACCAGCGAGACCCAGCTGCGGGCCAATTCCTGGATGTTGATGACCGGCTCGCTGGGCATGCTGGCGTCCACCTTGCCGGTGCAGTGGCTGCTGCCGGTGCTGGGTTGGCGGGGCTTGTTTGTGGTGGTGGCGGCGTTGCTGGCGCTGGCGATCCTGCTGATCTGGCGCCTGGTGCCGGCCGACATGCGCAGCAGCGGGCCGGCCCGTGTGGAGGCCGGTGGCTATCGCCAGGTCTTCACCCACCCGGCATTCTTGCGCATGGCGCCCATGGGGTTTTTTGTCTATGGCGGCTTGCTGGCCATGCAGTCGCTGTGGATCGGGCCCTGGCTGACCCAGGTCACTGGCCGCAGTGCGGTGGGCGCGGCCCAGGGCCTGTTCATCGTCAACCTCGCCATGCTGCTGGCCTTTTTTTGCTGGGGCCTTCTGATGCCCCGGCTGATCCGGGCTGGCTGGGCCGGCGAGCGACTGATTGCCGTGGCCTGGCCGGCCAATGTGCTGTGCCTGGGGCTGATCGTCTGGCTGGGGCCTCAAGCCGGACCGCTGCTCTGGGCCCTGTGGTGTGTTTGCGCCAGCGTGGTCTCGCTCAGTCAGCCGGCGCTGGGTCAGGCCTTCCCGGCGGCGCTGGCCGGGCGTGCCTTGTCGGCCTTCAACCTGATGATTTTTGCCGGCGTGTTCTCGCTGCAGTGGCTGATCGGCCTTGCGCTGGACGCGTTGCGTTCGCTGGGGCTCGCGCCGCTGTCGGCCTACCGGCTGAGCTTTGGCGCATTTGCACTGGCTTGTGCGTTGTCGTTTGTCTGGCGCCATGGGCTGCAGCGCTATCAACGGTCCCGGCCCGGCCCGGGCCGCGCGCTGGCGTCTGACCGGTCGAGCGGATAATCCGCCGTTCGCCCGCCTACCCTCACGCTGCTGACCCATGACCGGCCTGTTCATCATCGCCCATGCGCCGCTGGCCAGTGCCTTGCGGGCAGCGGCCACGCATGCTTTTCCTGAAGCCGCGGCTGCGATCGGCGTCTACGACATACCGGCCGGTGCCGACACCGAGACCTATGAGGCCGAGGCGATGGCACTGCTGGGAAATTTGGGCACGGCCGACACCTTGGTGCTCACCGATGTCTTTGGGGCCACACCCTGCAACATTGCCAGGCGTCTGGCCGAGCGGCCCGGCATGCGGGTGCTGGCAGGCGTCAACGTGCCGATGTTGTGGCGCGCGCTCAACTACCGCCAGAAGTCGCTCGACGAACTGGTGACGCTGGCGCTCGCCGGAGCCCGCCAGGGAGTCATGGAAATCGCAGTGTCCCGTCCCCAGAACCAGGCGCTAAAGCCCATCAGCCATGATTCGATCGACAGTCACCATCAGCAATAAGCTGGGCCTGCATGCCCGCGCATCGGCCAAGCTCACCAAGCTGGCGGGCAGCTTCCAGTGTGAAGTCCACCTGTCGCGCAATGGCCGCCGCATCAACGCCAAAAGCATCATGGGCGTGATGATGCTGGCCGCCGGGCTGGGCAGCGAGATCGAGCTGGAGAGCGATGGCAGTGACGAGCAGGCGGCCAACACCGCCTTGCTGGCACTGATCAACGACAAGTTTGGCGAAGGCCAATAGCCCTCGCGCTCACGCCCAGCGCCCGATGGCGAACCCCCGCAATGCGTAGCAGAGAGCTTGCCCGATGAGCATCCAGATGTTCGGTCTGCCAGTCTCACGCGGCGTTGCCATCGGACGGGCCGTGCTGGTGGCGTCCAGCCGGGTGGACGTGGCGCACTACTTCATCGAAGTCGAGCATGCGCCGGCCGAGGTCAGCCGCTTGCGCCAGGCCCGCGACACGGTGGCGAGTGAGCTCAGCACACTCAAGCGTGACCTGCAGACGGACGCACCGCCCGAGCTGGCAGCCTTGCTCGACGTGCACCTGATGTTGCTGCGCGATCCGATGCTGATCGATGCCCTTCGGCACTAGATCGAGGCGCGGCACTACAACGCAGAATGGGCTGTCACTGCCCAGACAGAGGTGCTGGCGCGCCAGTTTGACGAGATGGAGGACGAATACCTGCGCGAGCGCAAGGCCGACATCGAGCAAGTGGCCGAGCGCATCCTGCGGGCCTTGGCCAAACAGGAATCGCTGCTGCCCCAGGTCAGCCACGCGCGCGACTTTGGTGGCGAGGACCCGCTGGTGCTGGTGGCCAACGACATCGCCCCGGCGGACATGCTGCAGTTCAAGGGCAGTGTCTTTACGGGCTTTGTCACCGATGTGGGCGGCCGCACCTCGCACACTGCCATCGTTGCCCGCAGCATGGACATCCCGGCGGTGGTCGGCGCCCGGGAGGCGAGCCGCCTGGTGCGCCAGGACGATTGGCTGATCATCGACGGCGACACCGGCGTGGTGGTGATCAACCCGACACCGATCGTGTTGGAGGAGTACCGCTTCCGCCAGCGCCAGAGTGAGCTGGAGCGCGCCAAGCTGCACCGGCTGCGCCACATGCCCTCGGTCACGCTGGACGGCCAGGCCATCGAGTTGCTGGCCAACATCGAACTGCCCGGCGACGCCGCCAATGCGCTCAAAGCCGGGGCGGTAGGCGTGGGCTTGTTCCGCAGCGAGTTCTTGTTCATGAACCGCGACGGTCAGTTGCCCGACGAGGACGAACAGTTCGAAGCCTACCGCGCCGCCGTCGAGGCCATGCGGGGTCTGCCGGTCACGATCCGCACGATTGACATCGGCGCTGACAAGCCGCTCGACCGCATGGCGGTGCATGAGTTGCGTCATGAGCATGCGCTCAACCCGGCACTCGGCTTGCGAGCCATCCGCTGGAGCCTGTCTGAGCCCGCGATGTTCCGGCAGCAGTTGCGTGCCATTCTGCGGGCCAGCGCCCACGGCAAGGTGAAGGTGCTGATACCGATGGTGGCGCACCGCAGCGAAATCCTGGCTACGCTGGAGGCGCTGGAGCGTGCCCGCCAGCAACTGCGCGACGCCGGTGTGGCCTTCAACCGGGTCGAAGTCGGCGCCATGATCGAGGTGCCCGCAGCAGCCCTGACCCTGCCGCTGCTGCTCAAACACTTCGACTTTGTCTCGATTGGCACCAACGACCTGATCCAGTACACCCTGGCCATCGACCGCGCCGACGAGGCTGTCGCCCACCTCTACGATCCATGGCATCCGGCAGTGTTGGGCCTGATCTCTGCCGTCATCAATGCTGCCAATGCAGCCGGCAAACATGTCAGCGTCTGTGGCGAAATGGCCGGCGACATCGGCTTCACCGAGTTGCTGCTCGGGATGGGGCTGCGCAGCCTGTCCATGCACCCCAGTCAGATTTCGGCGGTAAAGCAGCGCGTGCTGCGATCAGACACGACCCGCCTGGCCAAGCTGGCGCAAGCGGTGTTGCTGCATGAAGACCCGGCACAGGCATGGCTGAGCGCGCAGGAGCGCAGCGCTCAGCGGACAACCTCCGCCTGAACCTGCGTCACTGGTGCGGGTGGCGGGGCACCGACCTGCTGCAGGTTGAGGCGCTGATCGGCGAGCCCTGCCGCCAGCCATCACGCCCGACGCAGTTCATCCGCCCAAGCCGCAGATTTTTTTGAGGAGTCTCAAAGAACTGTGCCACAATCATGGGCTGCAGTCGACGAGTTGCCAGAAGGGCAGGTAGCAAGTCAGCCACAGCAAGCAGGCGAACAAAAAGAGATTCTGGGTTGACGCGGTCAGCAAGACGTGCCAGAATTCAAGGCTCGATGCGATTTAACGCTAACGCAGTCAGCGGCGGCGAAGAAAAGCAAAAAGCCAGGTGGTTGACACAGCCAAGACGGCGCGTCATAATCCCACCTCTTTGTCGGCTGCAAGCCGGCAGGTGCTTGAAAGCACAGCTCTTTAACAACCAACAGCCGATAAGCGTGGGCGTGAGAAGGCGAGAGCTTGATGTCGTAGAGATGTCGAGTCTTTTGGACTTTAAACGCTCATGGAAGTGAAGTTCACTTCAATTCTTTGAGTAAATAGTTTTACAA
>JANYKR010000273.1 GCA_025358155.1 Betaproteobacteria bacterium
CGCCTCTACTTCGAGCCGGTGACGCTCGAGGACGTGCTCGAGATCGTCGCCAAGGAAAAGCCGCTCGGCGTCATCGTCCAGTACGGCGGACAGACGCCGCTCAAGCTCGCGCTCGAGCTCGAGAAGGCCGGCGTGCCGATCATCGGCACCTCGCCCGACTCGATCGACATTGCCGAGGACCGCGAGCGCTTCCAGCAGTTGCTGCACACCCTGGGGCTGAAACAGCCGCCCAACCGCACTGCCCGCACCGAGGAGTCGGCCCTGGTGCTGGCGCAGGAGATCGGCTACCCGTTGGTGGTGCGCCCCAGCTACGTGCTGGGCGGCCGGGCGATGGAGATCGTGCACGGCGACAAGGACCTGCAGCGCTACATGCGCGAGGCGGTGCGTGTCAGCGACAAATCGCCGGTGCTGCTGGACCGCTTTCTCGACGACGCGATCGAGGTCGATGTCGACTGCATCAGCGACGGGCAGGCCGTGATGATCGGCGCGATCATGGAGCACATCGAGCAGGCGGGGGTGCATTCGGGCGACTCGGCCTGCTCGCTGCCGCCCTACACCTTGCCCGCCAAGCTGCAAGACGAATTGCGCCGCCAGACCACGGTGATGGCGCTGGCGCTCAAGGTAGTGGGCCTGATGAACGTGCAGTTTGCGATCCAGGGCGACACCAGCGGCGACGGTGACAGCGCGGTGGTCTACGTGCTCGAAGTCAACCCGCGGGCCTCGCGCACGGTGCCCTTTGTGTCCAAGGCCACCGGCCAGCAACTGGCCAAGATAGCGGCCCGCTGCATGGCCGGTCAGAAGCTGGCCGACCAGAAAAGCCGCAACGGCGAGCCGCCGCGCGAGGTGGTGCCAGCCTACTTCAGCGTCAAGGAGGCGGTGTTCCCGTTCAACAAGTTCCCCGGCGTCGATTCGATTCTGGGCCCGGAGATGCGCTCCACCGGCGAGGTGATGGGCGTGGGCCGGACTTTTGGCGAGGCCATGCTCAAGAGCCAGCTTGGCGCCGGCTCGCGCCTGCCGAGCCAGGGTACGGTGGTGATTACGGTCAAGAACGGTGACAAGGCGCGCGCGGTAGGCGTGGCGCGTGACCTGGTGGCGCTGGGCTTTGCCGTCGTGGCCACCAAGGGCACGGCGGCGGCCATCGCTGCCGCAGGCGTGCCGGTCAAGGTGGTCAACAAGGTGATGGACGGCAGGCCGCACATCGCCGACATGGTCAAGGGGGGTGAGATTGCGCTGGTCTTTACCACGGTGGACGAGACCCGCACCGCGATTGCCGACTCACGCTACATCCGCACCGCAGCGCTGGCCAACCGGGTGACCTACTACACCACGATGGCCGGTTGCGAGGCCGCGACCGAGGCGCTCAAGCACCAGGCCGGCATGCGCGTCTACAGCCTGCAGGATTTGCACGCCGAGTTGCACTAAACTCGCGGCCTTCATTCGTTGTCGGCCTTCGTTCCGCCGCCTTTGCCCCCGTTTCGGGTGCCCAGCGCGGCGGATTTGTTTTTTCTGATCCCTTTGCCCCCAGGAGGCCCCGATGGCCACCATCCCCGTGACCAAGCGCGGTTCTGAAATGCTCAAGGAAGAGCTGCACCGGCTCAAGACCGTGGAACGCCACGCGGTGATCCGGGCGATTTCCGAGGCGCGGGCCCAGGGTGACTTGTCTGAAAACGCCGAGTACGAGGCCGCCAAGGACAAGCAGGGCTTCATCGAAGGCCGAATTCTGGAGATCGACAGCAAGCTGGCGGCCGCGCAAATCATCGACCCGAGCCTGCTGGATGCCGGCGGGCGGGTGGTGTTTGGGGCCACCGTCGATCTGGAAGAAGAAAGCACCGGCCAGGAAGTGACCTACCAGATCGTCGGCGACGACGAGGCCGACCTCAAGAAGGGGCTGATCTCGATCAGCTCGCCGATTGCCCGCTCGATGATCGGCAAAGAAGCCGGCGACGTGGCCGAGGTGCAGGCGCCGGGCGGCGTCAAGCGCTACGACATCGTGGACGTGCGCTACGTCTGAACCTGGCGTGCCGCTGGTCGAACGCTTGCGCAGATTGCTGCCCGCGCTGTGGGCCGGCGTGCTGCTGTGCGTGGCCTTGATCGCCACGCCGGCGCCGTTTGCAACGCTCGATGGCCCCACCGCCGGTCGGGTGGTCAGCCGCATCTTTGTGCAGGAGGCCTGGCTGAGCCTGGTGCTGGCGGTCTTGCTGCTGTCGGCTGAGCGGGCGCGGGCCCGAGACTTGGCCGAGGAGCACCGGGGCTCGGTGCTGAATACCGAAATGCTTTTGGTGCTGGGGGTGGTGTTTTGCACCGTGGCCGGCTACTTCGCCATCCAGCCCTTGCTGCCGGCGGCCCGGGCCGGGCAGGGCGCCCTGAGCTTTGGCCAGTTGCACGCGGTCAGCCTGGCGTTTTTTGGTCTCAAGATACTGCTGGTGATGGGCTTGGCCTGGCGCGGTGCGAGCGAGGCGATGCCTCCCGGTTCGACTGCTGCACCGCGTCACTAGGCGGGTTGCGGCCGGTCGGCGCAGCAAGCCGCCGTAGGCGACTTGCGCTCGCAACCTGATCAAGAAGTTCGCGGATGACTCCGGCCACACGGCGGCCGAGTTTTATACCCAGATCAATCCTGAACCTTCTTCTTGACGCTGGTTACGCGGGTACGCACCCGTTTGATCTCGCCGCCTGCTGTCACCCGCTGGTTGCCGAACACGGTGATCTTCTTGATCTGGGCCCGGTGGTTGCCGCTCTTGGAGAACTTGAGGATCTTGACCACCCGCGGCGCCGACATGCCGCCCTCTTTGGCGACCTTGTCTTTCTCGGGCATGGGCCGCCACAGCACCAGCAGCTTGCCGATGTGCTGCACGGGCGCCGCACCCAGTTTGTCGGCCAGAGCGGCCA
This sequence comes from Betaproteobacteria bacterium, assembly GCA_025358155.1. GTDB lineage: Bacteria > Pseudomonadota > Gammaproteobacteria > Burkholderiales > Burkholderiaceae_C > Pseudaquabacterium. The sequence goes on from JANYKR010000273.1 coordinate 2,887, forward strand.
GGGCAGCCTCACGGTCCGGGCGCGAATCGGAAAACATCCGCACCTTGATCAGCCCGTGGGCGTTCAGACCGAGATCGGCCTCCTTGAAGATGGCATCCGTCAAGCCCTCGCCGCCGATAATGACGACAGGGTCCAGGTGATGGGCTTCGCCACGCTTTTCTTTGCGTTCGGCGGGCGTCAAGTGAAGTGCTGGCATCGGCCTATTATCGCCCGCTCATGAAAATCGATTCCAAAAGCAAGAAGATCAACAAGGCCTGGCTCAACGACCATGCCAATGACACCTACGTCAAGCTGGCCAAAAAAGAAGGCTACCGGGCGCGGGCGGCCTACAAGCTCAAGGAGATCGACGAGACGCTGGGCCTGTTCAGGCCGGGCCAGATCGTGGTGGACCTGGGCTCGGCGCCTGGCGCCTGGAGCCAGTACCTGCGGCGCCGTTTTGCGCCCAAGGCGGCCGGCACCGGCGGCGCGGCAGTGGGCGAGTTGCTGGGCACCATCATCGCGCTCGACATCCTGCCGATGGACCCGATCGAGGGCGTGCAGTTCATCCAGGGCGACTTCCGTGAAGACGCGGTGCTGGCCCAGTTGCATGATTTGGTTGCGGGGCGTCTGGTGGACGTGGTGGTGTCCGACCTGGCGCCCAACTTGACCGGGATCGAGGTGTCGGACGCCGCCCGCATCGAGCATTTGATCGAACTGGCGCTGGACTTTGCCCAAAGCCACCTCAAGCCCAACGGTGTGCTGGTGGCCAAGGTGTTTCACGGTGGCGGCTACAGCCAGCTGGTGACGCAGTTCAAACAGCACTTTCGGGTGGTCAAGCCGATCAAGCCCAAGGCCTCGCGCGACAAATCAGCTGAAACTTATCTGGTCGGGGTCGGTCTCAAACCGATCTGAGCGCAGCAGCCTGTGTCAGCGCTAGCTGCAAAGAGGCTGGCTTGAGAAGGGTTGAATTCAGCCTTAATTCACCTGTTTCAATGCTGGCCTCTCCACTGATCGTACGGGCTTGACTCGCTTAGAATCGTCCCCATCTGCCGTGAGATTGGGTGGACGATATGCGCAAACCTGCAACGGTGCAGCCGGCGCCACCATCTCAATCGGTATTGGCTAAAGGAGCCGCGGTGAACAATCAATGGTTCTCGAAGGTCGCTGTTTGGCTGGTGATTGCACTCGTGCTTTTCACCGTGTTCAAGCAGTTCGACCGCGGGGTGTCGTCGGGCTCGATGATCGGGTACTCCGACTTTCTGGAAGAAGTGCGCGCCAAGCGCATCAAGGTGGTCACCCTGCAAGAGGGCAATGGCGGTACCGAGATCCTGGCCGTCACCAATGACGACAAACGCATCCGGTCCACCGCCACCTACCTCGACCGGGGTTTGGTGGGTGACCTGATCAACAACGGCGTCAAGTTCGACGTCAAGCCGCGTGAAGAGCCCTCGCTGCTGGTCAGTCTGCTGGTCAGTTGGGGCCCGATGCTGTTGCTGATCGGCGTGTGGGTGTATTTCATGCGCCAGATGCAGGGCGGCGGCAAGGGTGGTGCCTTCAGCTTTGGCAAGAGCAAGGCGCGCATGCTCGACGAGGCCAACAACTCCACCACCTTCGCTGACGTCGCCGGTTGCGACGAGGCCAAGGAAGAAGTCAAGGAGTTGGTTGACTTTCTGAAAGACCCTCAGAAGTTCCAGAAGCTGGGCGGCCGCATCCCGCGCGGTGTGTTGCTGGTCGGCCCTCCGGGCACCGGCAAGACGCTGCTGGCCAAGGCCATCGCGGGCGAGGCCAAGGTGCCGTTTTTCAGCATCTCGGGCTCTGACTTCGTCGAGATGTTTGTCGGCGTGGGCGCGGCCCGGGTGCGCGACATGTTCGAGCAGGCCAAGAAGAGCGCGCCTTGCATCATCTTCATCGATGAAATCGATGCCGTAGGCCGCCACCGTGGTGCGGGGCTGGGCGGCGGCAACGACGAGCGCGAGCAGACCCTCAACCAGATGCTCGTAGAGATGGATGGTTTCGAAACCAACGTCGGTGTGATCGTGATGGCGGCCACCAACCGGCCTGACATTCTCGACCCCGCGCTGCTGCGCCCGGGCCGCTTCGACCGCCAGGTCTACGTCACGCTGCCCGATGTCCGCGGCCGTGAGCAGATTCTCAACGTGCACATGCGCAAGGTGCCGATAGGCCAGGACATCCGTGCCGACATCTTGGCTCGCGGTACGCCGGGCTTCTCGGGCGCCGATCTGGCCAACCTGGTCAATGAGTCGGCCTTGTTCGCGGCCCGGCGCAGTGCGCGGGTGGTCGAGATGGTCGACTTCGAGAAGGCCAAGGACAAGATCATGATGGGCCCCGAGCGCAAGAGCATGGTGATGCCCGAGGAAGAGCGCCGCAACACCGCCTACCACGAGGCTGGTCATACGCTGGTGGCGCGTTTGATGCCCAAGACCGACCCGGTGCACAAGGTCACGGTGATCCCGCGTGGCCGGGCCCTGGGGGTGACGATGCAACTGCCCGAGACCGACCGCTACAGCCTGGACAAGGAGCGCATGCTCTCGACCATCTCGGTGTTGTTTGGCGGCCGTATCGCCGAAGAGGTGTTCATGCACCAGATGACCACCGGCGCGTCCAATGACTTCGAGCGCGCCACCGCGATTGCCCGCGACATGGTCACCCGCTATGGCATGACCGATGAAATGGGCCCGATGGTTTACGCCGAGAACGAGGGCGAGGTCTTTCTCGGCCGTTCGGTGACCAAGACCACGAGCATGTCCGAGGAGACGATGCGCAAGGTCGATCTGGTGATCCGCCGCATCATCGACGAGCAGTACGCCATTGCCCGCAAGCACATCGAGGACAACCAGGACAAGATGCACATCATGGCCAAGGCGCTGCTCGAGTGGGAGACGATCGATGCCGAGCAGATCGAGGACATCATGACCGGCAAGACGCCCCGCCCGCCCAAAGACTGGACAGCCAATGACCGCACCCGTGGATCGGGCTCGGGTCCGGCCAGCGGCAGTGGTCCGGTCGGTACCGACACTGCACCGGCCACCGTGGTCTGAGCGCGCTGCACCTTTTCTACCCGATTCGGGGCCTTCGGGCCCCGTTTTTATGACGAGTCTGCCCATGCGTTGGCACACCTCTCGCTTCCTGATCGACCTGCGCCGGCCGCAGGTGATGGGCATCGTCAACGTGACGCCCGATTCGTTTTCCGACGGCGGTCAGCATGCCCAGGCGGGTGCGGCCATGGCCCACTGCGAGCGCCTGCTGCGGGAGGGCGCAGACATCCTCGACATCGGCGGCGAGTCCACCCGCCCAGGGGCGCGCCAGCCCGATCTGGCCGAGGAGTGCCAGCGGGTGTTGCCGGTGCTGCGCCATGCCGTCACGCTCGGTGTGCCGGTATCGGTCGACACCAGCCGCCCCGAACTCATGGTCGAGGCGCTGGCCTTGGGCGTGGACATCGTCAATGACGTGCGGGCGCTGGCCCGGCCCGGCGCCTTGGCGGCGGTGGTGGCCCAGGGTAATTGCGGCGTCTGCCTGATGCACATGCCGGCCGAGCCGGGTGTGATGCAACAGGCCCCGACCTATGGGGGCGATGACGTGGTGACCGACGTGGTGAGCTGGCTGGGCCAGCGGCTGCAGCAGGTAAAGGCAGCGGGTGTGGCTAGCGACCGCATCGTGCTCGACCCCGGCATCGGCTTTGGCAAGACCCCCGCGCACAACTGGGCCTTGCTCAAATGCCAGGCCGAGTTGTTGGCGCTGGGCCAGCCGCTGCTGCTGGGTTGGTCGCGCAAGTCCACCCTGGGCGAATTGACCGGCAGACCGGTCTCCAACCGTGCCCTGCCCAGCGTGGTGGCCGCGCTGGCCTGCGTGCAGCGCGGCGGACAAGTGTTGCGTGTGCACGATGTGGCGGACACGGTGGATGCGCTCAAGGTCTGGGCCGCCGCCGGTTTGCTGCCCAACGACAATATCGGCCTGACAACAGGGGTAACTGAAACATGACCCGACAATACTTTGGCACCGACGGCATCCGCGGCACGGTCGGCCAGGCGCCGATCACGCCCGACTTCATGCTGCGGCTCGGCCACGCCGTGGGTCGGGTGCTGCGCCGCAGTGGCAGCCGCCCGACGGTGCTGATTGGCAAGGACACCCGCATTTCGGGCTACATGATCGAGTCCTCGCTCGAAGCCGGCCTGGCCTCGGCCGGCGTCGACACCTTGCTCACCGGCCCGCTGCCCACGCCCGGTGTGGCCTACCTGACCCGGGCGCTGCGGCTCGACCTTGGCGTGGTGATCAGCGCGTCGCACAACGCCTACCCGGACAACGGCGTCAAGTTTTTCTCGGCCAAGGGCGAGAAGTTGTCCGACGACTGGGAGCTTGCGGTAGAGGCCGCGTTGGCCGAGCCGCCGCAGTGGGTCGATTCAGCCACCCTCGGCAAGGCGCGCCGGCTCGACGACGCCCGGGGGCGCTACATCGAGTTCTGCAAGAGCACGGTCGACAAGCACATGTCGCTGCGCGGCCTCAAGATCGTGGTGGACGCAGCGCATGGCGCGGCGTACCACGTTGCGCCGGATGTGTTTCATGAACTCGGGGCCGAGGTGGTGGCCATCGGTTGCCAGCCGGATGGCCTCAACATCAATGCCGGGTTTGGCGCGACCGCGCCGCAGGCGCTGGTAGCGGCCGTCGCCGAGCACGGCGCTGACTACGGCGTCGCGCTGGACGGCGATGCCGACCGGCTGCAGCTGGTGGACCGCAGCGGCCGTTTGTTCAACGGCGACGAGTTGCTCTACGCCATGGTGTTGGACCGGTTGGCCCAGGGCCAGGTCATCAGCGGCGCGGTTGGCACGCTGATGACCAACATGGCCGTCGAGTTGGCGCTGAAAGCACGCGGTATCGAGTTGGTGCGGGCCAAGGTGGGCGACCGCTACGTGCTGGAAGAACTCGCTAGCCGCAACTGGCTGCTGGGTGGTGAAGGCTCGGGTCACTTGCTGGCGCTGGACAAGCACAGCACCGGCGACGGCATCGTCAGTGCACTGCAGGTGCTCCAGGCGACGCAGCGCGCCCAGGCCTCGTTGACGGACCTGCTGGCAGATGTGACCTTGTTCCCGCAGACCTTGCTCAATGTTCGTTTGCCCAGCCTGGCCGATCTCAAGACCTGGCAGCACAACACCCAGCTGGCGGCCGCCACGCGCGAGGTCGAGGCTGAGCTGGCGGGCCTGGGGCGGGTTCTGATCCGGGCCTCGGGCACTGAACCCGTGCTGCGGGTGATGGTCGAGGCGCGTGATGCCGCCCAAGGCCGACGGCTGGCCGAACACCTGGTGGCTGCGGCGCTGGCTGGCTGAAGGCGCGGGGCTGGGCGCTGCCACTCGATCCTGCCTGCCGACCCTGCCACCCGCAGGGCGCCCCAGGATGGACAGACGCGCACCATGTGACAAAACCAAGTGGCGCATGTGACAACACAGCGACCCGTCAATAGCCAACATGACGATCGGTCACAGGGCTGTCACATGGCCTGCCTACAGTGGCGAGGTGGCGGAAAATCCGCTCTACCAACGCTGAAAGGCCTTGCCCATGTCCACGTTTCTGCTTCGCGCTGCCTTGCTGGCCGCTGCAATGTCCCCCGCGCTGGCCTTGGCCCAGGACGTCACCGGCGCCGGCGCCACGTTCCCGGCGCCGATCTACGCCAAGTGGGCAGATGCTTACAACAAGGCGACCGGGGTGCGCATCAACTACCAGTCAGTCGGCTCTGGCGCTGGCATCAAGCAGATCAAGTCCAAGACGGTGGACTTCGGTGCGTCCGACATGCCGCTGACTGACGAAGAGCTGGCCAAAGACGGTTTGATCCAGTTCCCCACCGTGATCGGCGGCGTGGTGCCGGTGGTCAATATCGCTGGCATCGCGCCGGGCCAGGTCAAGCTGACCGGTGGGTTGCTGGGTGACATCTTCCTGGGCAAGATCACCAAGTGGAACGATGCTGCCCTGACCGCACTGAACCCGGGTGTGCCCTTGCCGGCGGCTGACATCGCGGTGGTGCGTCGGGCCGACGGTTCGGGCACCAGCTTCATCTTCACCAACTACCTGTCCAAGGTGAACCCGGAGTGGAAGGCCAAAGTGGGCGAGGGCACGGCGGTGAACTGGCCGACCGGCGCGGGTGGCAAGGGCAACGAAGGGGTGGCCGCGTTTGTGCAGCGCCTGCCCAATTCCATCGGCTACCTCGAATACGCCTACGTCAAGCAGAACAAGATGACCTACACGTTGCTGAAGAACAAGGACGGCAATTTCGTCAAACCCAGTGACGACGCCTTCAAGGCGGCAGCGGCCGGCGCCGACTGGACCAAGACCTTCTACCAGGTGACCACCGACCAGCCTGGCAAAGAAGCCTGGCCGATCAGCAACCCAACCTACATCCTGATGCACAAGGCCCAAGACAAACCCGCCAACGCGAGCAACGCGCTGAAGTTTTTCGAGTGGGCCTACAACAATGGTGACAAGACAGCGGACGATTTGGACTACGTGGCGCTACCTTCCACCGTCAAGGATCTGGTGCGCAAGCACTGGACGACCCAGCTCAAAGATGCGGCCGGCAAGGCCATCGCCTACAAGTGATGTGACCGGGCGTGCTGGACCGCGCTCAGTTTGTCCATCTCGCCGTCCATCCAGTCGACCCCCAGCCGCCCCATCCAAGCCAGCGGAGGCCTCTTGGCAGCAATCCTTCCAGCCCGCCCTTACCCGATCTCGGACCGATTGGCGCCCAGCCAGCGTCCGCCTGAGCGGCGGCGGGTGGCGCCCTGGGCCGACAAGTTGTTCTCGGTGCTGGCGCATGGTGCGGCCTGGCTCACGCTGTCACTGCTGGTGGGCATCCTTGTTTCGCTGCTGATCGGCGCTGCGCCGGCGATCAAGCAGTTTGGCTTGGGCTTTTTGTGGTCCGCCGACTGGGATCCGGTCAAAGAGAAGTTCGGCGGCCTGGTGATGATCTACGGCACGGTGATGACCTCGATCATCGCGCTGGTGATTGCGGTGCCGGTGAGCTTTGGCATCGCGATCTTCCTGACTGAAATGGCGCCGGGTTGGCTCAAGCGGCCCTTGGGCATCGCGGTCGAATTGTTGGCGGCGGTGCCGTCCATCGTCTACGGCATGTGGGGCTTGCTGGTGTTCAGCCCGATCCTGGCGATCTACGTTCAGCAGCCGCTGCAAGCCGCCTTCAAAGGCGTGCCGATTCTGGGCAGCTTGGTCTCGGGCGCGCCGGTGGGCATCGGCCTGCTGTCGGCCGGCATCATCCTGGCCATCATGGTGATCCCGTTCATCGCCTCGGTGATGCGGGATGTGTTCGAGGTCACGCCGCCGATGCTCAAGGAGTCTGCCTACGGCCTGGGGGCCACCACCTGGGAGGTGGTGTCGCGGGTGGTGCTGCCCTACACCAAGGCCGGTGTGGTCGGCGGCATCATGCTGGGCCTGGGCCGGGCGCTCGGCGAGACCATGGCGGTCACGTTTGTGATCGGCAACTTCAACCAACTCGATTCGCTATCGCTGTTCCAGGCCGCCAACAGCATCACCTCGGCCCTGGCCAATGAGTTTGCGGAGGCCGGCGAGGGCCTGCACCAGGCCTCGCTGATCTACCTCGGTCTGGTGCTGTTTTTCATCACGTTTGTGGTGTTGGCACTGTCCAAGTTGCTGCTGTCGCAGTTGCGCAAGGGCGAGGGGGCCCGCACATGAGCGCTGCAATGTCTACCTTCACGCCGGTTCAACAAGCGGCCCGGCTGGCCAAGCACCGCAGCCGCAAGCGCCGCAACGTGGTCGCGCTGACGCTGGCCATCGGTGCCATGGCCTTTGGCCTGTTCTGGCTGGCCTGGATCTTGTTCGAGACCTTCCGCCTGGGCCTGGGCGGGCTGAACCTGGCGGTGTTTACCGAGATGACCCCTCCGCCGCAGGCCGACACCGGCGGCTTGGCCAATGCCATCTTTGGCTCGGTGATGATGGCCGGCCTGGCCACGCTGCTCGGAACGCCGATTGGCGTGATGGCCGGCATCTACCTGGCGGAGTACGGCCAGAAGACCTGGCTGGGTGCGGCTACCCGTTTCATCAATGACATCTTGCTGTCGGCTCCGTCGATCGTGATCGGTCTGTTCATCTACTCGGTGGTGGTGGCGCAGCTCAAGAGTTTCTCGGGTTTTGCCGGGGTGCTGGCACTGGCCTTGATCGTGATCCCGGTGGTCATCCGCACCACCGAGAACATGCTCAGCCTGATCCCCAACGCGCTGCGCGAGGCGGCCTATGCGCTGGGCACGCCCAAGTGGATTGTGATCTCGTCGGTCACCCTCAAGGCGGCGCGGGCCGGCGTGATCACCGGCGTACTGCTGGCGATTGCCCGGATCTCGGGCGAGACCGCGCCGCTGCTGTTTACCGCGCTGTCAAACCAGTTCTGGACCAGTGACCTGAGCAAGCCGATGGCCAGCCTGCCGGTGACGATTTTCAAGTTTGCGATGAGCCCCTACGAGAACTGGCAAAAGCTGGCCTGGGCGGGGGTGTTCCTGATCACGCTGGGGGTGCTGGCGCTCAACATCGCTGCCCGGGTGTTCTTCCGCAACAAGCACTGAACTTTCGAGGACTGCAACATGGACGCCCGCGTCGACACCGCCGCCGCCGAGAAATCCAAGATTTCGGTGCGAGACCTCAACTTTTACTACGGCGGCTTTCTTGCGCTCAAGAAGATCAATCTGGAGCTGCCGGCCAACAAGGTCACCGCTTTCATCGGCCCGTCGGGTTGTGGCAAGAGCACGCTGCTGCGCACCTTCAACCGGATGTTCGAGCTCTACCCCGAGCAGCGCGCCGAAGGCCAGATCCTGCTCGACGGCGAAAACATCCTGAACAAGAAGCTCGATGTCAGCCTGATCCGCGCCAAGATCGGCATGGTGTTCCAGAAGCCCACGCCCTTCCCGATGTCGATCTACGACAACATCGCCTTTGGCGTGAAGCTGTTCGAGACCCTGCCCCGGGTCGAGATGGATGAGCGGGTCGAGTGGGCGCTCAAGAAAGCCGCGCTCTGGAACGAGGTCAAGGACAAGCTCGACCAGAGTGGCTCGG
>JANYKR010000129.1 GCA_025358155.1 Betaproteobacteria bacterium
GCCAGGCCCAGCTCCCAGGGGGTGCCGCAGTGCTTGATGCTGCTCCAGGGTGAGGCGCCGGTGCCGCCGTCGTGCCCGGCGATCACGATGTGGTCGGCCTTGCACTTGGTCACGCCAGCGGCGATGGTGCCCACGCCCACCTCACTCACCAACTTGACGCTGATGCTGGCCCGCGGGTTGGCGTTTTTCAGGTCGTGGATCAGCTGGGCCAGGTCTTCGATCGAGTAGATGTCGTGGTGCGGCGGCGGCGAGATCAGGCCCACGCCCGGCACGCTGTAGCGCAGCATGCCGATGTACTCGCTGACCTTGCCACCCGGCAGCTGGCCGCCCTCGCCCGGCTTGGCGCCCTGGGCCATCTTGATCTGGATCTGGTCGGCCGACACCAGGTACTCGGTGGTCACGCCAAAGCGGCCCGAGGCCACCTGCTTGATCTTGCTGCGCAGGCTGTCGCCGTCGTGCAACACATAGTCGGCGGCGATGACCTTGGCTCCGACCACGTCCGAGACTTTGGTGCCGGCCGTGATCTTGATGCCCTTCAACTCGTTGCGGTAGCGCGCCGGGTCTTCACCACCCTCGCCGGTGTTGCTCTTGCCGCCGATGCGGTTCATCGCAATCGCCAGCGTGCTGTGCGCCTCGGTGCTGATCGAGCCGAGCGACATCGCGCCGGTGGCGAAGCGCTTGACGATCTCGGCGGCGCTCTCCACCTCTTCGAGCGGGATCGCCTTGCTCGGGTCGAGCCTGAACTCGAACAGCCCGCGCAGCGTGACGTGGCGCTTGCTCTGGTCGTTGATGAGCTGGGCGTATTCTTTGTAGGTGTCGAACTTGTTGGCGCGGGTGGCGTGCTGCAGCTTGGCAATCGCATCAGGCGTCCACATGTGCTCCTCGCCGCGGGTGCGCCAGGCGTACTCGCCGCCGGCGTCCAGCATGGTAGCCAGCACCGGGTCAGTGCCAAACGCGGCACGGTGGGTGCGCAGCGCTTCTTCAGCCACCTCGAACACGCCGATGCCGCCGACCTGGCTTGCCGTGCCCCGGAAGTATTTCTGCACAAAGCTCTTTTCGAGCCCGATCGCCTCGAACAGCTGCGAGCCGCAGTAGCTCATGTAGGTGCTCACGCCCATCTTGGACATGATCTTGGACAGGCCCTTGCCGATCGCCTTGACGTAGTTGTAGATGGCCTTGTCAGCCGACAAATCGCCCGGCAGCTCGGCATGCAGCGCGGCCAGGGTCTCCATCGCCAGGTAGGGGTGCACCGCCTCGGCGCCGTAACCCGCCAGCGCCGCAAAGTGGTGCACCTCGCGCGCCGAGCCGGTCTCCACCACCAGGCCGGCCGTGGTGCGCTTGCCCTCGCGCACCAGGTGGTGGTGGATGGCCGACAGCGCCAGCAGCGCAGGGATCGCCACCTGGTCGCGGCCCATCGCCCGGTCGGTGATGATCAGGATGTTGTGGCCGTTGCCGATGGCGTCCAGCGCCTCGGCGCACAGCGAGGCCAGCTTGGCCTCCACCCCCTCGCGGCCCCAGGCCAGCGGGTAGGTGATGTCGAGCTCGTAGCTCTTGAACTTGCCGCCGGTGTGGGCTGCTATGCCGCGCAGCCGCGCCATGTCCTGAAAGTCGAGCACCGGCTGGCCCACCTCCAGCCGCATCGGCGGGTTCACCGCGTTGATGTCGAGCAGGTTGGGCTTGGGGCCGATAAAGCTGTTCAGGCTCATCACGATGGCCTCGCGGATCGGGTCGATCGGCGGGTTGGTGACCTGGGCGAACAGCTGCTTGAAGTAATTGAACAACGGCTTGTTCTTGTCCGACAGCACCGCCAGCGGCGAGTCGTTGCCCATCGAGCCGATGGCCTCTTCACCGGCCACCGCCATCGGTGCCAGCAAGAACTTGATGTCCTCCTGGGTCGTGCCAAAGCCCTGCTGGCGGTCGAGCAAGGATTCCGAAAACGCGGCGGGGCCAATCACATCGGTCGGCTTGGCCGGGATCGAATCGAGCCGGATCCGCACGTTCTCGATCCATTGCCGGTAAGGCTTGGCAAACGCAAACTGGTTCTTCAGCTCCTCGTCGTCGATGATGCGGCCCTGCTCCAGGTCGATCAAGAACATCTTGCCCGGCTGCAGCCGCCATTTCTTGACGATCTTGCGCTCGGCAAACGGCAGCACACCCGACTCGGACGCCATCACCACCAGGTCATCGTCGGTGACGATGTAACGGGCGGGCCTGAGGCCGTTGCGGTCGAGCGTGGCGCCAATCTGCTTGCCGTCGGTAAAGACCATCGCGGCCGGGCCGTCCCAGGGCTCGAGCATGGCCGCGTGGTACTCGTAGAACGCGCGGCGCCGCGCGTCCATCAGCTCGTGCTGCTCCCAGGCCTCGGGGATCATCATCATCGCGGCGTGCGCCAGCGGGTAGCCGCTCATGGTCAGCAGCTCGAGCGCGTTGTCAAAGGTCGCGGTGTCTGACTGACCCTCGAAGCTGATCGGGTACAGCTTTTGCAGATCATCGCCCAGCACCGGCGACTTCATCACCCCCTCACGGGCGCGCATCCAGTTGAAGTTGCCCTTGACGGTGTTGATCTCGCCGTTGTGCGCCACCATCCGGTACGGGTGCGCCAGCGGCCATTCGGGGAAGGTGTTGGTGGAAAACCGTTGGTGCACCAGCGCCAGCGCCGAGACCACCCTCGGGTCGACCAGATCCAGGTAGTACTGGCCCACCTGGTCGGCCAGCAGCAGGCCCTTGTAGATGATGGTGCGGCAACTCATGCTGGGCACGTAGTACTCGCGGCTGTGGGTGAGTTGCAGCTTCTGGATCGCCGCGCTGGCGGTCTTGCGGATGACGTAGAGCTTGCGCTCCAGCGCATCGGGCACGATCACATCGGCGCCTCGGCCGACGAAGATCTGGCGGATCACGGGTTCTTTTTCGCGCACGGCCGGGCTCATCGGCATGTCGCGGTTGACAGGCACATCACGCCAGCCCAGCAGCACCTGCCCCTCGGCCTTGACGGCGCGCGCCATCTCATGCTCGCAGGCCAGGCGTGAGGCCTGCTCCTTGGGCAGAAAGATCATGCCGACGCCGTACTCCCCCGGCGGCGGCAGCGTCACGCCTTGCGCGGCCATCTCGGCGCGGTAGAACTCGTCGGGCAACTGGATCAGGATGCCGGCGCCATCGCCCATCAGCTTGTCGGCGCCCACCGCACCTCGGTGGTCGAGGTTCTCCAGGATCTTCAGGCCTTGTTCGACGATGGAGTGGCTGCGCTGGCCCTTGATGTGGGCCACAAAGCCAACGCCGCAGGCATCCTTCTCGTTCGACGGGTCGTACAAGCCCAGCGCGGTCAGGGACTGAATTTCGGCCGCCGACGCAGGCGCAACCGGGGTTTGGGACTTTGAGCTCATGACCAGCACCTTCGCTTTTCGTGGGGCCAGAATTTACTGCAGTGCAGCAATCGCCACAAGCAGAATTAAATAGGGTCAGACTTATTAAAAATCCAAAACTCCGCTTAACCGCGGATTAAATGGGGACATATCAATTATCGGGCAGCTTTGCTAGTGCAGCAAGTCTCGCGCCCGGTCCTGAAACGCCACGCCGCCGGTTGCAACCGAGACGCTTGCCGGCCCTCACGCCGCGGATTTGGGCGGTCGGCCTCGCCGGCGGGCCTGCAATGGGCGATCCGTCAGACCCGCCAGCCGGTGGAGAAATGCCGCATCCCCCGTCGGCCAGCCCCTGCGTGCGGCGTCGGCCAGCAGCGCGGCTTGGGCAGTGCCGAGGCCCTCGTCTAGCAGGCGACGGTAAGCAGCCTCGCGCTCGAAGGGCGTGTTGCCCAAGGGCCACCAGGCGCTGGCTTCGGTGATCAGCGGATCTCGGCGCTGGCCCAGGTGGTGACGGGCGCTCGACCAGGCGCCATCGGCGAGCAAAGACATCCCGGCGCTGCGCACCGGGTGCTGGTCGATGAACAGCATCGCCTCCAGCAAGCGGGCACCGGGCTGCACCACGGTGGCGCGGTAGCGCCCGTCCCACAGCGTGCCCTGCCGGCCGTGGCGGCGGTTGAAGCCTGCGCCATAGCGCCGGCCCAGGCCCTGCATCAGTGCCCCCAGGCCACCGGCGGTGGCGGGGGTCAGCAACAAATGCACATGGTCGGGTAGCAGCACATAGGCGTGCACGGTCACTTGCTGCTGCAAGGCCGCCTCGCGCAGCGCCGCGAGAAACTGCCGACGGTCGTCGTCGTCGATGAACACCGGCTGCGCACTGTGGCCGTAGAGCGAGACCAGGTGGGCATGACCGGCCAGCGCCAGGCGGGGCAGGCGGGCCATTTCGCCGCTTGCGCCTCAGCTGCCTTCGATCCTGCGTGGCCCAGCTCGCAGATCAAGAGCGGTCTGCCACTGGGCTTCGAGCCGGGTGATGCGCCGGTCGTGATCGCGCAGCTCAATGCGAACTTCCTTGGACAGCTCCTTGAGCATCTCGCCGCTGCGCTTGACATCGTCGGCCAGCTTCAAGGCCTCGCGAATGGCGCCCAGCGCTTCGCCGACCACGCTCATGTGCCCGCCCCTGCTGCGGCTTTGCGCCCTTTGCGTCCGGGCGGACTGGGCTCAGCGGGTTCAAGGGCAGGCTGACGCCGTGCGCGCAATTCGCTCAACACGGCGTCGGCTTCGGCCCAACCCGCCCTGAGCGAGGCCTGGGCCTCGCCAACCGCCAAGCGCAACTCTGCCGCCAGCGCAGCCAGCATCGCCTCGTCGGCATCAGGCTTGCGCTCACAACGGCTGCGCACCAGGGCTGCGACGCTGAGGCCTTCGCGGGCCGCCTCTGCGCCGAGGTAGGCCTTGAAATCAGGGCTGGTCAGCAGCGTCACGCGTTCGGTCTTCATCGAGTTTGTCCAGGCATGCAGGTATGTGCATGAGTATGGTAATGCCCATGAGTATCCAGGTCCAGCGCAGCGACAGCGTCCGGAGGGGGCTGACCCAAGGGTCTGAGCAAACATCGCGCTCCGGCGAGCTCGGGCTCGGGTTCAGAGCGAGACAAACGCATCAGCCCCGGTCAGCCGGCGGTGCTCACGCGCGGCAAAGCGGTCGGTCATGCCGGCCACGTAGTCGGCCACAGCGCGGTGGCGGTCGGGCATCGCAGCGTGCTCGGCCGGCATCTCGGCGGGTGCGGCCAGGTAGGCGGCAAACAGCTCGCGCACCACCTGGCGCGCCACCTCGGTGGTGCGCATCACCTGGGGATGGCGGTAGAGCGAGGCAAACAGCAGGCGCTTGAGCGCCACGGCGCCAGCCTGCACCTCGGGCGAGAAGCGCAGCAAGAGGGGCAGCTGGCGCACCTCGTCGGCGCTGCCGGGCCGGGCCTGCGCCAGCGCTGCGGCAGTGCTGTCGATCACGTCATGCACCTGGGCCGAGAGCATGCGGCGGATGGTCTCGAACAGCAGTTGCCGCCCGGGCTGGGCCGACAGATGCGGGTGCGCGGCCAGCGCCGCTTCGCGGTGCGACCAGACCTCGGGCAGCCCGGCCAGTTGCTCGAACTGCAGCAGGCCTGAGCGCACGCCGTCGTCGATGTCGTGGGCGTTGTAGGCGATCAGGTCGGCCAGATCGGTGAGCTGGGCTTCCAGGCTGGGCTGGGTGCCGTCGAGAAAACGCCGCGCCACGCCGCCCGGCTCCAGCGCGTCCAGCGCCAGCGCATCACGCCGGCTGCAGTGCTTCAAGATGCCCTCGCGGGTTTCGAAGCTGAGGTTCAGGCCGTCAAAATCGGGGTAGCGCGCCTCCAGACTGTCGACCACCCGCAGGCTTTGCAGGTTGTGCTCAAAGCCACCGTGTTCGCGCATGCAGTCGTGCAGCGCGTCCTGCCCGGCATGGCCAAAGGGCGTGTGGCCCAGGTCGTGCGCCAGTGCGATGGCCTCGACCAGGTCCTCGTCCAGCCCCAGACCGCGGGCGATGGAGCGGCCGAGTTGCGCCACCTCCAGCGAGTGGGTGAGCCGGGTGCGGAACAAGTCGCCCTCGTGGTTGATGAAGACCTGGGTCTTGTAGACCAACCGCCGGAACGCGGTGCTGTGCACGATGCGGTCGCGGTCGCGCTGGAAGGCATTGCGCAAGCGCACGCCGGGCTCGGCATGGCGCCGACCACGGCTGCCAGCGGCCTGACTGGCGTAGACCGCGTGCTGCACCGCGACCGGCTGCCACGTCGCGGCCGGGCCACCGGCCGGTGGCCCGGCAAGTTGCGCGGCAAGTAGCGTGGATTGGGATGCGGATGGCGCTAGGGCTGGCACCTGCACCGGGCGCGCAGCGTCGGACAGGCCGGGCTCGTCAGCCATCAAGCCGGCAGGCTGTGCGTTGCGATCACATCGGCCACCAGCGCATCGGGCGCCGGCCGCACCAGCGCGCGGCCCAGGCCGTTGATCAGCACAAATCGGATCTCGCCGGCCTCGGCCTTTTTGTCCACCCGCATCAAGTCCATCCAGCGGGCCAGCGGCATGGCCGGTGCCCGCACCGGCAAGCCCGCCCTTGCACAGAGTTGCTGCAGGCGCGGCACCAGCGCAGCGTCCACCAGACCGAGCCGGGCCGACAAATCGGCCGCCATCACCATGCCGCAGCCCACCGCCTCACCGTGCAGCCAGACGCCATAGCCCTGGCCGGTCTCGATGGCGTGGCCAAAGGTGTGGCCAAAGTTGAGGATGGCGCGCAGCCCACCCTCGCGCTCGTCCATGCTCACCACCCAGGCCTTGATCTCGCACGAGCGCCGCACCGCGTGCGCCAGCGCGGCCTTGTCGCGGGCCCGCAGTGCGTCGATGTGGGTCTCGATCCAGTCGAGAAAGACCACATCGGCGATCGGCCCGTACTTGATGATCTCGGCCAGGCCGGCCGACAGCTCACGCTCGGGCAAGGTGTCGAGCAGGTCGAGGTCGCAAATCACCCGCGCCGGCTGGTAGAACGCGCCGATCATGTTCTTGCCCAGCGGGTGGTTGATCGCCGTCTTGCCGCCCACCGACGAGTCCACTTGCGCCAGCAAGGTGGTGGGCACCTGCACAAACGGCACGCCGCGCATGTAGCAGGCGGCGGCAAAACCGGCCATGTCGCCCACCACCCCACCGCCCAGCGCGTAGACCACGGTCTTGCGGTCGCAGCCCGCGCCCAGCAGTTGGTCGTAGACCAGCGTGAGCGTGGCGGCATCCTTGTGCTGCTCGCCGTCGGGCAAGGCCAGCTGCAGCACCCGCCGGTGCCGCACCGCGAGTTGCGCCGCCAGCCGGCTGGCGTAGAGCGGCGCCACCGTGGTGTTGCTGACGATCAGCGCGTCGGCCGAGGCCGGCAAGCCAGCCCAGGAAGCCGCCTCAGCCAGCAAGCCGCAGCCGATGTGGATGTCGTAACTGCGCTCGCCCAGGGCGATGGGCACATGGATCGTGGCGGGAGTGTTCATCGGCGGGGAGTTTAGGGTCGGGTTTGGGAGGCGCCAAGGTGAGGTGTGTGGCCTCGGGCTTCACGCAGGATCTGAACGGGATCACCGGCTTGCGGCCGATCGAATCCCGACCGGCGCGCTTTAGCCCGACGAGACCAAGCGGAACGCGCCAGGGTTGCGGATGGACTCGACCGCCAGGTCAACATCGGGCTGCGGCCAATACAAATGGTCAGACCTGGGCCTCTGCACACCGCACAACTGCTCCATGCTGGCTTTTCGGAACCACGGAAAATCTGCAAACGGCTGCAGCAACTCCTCACCGTCCAGTAACAGCCAAAATCCGTGCCGGGACACCTGTGTCACATCGGTCGCCAAAGTGCTGGTGCCAGGCATGCGCAATCTCCTCGATATGGGCCTCCACGACAGCCTGAGCGTCGCGCAACTGGCCAAGTGTCAACCCGGTATGGTTTGCCAGCTCAACCACTGGCGATCGCCAGAACTTTGCCTCGCCGTCTGGAGGGGCAACAGGGACAGGGATTCGCGCCTCTTGGCGAGAGAAGAAGAACAGCCGGAAAGCGCCGTCGCGTACCACCGTGGGTGCCATGCCGCCCAATGTAGCCGACGTACTCGCCAGTGCTTGAGCAAAAGGTCCGGGCTGCAGCAGCGGTAGCGAAGTTCGGAATGATTCCCGAATGCAGCAGTCAAGATTGAGTTGGCCAGCTACGGTCCGCCCGAGCGTCATGCGTCAACCTCGTGCAGCACATGCGCAGAGTCCACCAAGGCGATCAGCAGGTTCAGGTCCAGCAAGCGGGCCGCCACTGCAGTTCGTCGCGCAATGGGTTGACCAGTTCCAGCGTCACGGGCTTGGCATCCGACCGCTGCGGCAACAGCGGCACACCTTTGCGCGCGGCCGCATGCGCAGTCACAGGCCGCAGCGCCTGACGCGCCAGTGGCGAGATCACCTCACCCAGTCTTTTGCCCTGACGCTGAGCCGCTTGGCTGCCCTCAGCACGTCATCATCAATCGCGAGTGTGGGGCGCATGGGGTGCTTTGCCTCGCATCAAACATCATGGAAGCTGCGAAGCTTGCACACCGGCGCAGCCCCAGCTCAAGCCTGCGGCGGCAGCACCCGGCCCACGGTGGACGGCACCTGGGCCGGGTCGATCACGCCGGCCAGCTCCAGCTGCATCAAGATCATGTTGACCAGGGTGGGCACTGACGGCCGTCCGGTCTCGATCACAAAGTGGGCCGCATCGCGGTACAACGGGTCACGCTCGCGGAAGAGATCGCGCAAGCGCCTGAGCGGGTCTTTGACCTGCAGCAGCGGGCGCTGGGTGTCGTGGCGCAGGCGGCGAAACAGTTCCTCCGGCTTGGAGCGCAGGTAGACCACCTCACAACCCGACTTCAGCGCCTGTCGATTGGCCTGGCGCAACACGGCACCGCCGCCAGTGGCCAGCACGGTTTGGGTGTGCTGGCAGAGCGTGGTGAGGGTCTGCTGCTCCAGCTCCCGAAAGGCCGCCTCGCCGTGCTGCTCGAAATAGGCCCGGACCGAGCCGCCGATCTGGCGTTCGATCTCATGGTCGCTGTCGATGAAACGCCAGCCCAGCAAGCGGGCCAGATGCCGGCCGACGGTGGACTTGCCGCAGCCGGGCATGCCGACCAGGGCAATCGAGCCGGCCGGAATCGTCAAGGGCAACTACCGACCTTGCCTGCGCTGGTCTGCTGGACGTTGATGGCATAAGAGGTGTCCACGCCACTCGGTGAGGTGAAGGTGACAAACACGGTGCCGGTGGTCGCGGTTTCAAAGGTGACACCGACACCCGCTGCGGTGGCCTCCGTGGTGCTGGGTACGGGTGTGCCCGTCACCAGCACCTTCAGCCCAGTCGTCGCGGTGGCAGAAACGACCGTGCCCGCGGCCATCGGGTTCAGTCTCGGGAACTGATCATAGTCATTCAACGGATCGAATGTCTTGGATGCTGGGTCCTTGCCCGCCTTTGGCAGCCCCGGATTGGCATCGGCCACGATGAACGGCAAAGTCAGCGTGGCCGGACCGCTGCCGTACCAGGTTTCGCCGCCTTGTACGAGTGTGAAAACCCATTCGGCAGGCGGTGGCCCAGGCAGTGGCCCAGGCGGTGGCCCAGGCTGCAGGATCAACGACTTGCATTTGGCGTTGAGCCCGTCCTTGTTTGTCCACAACACCCGGGCGGCAGAGGTTGAGAAAACGGTTTCAATCGCGCGCCGGACATAGACCTTGCCGGCGCCGCTCCAGACCCCGTCACAGCTCTTGCTGGCACCCGCCAGCGTGCTGCCCATTGACGGAATGCTGGGATCGAATGCCAGCAGCGCATTGGTAGTTGGCGTCACCCCGACAGTGCCATTGAAGGCCGGCCCCGACAGTGCCGGTGTCAAACACGCGCCCACATTGGCAATATTGGTCGGAATGTACTCATCGACGCTGGCGTCATACAGCCCGTCGAATAAGCGGTCTTTGAAGATATTGCCCAAATCCTGGAACGGCTCGCCC
>JANYKR010000010.1 GCA_025358155.1 Betaproteobacteria bacterium
TCTGAACGCAGCGCCAAGTGGAAACTCTGTGACAACACCCCGGGCCTGAGGCCCGGGGTGTCGATCAGCAACCCAGCGGGCGGCCGAGGCGCGCCTGCACCTCGAGCGTTCGCTGTCGCAGGCGGTCGACGAGGCTCCGGACAGCCTTGGTCCACGCAGCTCCGGTATCGCGGCGCAGGTCGACGTGATGGCCGCGATCCTGGCAAACGCCAGCCTTGCAGCGATGGATAGCGCCGATGGCAGCAGCGCACCCGCTGTCGCGCCGCTGCTGGAGGAGCTCGAGGCGTCGACGCGCCGAGCCGCGCAGCTCTACGGGCACATCCGCCTGTTTGACGACCCGGTGCGCCCAGATACCGCTCAGCGTTCCATCGGTCAGGGGTTCGGTCGCGATTGATCTGCCCGCGTCTGCCGTACCGGCCTGAAGGCAGCGGCGTCTGCCAAGCCGGCTGGCTTGCGCGGTGCAGCGCCAGCAACTGGGCGCTGCGGGCCGGCGCTAACCGGCGGCCGCTGTGGTGCGGCGCCCGATCAGCGGATAGGCCGGGTCGTTGTAGCCCTGCGTGGACGGGTGGCCCGGCGCCACCAGTGCATCCACCAGCGCCTCGTCCTCTGCGCTGACGCGGTAGTCCAGCGCCGGCGCGTAGTCTTGCCACTGCGCCAAGGTCCTGGGGCCGGCGATCACCGAGCTGACCGCCCGGTTGGCCAGCACCCAGGCGGTAGAAAATTGCGCCAGCGACACCCCTTTGTCGGCCACGTGCTGCAGCAAGCGCTGCGCGATCAGCAGCGACTCCTCGCGAAACTCGGTTTCGATGATTCGTTTGTCGCCGCGCCCGGCCCGGCTGCCGGCCTCGGGCGGCGCGCCGGGCGGGTACTTGCCGGTGAGCACACCGCGCGCAATCGGGCTGTAGGGCACCACACCGATGCCGTGGTGCGCACAGGCCGGCAGGATCTCGACCTCGGGCATGCGGTTGAGCAGGTTGTAGTACGGTTGGCACACCACCGGACCGGGCACCCCCAGCCGGGCCGCCCCATGCAGCAGTTCGGCAATGCGCCAGCCGCGAAAGTTGGACACACCCCAGTAGCGGATCTTGCCGCTCTGCACCAGGTCGCCCAGCGCCCGCAGCGGCTCCTCCAGGTCCATGCCGGCGAAGTCGCGGTGCAGGTAGAGGATGTCGATGTGCTCGCATTGCAGCCGGCGCAGGCTCTCATCCACCTCGCGCAACATCCAGGCGCGCGAGTAGTGGCCCTGGTTGACCCGGCTCGCCATCACGTTGCCCAGCTTGGTGGCCAACACCCAGTCGTGCCGCTGCGGCTGGATCAGCCTGCCCACCATCTGCTCGGACGCGCCCGCGCTGTAGACATCGGCGGTGTCGATGAAGTTCACGCCCTGCGCGTGGGCATCGGCGACGATGCGCTCCGCCTCGGGCAACCCGGTCTGGTCGCCAAACATCATCGTGCCCAGGCACAGCGCCGACACCTTCAGGTTGCTGCGGCCAAGGTTGCGGTAGTGCATGAGAAGCTTTCAGCGGGGGGTGGGCTGGCAGGCTGCGCCAAGTTGCCACCAGCATACCGCCCAAGACGCTCTGACCTGGCCGATGGCCCGGCGCAGCCGCAGGGCCGCAGGGCAAGCCGCCATGCCATTGGCGAGCGAAGCGCCCGATCCACCGACGCCCGGGTTGGACAAGCCGGCGTGCAAACCACCCCGATTGCTATCCTTGACGCCCATGTCTGCTGAACAATGCCAGCTCGAAGACGGCATCGCCGCGATGCAGGCGCAGCGCGCTGTGCTGGGCGATGCCGTGGTCGATGCCGCGTTGGCCGGCCTGCACGCCCGTCTTGCCGCCCTGCGCGCCACCGCTGCACCCGAGCCCGAGCCCGCGCAGGCCCTCAGGCAAGTCAGCATCCTGTTCCTCGACGTGGTGGGCTCCACCACCCTCAGCCAGTGGCTGGACCCCGAGGAGACCAGCGCGGTGATGGACGGCGTTTTGCGGCGTGGCACCCGCCTCGTGCAAGCCCACGGCGGCCGCGTGGTGCAGTACGCCGGCGACAGCCTGCTGGCCGTCTTTGGCTCAGAAGAGGCCGCTGAAGACGATGCCGAACGCGCGGTGCGCTGCGGGCTGAGCCTGCTGGAGCTGGGCCGGTTGGTCGGTGCCGAGGTCCTGGCCGCTCACGGCCATGCCGGCTGCGGCGTGCGCCTGGGCATCCACACCGGCGACGTGCTGCTCGGCGGTGGCGGGGGTGGCGCCGGCGACGAGAGCGCCGTCCGTGGCCTTGCCGTCAACATTGCCGCACGCATGGAGCAGACCGCGCCGGCCGGCGCCCTGCGCATCAGCCGCGACACCTACCTGCAAGTGCGCGGCCTGTTCGAGGTGGCCGAGCAAGAGCCGCTGGCCGTCAAGGGCGTGGACGGGCCCATCGTCAGCTACCTGGTGCTCAAGGCCAAGCCCCGCAGTTTCCGGCTGGCCTCGCGCGGCATCGAGGGCGTGTCCAGCCAGATGGTCGGCCGTGACGCCGAGCTCGCCCGCCTGCGGCAAGCCATTGCCGCAGCCAGCCAGGGCGGCGCCCTGCAAGCCGTCACCGTCGTCGCGGCGGCCGGCCTGGGCAAGACCCGCCTGCTGCGCGAAGCGCTGGAGGGCGAGGCAGCCGGCGGCCTGCGGCTGCTGCGCGCCCGCGCCCAGCCGCGCGACAGCCTGCGCGCCTGGGGCCTGTTGAACCAACTGGTGGCAGCGCACTGCGGCATCACCGACGGCGACAATGCCGAGGCCGCACGGGCCAAGCTGCTGGCCGGCCTGGCGCCTGGCTTTGCGGAGGGCACGCCGCAAGAGGCCGAACGCCAGGCGCAGCTGATCGGCCAGCTCATCGGCCTGGACTTCAGCGGTACGCCGGGCCTGCGCGGCCTCGATCCACGCGCCGTGCGCGACCTGGCGCTGGCGGCGGTGCTGGCCTGGCTGGGAGGGCTGTGCTGCCAGGTTCAACCAGGCGGCGATGGCGCCAGCCGCGCCACGCTGGTGCTCGCGATCGAAGACCTGCACTGGGTCGACGAGGCCTCGCTCGACCTGCTTGAGCACCTGATGACGCGGGGCCGCCACTTGACCCTGGCGCTGCTGATGAACAGCCGGCCGGAACTGCTGGAACGCCGCCCCGCTTGGTGCGACGGCGAGAGCGGCACGCGCATCGCCCTGGCGGCTTTGGCCACTGCCGACAGCGATGCACTGGCCACGGCCCTGCTGCAACGCCTGCCCCAGGTACCGCCGGCGCTGCGCCAACTGCTTACCGACCGCGCCGAAGGCAACCCGTACTACATGGAAGAGCTGCTGCGGCGGCTGCTCGACGACAGCGTCATCCGCCAGCACGGCGCACTGTGGCAGCTCGACGAGCAGCGCCTCACCCAAGTGCGCCTGCCCTCCACGCTGGTGGGCCTGCTGCAGGCGCGGCTTGACGCGCTGCCCGAGCGCGAGCGCGACGGCGCGCAGCGCGCCAGCATCGTCGGCCATGTGTTCTGGGACGCAGCGCTGGCGCAGGTCGACCCCGCAGCCCCGGCCGCGATGCCCGGGCTGCAGCGGCGCGGCTGGCTGCAAGCGCATGAAACGAGCGCTTTCGATGACACGGCAGAGCGCCAGTTCGACCACCATCTGCTGCACCAGGTGACCTACGAGACGGTGCTCAGGGCCGCGCGCCGGCGGGGCCACGCCGCCGTGGCGCACTGGCTGGCCGAGCGCACTGCGGACCGGGGGCCGGAGTTTCTGGCCATCACCGGCGAGCATGCCGAGCGCGCGGGTGACGCTGCGCTGGCCATCGACTGCTACGAGCGTGCCGCCGCCCAGGCCCAGCAGCGATTTGCCAACACGCTGGCGATCGACTGTCTGCAGCGCGCGCTCAAGCTGCTGGCCGCCGACCTGGTGCAGCCTCGGCTGCGCCTGCAAAACAGCTTGCGCGCCCTGGCCGACCTGACCGGCAACCGTGACCTTCAGCGCCACACCATCGACGCCACGCTGACCCTGCTGGCGGCCCACCCCGACCCGCATGCGATGGCCGAACTCACCATGGCGCGCGCGATGCTGGCCGACGGCCAGGGCCGCCTGGACGACGGCCTGGCACTCGCCCGAGACGCCCTGGCCCAGGCCGTGGCCATCGGCGATGATGATGTCGCGGCCTGGGCGCACGGCTACCTGTGCGAGCGGCTCGGCCGGCGGGGGGACAGCGCCGCTGCCCGTGCGCACCAGGTCGCGGGCCAGGCCCATGCCGAACGGGTGCGCGACAGCCAGCCGATCCGGGCGCTGCAGCTGTTGGTGATGGCCGGCGTGGTGGCGCTGCAGGCCGAGCAACTTGCCGAAGCCGGTGAGTTGTTGAACCAGGCCTTGGCCCGCGCCGAGACCCACGACGGCAGCCGCTTCCGCCGGCTGCAGCTGGGCGTGCTGAACGTCCTGTGTGTGCATGCGCAGTGCCTCGGCGACTGGGCGGCCGCAGCCGACTTGATCGGGCGCCTGGCGGATCGCAGCCGCGCCATGGGCGATGTCCGGCGCCTGGGTGTTGCGCTGCACAACGCTGGCCTCGTCCACCTGGCCCAAGGCGAACCCCAGCGGGCGCTGGTCACCCTGCAGCAAGCTGTGGCCCACTACCAGGCCAGCGGCGATGTGTTCCACCCGGCCTACTCCCATGCGGCAGCAGGCGACGCGCAGGCTCAGCTGGGCGATGCCCGAGCCGCCCGCAACGCCTACGACCAGGCCCGATCGTTGTTTGCCAGATTCGCGCCGGACGGCGCCAACGTTGCAGAGATGGAGGCCATGGTGGCACGACAGGACCTGGCGCTGGGCGATGAAGCTGCTGCGCGCGCGGGGGCCGAGCGGGCGGCGGCCCTTCAAACCGGCGTGCCGGTGAGTGCGGCCGACCATGGTTTTGAGTCGCGCTGGGCCTGCGTCGAGGTCTGGTCAGGCTTGAGCGACCCACGGGCTGATGCCCTGCTGGCTCAATTGCAAGACCGGGTGCGCCAGGTGTCGATGCAACGCACCGGTTCGGCCGAGGCGGCATTGCAGTTGCAGCAACGCATCCCGATCTTTCACCGCATCATGGCCGCAACCACCCACGCGCCGGGCAGCGACAACACGGGTTAGGTTGAAGCGGGCATCGGCACCGGGCCCGGTGGCCCGCGGGGTCATGGCCCGCGGGGTCAGGTCTCCCATTTTGCCAATTTCACCCCCGCCGCGATGAGGCGACTGACCTGCGACACCGACAGCTGGGCATGCGCAGCCAACTGCGGCATCGTAAAAGTGCCGCCACGGTAGCCGGCGCACAGGGCGGCGGTTCGATCGCCGCCAAAAGAGGCGCACGGGGTCAGGTCTCCCCTTTTGCCAATTTCACCCCTGCCTCGATGAGGCGACTGACCTGCGACACCGACAGCTCGGCATGCGCAGCCAACTGCGGCATCGTTAAAGTGCCGCCACGGTAGCCGGCGCACAGGGCGGCGTTTCGATCGCCGCCACAAGCGGCCAGGTGCTGCGACCAGCTCCGCGCTGGGCCGCGCTGGGCCGCGCTGCGCCTTCGCGGGGCGCTGGGCCGCGCTGCGCCTTCGCGGGGCGCACGGGGTCAGGTCTCCCGTTTTGCCAATTTCACCCCCGCCGCGATGAGGCGACTGACCTGCGACACCGACACCGACAGCTCGGCATGCGCAGCCAGCTGCGGCATCGTAAAAGTGCCGCCACGGTAGCCGGC
>JANYKR010000017.1 GCA_025358155.1 Betaproteobacteria bacterium
CGCGCTGTCTGGCCTCAAAAGGCGGGTCGCTGCACCGCGCCGGTACACTCGTCGCCATGAAATCCTATGAGCCCACCCCGTCCCAGCGCGTCGCCTTTTTGGGCTTGGGCGTGATGGGTTATCCGATGGCCGGCCACCTCGCGCGAGCCGGTCACCAGGTCACGCTCTACAACCGCACCGCTGCCAAGGCACAGGCCTGGGCGGCCGAGTACGGCGGCACGGTGGCCGCCACGCCGCGCGAGGCCGCCGCCGGCGCGGCTTTTGTGTTTACCTGTGTCGGTAACGACGATGACCTGCGCTCGGTGGTGCTGGGTGCAGACCTGGGTGGCGGCCAGCGCGCCAACGATGGCGCGCTGGCCGGCATGGCACCAGGCGCGGTGTTGGTGGACCACACCACCGCCTCGGCCGAGGTGGCGCGTGAGCTGTACAGCGCCGCCAAGGTGTTGGGCCTGCAGTTTGTCGATGCTCCCGTCTCGGGCGGCCAGGCGGGCGCGGTCAACGGCGCACTGACCGTGATGTGCGGTGGTGACGCGGCAGCCTTTGACGCGATGCGGCCCGTCGCCATGGCGTTCTCCAAGGCGGTGACACGGCTTGGCGACAGTGGTGCCGGCCAGTTGGCCAAGATGGTCAACCAGGTCTGCATCGCCGGCCTGGTGCAGGCGCTGTCCGAGGGCATCGCCTTTGGCCAGCGGGCCGGGCTGGACATGGCGCAGGTGCTGGAGGTGATCGGCAAGGGCGCAGCCCAAAGCTGGCAGATGGACAACCGCGGCAGCACCATGCTGAACGACAAGTTCGACTTTGGCTTTGCCGTCGACTGGATGCGCAAAGACCTGGGCCTGGTGCTCGACGAGGCCCGGCGCAATGGTGCCAAACTGCCGGTCACCGCGCTGGTGGACCAGTTCTACAGCGACGTGCAAGGCCTGGGCGGTGGGCGCTGGGACACATCGAGCCTGCTGCGGCGGCTCAAGTAGCCCCGTGCCGGGTTGCCGCCGGGCAGCCCGGGCGCCGTCGGGTCCGTCGGCCTTACTTGGGCTGCAGGTTTGCCAGCTCAGCCTCGCTGATCACCTCGAACACCCGCACCACCTTGGCCACGCCGCTCACAGCGCGCGCCACGTCGGCAGCGCGAACGGCTTCGCGTTCGGTCAAGCGGCCCAGCAGGTAGACGGTGCTGCGCTCGGTCACCACCTTGATGGCGTTGGACTGCAGGTCACGCGCATCCAGAAAGGCGGCCTTGACCTTGCTGGTCAAAATGGTGTCGTTGCTGCGGGTCGAGATCGAGCTGCTGAAGCCGACCCTCAACTCGTTGGTGGTGGCGCGCACCGGTTCAACCCCGGCCACCGTTTGCTCGACCTTGGCGCGGTCGGCCTCCAGCGGCACTTCGCCGCTGATCAGCACGCTGCGGTTGTAGCTGGTGATGTTGACGTGGCCGCGCTCACCCAGCACCGCATTGACCCGGCTGACGGCCTTCAACTCGATGGCCTCGTCCTCGATCTGTGCGCCTGAGGTGCGGCGGTCGTTGTAGGACAGTGCACCGCCCACCAATGCGCCTCCCACCACCACTGCGCAGCCGCCCAGCAGGGTGGAAGCAGCCAGCACGGCAGCCAGCAGGGTCAGCCTTGGAGCGGCCACGCTGTTGTGTCTTGAAGTCATGCAGCATCCTGTTCGCCCAACAATTGCAGATCGATGGCGTCGCACAGACAGTGCAACACCAGCAGGTGCGCCTCCAGCACACGCACCCGGCGGTCGTGTGGTACGGCCAGCAGCACATCGGTTTCATTCAGCAGCGTGCGCAGCGCGCCGCCGCTGCGTCCGGTGAGCGCAATCACGGTCATGTCCTTGCCCTGCGCGGCTGCCGCAGCGGCCAGCAGCGCGGGGTGGTTGCCCTCACAGTCGATCAGCAACAGCAGGTCACCCGGCTGGCCCAGCGTATCGACCTGGCGCGCCAGCACTTTGTCAAAGCCGCCCGCGCTAGGCAGTGCGGCCAAGGCCGAGAGCGCGGCGCCGTCGACACCCAGGGCCAATGCGGCCAGGCCAGGGCGTTCACGCTCCAGGCAGCCCACCAACTCGGTGACCACCAACTGCGCCAGGCTGGCCGAAGCGCCCAGGCCCGCTGCCAGCACCCGACCACCGGCAGTCAGTGCGCCCACCATCGCCGCTGCGGCGTCAGAAATCGGGCGGCTCAGCAACTCGGCCGACTGGTACTTGAGGTCGGCGCTTTCAAAAAATTGCTGCTGGATACGTTGCTCAACCATGGACATGCAGTGTAGAGCAGCGTTTTGCGGGCCAGGTTCCTGGCAGATTCGCGGCCGCTGGAGGGTCAGCCGTCAAACGCGCCCTGCAGCCACTGCAAGTCCTCGCCGTCGATGGCCACGACATCGAAACGGCAAGGCGGTTGCACCGCCAGGCCCATCAGGTAGTGCTGGGCGGCGCGCACGATGCGCCGTTGCTTGGCCGGCAACACGCTGGCCGCCGCACCGCCCTGGCGAACGCTGCGCCGGGCGCGCACCTCGGTGAACACCAGTGTGCCGTCGCCGTCCTGCAAGATGAGGTCGATCTCGGCGCCGCGCTGGCGCGGGCCGCCGGCCAGCCGATAATTGCGACAGACCAGCCGCAGGCCTTGCTGTTGCAGGTAGTCCAGCGCGCGGTCCTCGGCGCTGTCGCCGATGGCCTTGGTGCTGAGGGCCGTCACCGCTGCCAGCTTTTGCCGCAAAACTGCGCCCCAGCCCTTGACCATCGACACCTCTCTGCTGATCCGGGCTGCCGAATCCGCCACCGGCGGCCAACAGCACCCAGCCGCCACACTCTACGTGCTGGCCACGCCCATCGGCAACCTGGCCGACCTGAGCCTGCGCGCCATCCATGTGCTGGGCCTGGTCGACGCGGTGGCGTGTGAGGACACCCGTGTCACCGGTGGCCTGCTGCGCCACCTCGGGCTCGACAAGCCGCTGCTGGCGCTGCACCAGCACAACGAGCAGGGCGCGTCGCAGGCGGTGATCGCCCGGCTGGCAGCAGGCCAGCGGGTGGCCTACGCCAGCGATGCCGGCACGCCGGCGATCTCTGACCCCGGCGCGGTGCTTGTGGCGGCGGTGGTGGCTGCCGGCTACCGGGTGGTGCCGATCCCCGGCGCCAGCAGTGCCGTGGTGGCCCTCAGTGCAGCCGGTGACGTGCTGGCCCAGGGTTTTGCCTTCGTCGGATTTCTGCCCGGCAAAGGGGCCGACAGGCGCACGGCACTGACCACTGCGGCCAGCGCACCGGGCTGCCAGGTGCTGTTCGAGGCGCCGCACCGCATCCTTGCGCTGGCTGCTGGCCTGGCCGAGGCCGCGCCGGCCCGCCGCGTCACGCTGTGCCGCGAGTTGACCAAGCAGTTCGAGAGCATCTGCACGCTGGCGGCGGCCGATCTGCCCGGCTGGCTGGCGGCCGACAGCAACCGCTGCCGGGGTGAGTTTGTGCTGGTGCTGCACACGCTTGCGCAGGTCGAGTTGCGGGCTGGCGCTGACGGCCTGAGCGCCGAGGCCGAGCGCCTGCTCGGCCCGCTGCTGCGCGAGTTGCCGCTCAGGCAGGCGGTGGCGCTGGCCGCCGAGTTGAGCGGCGCGCCGCGCAATGCGCTCTACGAGCGGGCGTTGGCGCTGCGCCAGGCCCGGGACGATGACAGCGACCAAGCCGGCGACAACGCTGACGAAGGCAGCGGCAAGCCCGCCTGAAACTGGCCTGCCAAAGCACCGGAAAACGGCGCGCACGGGGTCAAGGCCCCAAACCTACAATCCGCCGATGATCTCGCGCGAACCCACCCTAGAACGCCTTGCCATCGCCCAGCAACTGCTGATCGATCCCTTCGGTCTGGACGAGGCCAAGCTGAGCGCGGCGCTGGCCGTGATTGGCGAGCACCGGGTCGATGACGCCGACCTGTACTTCCAGATCACCCGTCATGAAGGCTGGAGCCTGGAAGAAGGCATCGTCAAGAGCGGCAGTTTCTCGATCGACCAGGGCGTGGGTGTGCGGGCGGTGGCGGGTGAAAAAACCGCCTTTGCCTATTCCGACGATATCTCCGAGGCTGCGCTGCTCGACGCCGCACGCACGGTGCGCTCGATTGCCGCGGCCGGCCAGAGCCGCCGCGTCAAGCTGGCCCGGCCGCCCAAGATTGCCCGCAGCCACGCGCTGTATTTGCCGACCGACCCGATCGGCACGCTCGACAGCACGCAAAAAGTGGCGCTGCTCGAGAAGATCGAAAAAATGGCCCGCGCCCGCGATCCGCGGGTGGTGCAGGTGATGGCCGGCGTGGCCGCCGAGTACGACGTGGTGCTGGTGGCGCGCGCCGACGGCACCCGCGCTGCCGACGTGCGGCCGCTGGTGCGGCTGTCAATCACGGTGATCGCCGAATCCAACGGCCGGCGCGAGGTCGGCTCGGGCGGCGGTGGCGGGCGCTTCGGCCTGGGCTATTTCCAGGAGGAACAGCTCTCGCTCTACGTCGACCAGGCGGTCAATGCTGCGCTGACCAACCTGGAGTCGCGACCGGCGCCGGCCGGTGTGATGACCGTAGTGCTGGGCCCGGGCTGGCCCGGCGTGCTGCTGCACGAGGCCATTGGCCACGGCCTGGAGGGCGACTTCAACCGCAAGGGCTCGTCGGCCTTTGCCGGGCGCATCGGCCAGCGTGTCGCGGCCAAGGGCGTTACCGTGCTGGACGACGGCACGCTGCCCGACCGGCGCGGCTCGCTCAACGTCGATGACGAGGGCCATGCCAGCCAGCGCAACGTGCTGATCGAGGACGGCATCCTCAAGAGCTACATCCAGGACTCGATGAACGCCCGGCTGATGGGCGTCAAGCCGACCGGCAATGGCCGCCGCGAGAGCTATGCCCATGTGCCGATGCCGCGCATGACCAACACCTACATGCTCAACGGCGACAAGACCAAGGACGAAATCGTCGGCAGCATCAAGCGGGGGCTGTACGCCACCAACTTTGGCGGCGGGCAGGTCGACATCACCAGCGGCAAGTTCGTGTTTTCGGCCAGCGAGGCCTACTGGGTCGAAAACGGCAAGATCCTGTACCCGGTCAAGGGTGCGACCATCATCGGCAACGGGCCGGATGCGCTCACCCGCGTCAAGCTGATCGGCAACGACCTGGCGCTGGACTCGGGTGTGGGCGTGTGTGGCAAAGAAGGCCAGAGTGTGCCGGTAGGCGTGGGCCAGCCAACGCTGCGCATCGACGGCCTGACCGTCGGCGGCACGGCTTGAGCACGGCGCGCTGAGCGCCAGAGCGTGCAGGTTGGCGGCCGACATCACACTCGCCGACATTGAAGCCGCCGCACTGCGGCTGGCCGGGCATGTGCTCGACACGCCGTTTGTCGAATCCAAGACCCTGTCGCAGATCACCGGCGCGCAGGTCTTTCTGAAGTTCGAGAACCTGCAGTTCACCGCCTCCTTCAAGGAGCGCGGTGCGCTCAACAAGCTCGCGGCGCTGCTGGAGACGGTTCAGGCCGGAGGCGCGCCACTGCGCGGGGTGATCGCGGCCTCGGCCGGCAACCATGCCCAGGGCGTGGCCCACCATGCGCAGCGCCTGGGGTTGCAGGCGGTGATCGTGATGCCGGTGCTCACGCCCACCGTCAAGGTCGAGCGTACCCGGGGGTTTGGTGCCGAGGTGGTGTTGCACGGCAATGGCTTCGATGAGGCGCGCGAGCATGCGCTGGGTTTGGCGCAGGCTCAGGGCCTGACCTTCATCCACCCGTTTGACGACCCGCTGGTGATCGCGGGGCAAGGCACGATCGGGCTGGAGATGCTGCGGGTTCAGCCCGATCTCGACTGCCTGGTGGTTGCAGTGGGCGGCGGCGGACTGATCAGCGGCATCGCTACGGCAGCGCGGGGCTTGGCGCCACAGCTCAAGCCGGGTTTGCAGATCATCGGGGTGCAGACCTCACGCTTTCCGGCCATGCTCAATGCCGTCAAGGGCACCCGGCATGCCCAGGGCAGCAGCACCATCGCCGAGGGCATCGCGGTGGCTCAGCCCGGCCAGCTCACCCGCGGCATCATCGCCAAGCTGGTCGATGATCTGGTGCTGGTGGACGAGGGCGACATTGAGCAGTCGGTGCTGATGCTGCTGGAGATCGAAAAAACCCTGGTCGAAGGTGCAGGCGCGGCAGGTCTGGCCGCACTGCTCAAGGAGCCGGCGCGCTTTGCCGGCAAGAAGGTGGGCCTGGTGCTGTGCGGCGGCAACATCGACCCGCTGCTGCTGGCCTCGATCATCGAGCGCGGCATGGTGCGCGCCGGCCGGCTGGCGCGCATCCGTGTCGGCGCGCGCGACGCACCGGGCGTGCTGGCGCACATCACCGCCGTGGTCGCCGAAGCCGGCGCAAACATCGACGAGGTGCACCACCAGCGTGCCTTCTCGGCACTGTCGGTGCAAAACGTCGAGGTGGAGCTGGTGCTTCAGACCCGCAACCAAGCCCATGTGCGCGAGGTGGTGACGCGGCTGGCTGAGGCGGGTTTCGAGGCCAGCGCGGGCTGACCCGTGCGCCGGTTGCGCGTCATGCCCGCGTCAGCGGTGCCGTGCTACATTTGCGCCCCATGTGCCGCTCGCGATTTTCTTTTGCGTATTTTTGGTTCTCGCCCCTGACTGGCGGCTTGAGAGGCAATCGCACGTAAGCAGCACGCGACCCGAACAAAGCAACCGCCGGCAGCCCCGGCGGTTTTTTTTCGTCCCCCGCAAGTCCGTCAGCCCGCACCGCAAGGAACCCAACATGGCCCCGAAATCCCCCGCCCACTCCGCCGCCGCCGCTCCCGTCAGCGAGCCGGGCTTTGGCTATGCCCTGAGTGAAAGGACCGGCGAAACCGACGACCAGCGCATCGAGGAGGTCACGCCGCTGCCACCGCCCGAGCACCTGATCCGCTTTTTCCCGATTGCCGGCACACCGGCCGAAAGGCTGGTTGCCGACACCCGGCGCAATGTGCGCCGCATCCTCGACGGTCAGGACGACCGGCTGCTGGTGGTGATCGGTCCGTGCTCCATCCACGACCCGGCGGCGGCCCTCGACTACGCCCGCCAGCTCAAGCTGCAACGCGAAAAATACGCCGGCACGCTGGAGATCGTGATGCGGGTCTACTTCGAAAAACCCCGCACCACGGTCGGCTGGAAGGGCCTGATCAACGACCCCTACCTGGACGAATCCTTCCGCATCCACGAGGGCCTGCGCATCGCCCGCCAGCTGCTGGTCGAGATCAACCGGATGGGCATGCCGGCCGGTGTCGAGTTTCTCGATGTCATCAGCCCGCAGTACATCGGCGACCTGATCGCCTGGGGCGCGATTGGCGCCCGCACGACCGAATCGCAGGTGCACCGTGAATTGGCCTCGGGCCTCTCGGCCCCGATCGGCTTCAAGAACGGCACCGACGGCAACCTCAAAATTGCTACCGACGCAATCCAGGCCGCATCCCGTCCGCACCATTTCCTGTCAGTGCACAAAAACGGCCAGGTGGCGATTGTGCAGACCAAGGGCAACCCCGACTGCCACGTCATCTTGCGCGGCGGCAAGCAGCCCAATTTTGATGCGGCCAGCGTCAAAGCCGCCTGCCAGGAGCTGGAAGCGGCCAGGCTGCCCTGCCAGCTGATGATCGACTGCAGCCACGCCAACAGCAGCAAGCAGTACCAGCGCCAGGTCGAGGTGGCTCGAGACATCGGCGCCCAGCTGGCCGCAGGCAATCGCTGCATCGTCGGCGTGATGGTCGAGAGCCATCTGGTAGCGGGCGCACAAAAGTTCAGCGCCGGAAAAGACGACCCGTCCGGCCTGGTCTACGGCCAGAGCATCACCGATGCCTGCATCGGCTGGGACGACTCGCTCGGCGTGCTACGGGGCTTGAGTGACGCGGTGCTGGCACGCCGCGCTGCGGCGTAGACACAACACCCGACCCACCCTGAATGGGGTGGGTGTCAGCCAGATGGTGCTTTGCTGCGTTAACCTAGGGTATTCCCTTGCGCATTCGATGAACTCCGCCAACCCCACCACCCTGCAATCGCCCGATCTGGTCGAAATCATCGACTTCAAGTGGCTGATGGCTGGCGACGGTCACCGGGTGCATGTTGAGCGACTGCAGCTCGACCGCGACTACGCCGGGCATTGCCTGGCGCAAGGCGCCGTCTCTCACATCTCGGCGCTGCGGGCGTGCGCCCGACGCCTGGCCCGGGTGTGGATGATCGCGTTGCCGGCCTGCTGACCGCAGCCCCGGGCGCGCAGCGGGACGCAGGCACCCGGCCAAGCGCCTCCCGAACGGTGCGTGCCTCCGGCTTGATCTGGGCCCCCCCGGGCCAGCGGCACACCGCGTATGCTGGTTGCCACAGGAGAACGCCGCCATGCGCCAGGAAGTGATCGTGTCCTTCAACCCCCAGCAGCAGTTCACCCTGCCGCTGTCCGCCGCCAGCCCTGCGCTGGCAGCCGACCGGGCCCGACGCTGGCTGGACGACGAGTTTGTTGCCAACGACTGCGAGCCGCTGCGCGCCAGCGGCAAGGTGCTGATTGCCGACAAGGTGCTGGTGCTGGCCG
Source organism: Betaproteobacteria bacterium (assembly GCA_025358155.1). Lineage (GTDB taxonomy): Bacteria > Pseudomonadota > Gammaproteobacteria > Burkholderiales > Burkholderiaceae_C > Pseudaquabacterium. Next base: position 8,529 of record JANYKR010000017.1, read on the forward strand.
GCACGGTGGGCCCGGCCCGTTTTGCGGACGATGCAGCCTGGGCTGCCGCCTTTGCCCAAGCCACCCTGGCCGCTTTGGGGCGGGCCGTGGTGCGGGTGGACGTGGAGGCCGGCGCGGTCAGTTACTGACCGGCCGGCAAGCCGGGCGGCGCAGCGCCGGGCTGCCCGGGCTGCGGGTCCGGCAGCGCTGACTGTGCTGCCAGCCGCTCGCTGCGCCAGTACACGTCATCGCCGCCCAGACCGTCCAGGTTGGCGCGGTTGAGCACCCGGGCCAGCACAAACAGCAGGTCAGACAGCCGGTTCAGGTACTGGCGCGGCGCCGCGTTGACCGCCTCTTGCGCGCTCAAGGCCACCACCGCACGCTCGGCCCGCCGCGCCACGGTGCGGCTGACATGGGCCAGCGCTGCACTGCGGGTGCCGGCCGGCAGGATGAACTCAGCGAGCCGCGGCAAGGCAGCGTTGTAGCGCGCCAGCGCGGCATCGAGCCGGGCCACCGCACTGTCCTTGAGCAGGCTGTAACCGGGGATGCACAACTCACCACCCAGGTTGAACAGCTCATGCTGGATCACCACCAGCAGCTCCCGCACATCGGCCGGCAGCGGTTCGGCCAGCAGCACGCCCAGGCCGGAGTTGAGCTCGTCCACATCGCCCATGGCCTGCACCCGCAGGTGGTCCTTGGCCACCCGGGTGCCATCACCCAGGCCGGTACTGCCGTCGTCTCCGGTGCGGGTGGCGATCTGGGTGAGGCGATTGGCCATACGGGGTCTCCTGGTGCGGGCGGGCGAAACCTTGGATGTTGCCTCAAGTGTTCCGACCCAAAAGTGTCGTCAACAACACCTCGCGAAATGCCAGGCGATCCGGCATGGCGATTCAGGCGCAGATCGAGGCTTGAGATCGTGCGGGTTCACCAACTCGGGAGCCTGGAGTGAAAGCCATTGGCCGGCCGCCAGAGATTGCGAACGGGGCGTCAAACGGGGCGTCAGACGGGGCGTCAGACGGCAGCCTCATCGTGGAGCGTGGCAGCTGGCGCTGATCAGTGGTGTCCCGGCATCTGCGCTCTCACCCTCCCACCTCCAAGCAGGCCGCTGCGCTGGCCGGCAGATCGACGCGGGCTCCGTGATCGCTTGCCGAAGCCTTACTTTTTCCGCCGCAGCATCTCCGCCACGATGGCCGTGAACTGATCGACCGCCTCCTGCTTCAGCAGGTCTTCGGAGATCACCGTCGAGGTCATGAAGCTGGGAATCAGTTCGAGTTTGTACTGCATCAAGGTACCCGTACCCTTCGGGACGAGCTTCATCAGCGAGGACTGCTTCTTCATGCTGCCCTTGACCTGCGTCGAGCGGATCGTGGTCT
>JANYKR010000055.1 GCA_025358155.1 Betaproteobacteria bacterium
CTGCGGATGGCTACGCCAGTCTGGCGGCATCGGTCGAACAGTCGCTGAAACAGACCCTGGCCGAGAGCGCCCAAGCGGCTGCGGCGGCGATAGCCCCCACCGTGACCGCAACGCTGGCCGGCATTGCTGAAGAGACGGGCCTGCTGCACCAGCGTGTGGTCGAGGCCCAGCAGGCCCGGCTCGACGGCCTGACCGAGCACTGGACAGGCACGTTGGCCGGCGCTGCCGCGCAGTGGCGCGAGGCGCTGGCCGTCAGCCAGACCATGCTGGCCGAGCGCGATCAAGCCCGGCTGGCCGCCTGGTCGGGCTCGCTGGCCAGCCTGTCCGGCACGCTGCAGCGCGAATGGCAGCAGGCCGGGGCGGCAACCCTGGCACAGCAGCAAGCCATCTGCCACACGCTCGATGCCACGGCGCAGCAGATCAGCCAGCAGGCCGCCGCCCAAACCCGCCAGACCCTCAGCGAGATCGCCCAGCTGTTGCAGGTCGCCGCCGAGGCGCCGCGTGCGGCTGCCGAGCTGATCGCGCCCTTGCGCCAGCAGCTCTCCGACAGCCTGGCCCGCGACACGGCGATGCTGACCGAGCGCAGCCAGATCATGGCCAGCCTGAGCGGCCTGCTGGCGTCGGTGCAACAGGCCGCCGCCCAGCAGGGCAGCGCGGTAGGCGCGCTGGTGGCCTCATCGTCCGCATTGCTGGGTGGCGTCGAGCAGCGCTTTGCGCAACGTGTCGATGCCGATGCCGACCGGCTCGCCGCCGTTGCCGACCAGGTCAGCGGCAGCGCGGCAGAGGTTGCCAGCCTGGGCGAGGCCTTTGGCCTGGGCGTGCAGCAGTTTGGGGCGGCCAATGACAAGCTGGTCGACCAGTTGCAGCGCGTCGAGAACTCGCTGGTCAAGTCCAGCGCCCGCAGCGACGAGCAGCTCGCCTACTACGTGGCCCAGGCGCGCGAGGTGATCGACCTCAGCATCGCCGCGCAAACCCAGATCGTCGAAGAACTGCAGCACCTGGCCCGGCGCCAGGCCGTGGTCGAGGCGGTTTGATGGACGAGACCGACAGCGCCCTGGAGCCGACGGTCTGGGCCGTCTTTGGCGACCTGATGGCTGGCCTGCTGGGCGCTTTTGTGCTGATCCTGGTCTGCGTGCTCGGCATGCAATTGCAGCTGACCGCCCAGCTCGACGCCGAGGTCAAGGCGCGGCAGCAGGAAGCGCAACGCCGGCTGACCTTGGAGCGCGCGCTGGCCGGCCCGCTGGCCAGCGGCCGGATCACGCTGGACCACGGCCGCATCGGCATCAGCGGCAGCGTGCTGTTTGCGCTCAACTCCGACCAGTTGCAGGCCGAGGGCCGCAGCCTGCTCCAGACCCTGACGCCGCCGCTCGCCGCCTACCTGCGTGAGCGCGACGAGCTGCTGATGGTCAGCGGCTTCACCGACGACCGGCCCCTGCGCGAGGGCAACCGCCAGTTTGTCGACAACTGGGAGCTCTCGGCGCAGCGCTCGCTGACGGTGATGCGGGTGCTGATCGAAGGCGGCCTGCCCGCGGGCTCGGTCTTTGCAGCGGCCTTTGGCCCGGAGCAGCCGGTGGCCTCCAACCGCGACGAGCCCGGCCGGTCGCGCAACCGCCGGGTTGAAATGGCGCCGGTGCCCCGGCTGGCGACGGCCGCGCCCAAGCCCCATGGTTGAGGCCCGGCTGGCGGCCTGGCGCGGGCGCGGCGCCGCCCGTTTCGACGCGCTGCGCTTCGGCTTTGTCGAGGCCCTGGCCCGGCGCACGGCGGCGCACAGCGGCGCGGCGACGAGGGCTGTGCTCGAGGCCCGGCTGATGGCGGCGCTGCAGGCCTACGGCGAGCACTTTGACGCTGCCCAGGCCGAGGCCACCCGGTTGCTGACCGAGGCCACGGCGCGCTTTCCGGCCGCTTGCGAGGCCTTGCGCCAGTGCCATGCGGCCGGTGACTTTGGCGCGCTGCGCCGCCAGGTGGCAGCCCTGCAGCTTGCGGCCGCCCCGAGGCCCTGGGCCGAACTGGAGCGAGCATTTGGGCCGGACGGCGCGGCAACCGGCCTCGCCAAGGCCTCGGCAAATGGCCTGCCGGAAACCCAGCCGGCCGGCCCGGCAGGTCCCGAACTCAAAGCCGCCACGCGGTTCAGAAAAACCTGGGCCCGGCTGGGCGCCGAGAAGCGCTTGCGCGAGTCGCTGGCCCAGGCGCCCGGCAACGCCGGCCCGCTCAATTCTCATGGCCTGGTCTTGCGCTCGCTGCAGCGCATGCACGCCGTCTCACCCGACTACCTCAGCCGCTGGGTCGCCCAGGTCGATGCCTTGCTCTGGATCGAGCAGGCCGCGCGCGCTGTCGGGCGCGACCGCAGCTAACGCGCCACCCTCGCGCCGCGCCAGGTCGGATTCGGCCCTGATCCGCCCGGTCGCCACGGGTCAACGCGAGCCTTCAATCACCCCCGGCCGCGAGCGGACCTGTGTCCCCCGCTGCGGCCTATGATGGCGCAATGAAGCGGCTCTGGGACATTTCACCGCCGGTGCATGCCGGCTCCCCCGTCTTTCCGGGTGACACGCCCTACAGCCAGCAATGGGCCACGACGCTCTCGCCGGGCTGCCCGGTCAATGTCGCCACGCTCACCCTCAGCCCGCACACCGGCGCCCATGCCGACGCGCCGCTGCACTACAGCCCCGACGGTGCCGCCGTGGGTGCGCTCGATCTGGCGCCCTACCTCGGGCCGTGCCGGGTGATCCACGCGCTGGCCTGTGGCCCGCTGGTCGAGTGGCGGCACCTGGCCCATGCATTGGCCGGTCTGCCGCCTCGGGTGTTGGTGCGCACCTACGCCCAGGCGCCGAGCGGCTGGGACCCTGCGCTCAGCGCGTTTGCGCCCGACACCGTCAGCCGCCTGGCCGACGCCGGCGTGTGCCTGATCGGCATCGACACCGCCAGCATCGATCCGGCCGACAACAAGACCCTGCCCAGCCACCAGGTGATCCGCCAGCGCGGCCTGCGGGTGCTGGAGAACCTGGTGCTCGACGCCGTGCCCGAGGGCGACTACGAGCTGATCGCCCTGCCGCTCAAGCTGATGAGCGCCGATGCCTCGCCGGTGCGCGCCGTGTTGCGTGCGCTTTGAGGCGCAGGCTCAGCCTCAACCTGTGACCGACCGATCATGACCGCCCTGACCGCCCTGTTTCGAGACCAAGCCCTGGCTGACGATGCCGCCGATGTCCTGGCGCCGCTGCGCCAGCAGTTTGTCCTGCCCGAGGGCTTGATCTACCTCGACGGCAACTCGCTGGGCGTGCTGCCGCGCAGCGTCGCCGCCAGGCTCTTGCAAGTCGTCACCGAAGAGTGGGGCCAGGGCCTGATTGGCAGCTGGAACAGCGCCGGCTGGATGGCCCAGCCGCAGCGCATTGGCGACAAGATCGCCCGCCTGGTGGGTGCGGGCCCGGGCGAGCTGGTGGTGGCCGATTCGACTTCGGTCAACCTGTTCAAAGTGCTTTCTGCCGCGCTGGCGATGCAGCGCGAGGACGCACCCGGGCGGCGGGTGGTGGTCAGCGAGCGCAGCAATTTCCCGACCGACCTCTACATTGCCGACTCGCTCTGCCAGCAGTACGGCTGCCGCCTGCGGCTGGTGGACAACGCCAGCGAGCTGCCGGCCGCGCTCGACGCCGACTGTGCGGTGCTGATGCTCACCCAGGTCAACTACCGCACCGGCGCGCTGCACCCGATGGCCGCGCTCAGCGCCACCGCCCATGCCGCTGGCGCGCTGACGGTCTGGGATCTGGCGCATTCAGCCGGCGCGGTGCCGGTGGCCCTGGCTGCCGACGGTGCCGACTTTGCGGTGGGTTGCGGCTACAAATACCTCAACGGTGGCCCCGGTGCACCGGCTTTTGCCTGGGTCCGGCCCGGCCTGGTCGGGCGCAGCCGGCAGCCGCTGTCGGGCTGGCTGGGCCATGCCGCGCCGTTTGCTTTCGAGACCGGCTACACCCCGGCGCCGGGCATCCAGCGCTTTGTCTGCGGCACACCGCCGGTGCTGGCGCTGGCCGCGCTCGACTGCGGCGTCGATACCCTGCTGTCGGCAGAGCCGCTGGGCGGCATGGCGGCGCTGCGCCGCAAATCCTTGGCGCTGACCCGCAGTTTCATCGAGCTGGTGGCCGGGCGTTGTGCCGGCCACGGCCTGCTGCTGGTCTCGCCCGATGCGGACGCCGGGCGCGGCAGCCAGGTCTGCCTGGCCTTTGAGGCGTCCAGCCCGGCCGGCCAGGCTGGGGCCGCGTATGCCGTGGTGCAGGCCTTGATAGGCCGTGGCGTGGTGGGCGACTTCCGCGCCGGGGTGCAAGCCAGCGGGAGCGCCAACGCCAGCGCGGTCGCACTGCCCGACATCCTGCGGTTTGGCGTCACGCCGCTCTACACCCGCTTTGTCGACGTCTGGGACGCGGTGGAGCATCTGCGCCTCGTGTTGACCAGCGGTGAATGGCAGCAGGCCCGCTTTGCCCAGCGCGGAGCGGTGACATGACGGACCCCAGCGTGCCGCGCCACGAAGGCGCCCAGCTCGACTTTTCGAAGTCCATGAGCTACGGCGACTACCTGCAGCTCGACGCGCTGCTCGGCGCCCAGCATCCGCTGTCGCCGGCGCATGACGAGATGCTGTTCATCGTGCAGCACCAGACCAGCGAGCTGTGGATGAAGCTGATGTTGCACGAGCTGCGAGCCGCCGTCGCCGCGCTCGCCGCCGACCGGCTGCCACCGGCCTTCAAGATGCTGGCCCGCATCTCGCGCATCCTGGAGCAACTGGTGCATGCCTGGGACGTGCTGGCCACCATGACGCCGCCCGAGTACAGCGCGATCCGGCCCTACCTGGCCCAATCGTCGGGCTTTCAGAGCTGGCAGTACCGCTGCATCGAGTTCATGCTCGGCAACAAGAGCGCGGCCCTGCTCAAGCCGCATGCCCACAACCCCAACCGGCTGGCCGAGGTCGAGGCCGCCTGGCGTGCGCCCTCGCTGTACGACGAGGCCTTGCGCCTGCTGGCTCGGCGCGGCCTGGCGCTGCCCGCCAGCCGCACCCAGCGCGACTGGACCGGGCCGTACGCGGCCGATGAGGCGGTCAAGCAGGCCTGGCTGGTGGTCTACCGGGCGCCCGAGACGCATTGGGACCTGTACCAACTCGGTGAGGAGCTGACCGACCTGGAGGACGCGTTCCGGCTCTGGCGTTTTCGCCACCTCACCACCGTCTCCAGGATCATCGGCCTAAAGGGCGGCACCGGCGGCACCAGCGGCGTGGCCTACCTGCGGCGCATGCTGGATGTGGAGTTGTTCCCGGAGCTTTGGCAGTTGCGCACCGATTTGTGACGCCTTGGCCGGACCAGCCGGCGCCAAAAGCGCCAGCAATCCTCGCTTTGCGCGTTTCAGTCGTCTGGCGCCTCCCCAGGTGACTGTTGGGCGCTGCGACACTGCCAGCGTGGACAAATCGCCCGGTCCGCAGCCAACTACCGCACCGACCGCCATGCCGACAGCCTCGCGCCTGACTTCAGCCTTCGCCGCGCTCGGCGCCACGCTTGCGACAAGCCTGGCAGTGCTGGCAGTGCTGGCCGCGCCGGCCACGGCGGGCACCGTGCTCGACCGGGTTCAGTCCAGCAGCAACCTGCGGGTCTGCATCTGGCCCGATTACTACGGCGTCACCTACCGCAATCCGCGCAACCAGCAGCTGATGGGCATTGACATCGACCTGTCGGCCGACTTTGCGCGCGACCTGGGGGTCAAGCTGCAGTACGTCGAGTCGTCGTTCCCGAAGCTGATCGAGGACCTCGTCGCCGACCGTTGTGACATCGCGATGCATGCGGTGGGGGTGCTGCCGGCCCGCGCCGAGAAGCTCAAGTTCTCTCAGCCCTACCTGCAGAGCGACATCTACGGCGTCACGACCCGCAGCGCCCGCCTCAAGACCTGGGACGACATCGACAAACCCGGGGTTCAGGTGGCGGTGCAGGCCGGCACCTTCATGGAGCCGGTGATGGCCGCCGCTCTGAAGCAGGCCAAGATGGTGGTGATCAAACCGCCGGTGACCCGCGAGCAAGAGCTTGAAGCCGGCCGGGTCGATGTCTTCATGACCGACTACCCCTACAGCCGTCGCCTGCTCGACAACGCCGATTGGGCCCGCTTGATCGCGCCGCCCAAGCCTTTTTTTGTGCTGCCCTACGCCTATGCCGTCAAGCCGGGCGACGAGGCCTGGCTCAAGCGGGTGGACGATTTTGTCGCGGCCATCAAGCGCGACGGTCGGCTCGAAGCCGCCGCCAAACGCAACGGTCTGGTCGAGATCGTGGTGCGCAAGTAGGGCCGGTCCGGCAACTGCCGGGGCGTCTCCAGCCACAGGTCCATGAGCGGAGCGATGCCCGACAACGCCAACCCGGCCCCGTCGCTGTGGTTGCGCAGCCGGCTGGTGGGGGTAGGTGCCGGCCTGCTGGCAGCGGCCGTGGTGATCACGGCGCTCGCCTTTCTGGCCTACCAGCGGCGTGAGCTGCAGGACGCAGCAGTGGACCGCAGCGAGCTGTTTGCCCGGGTGCTGGAGGACCAGGCCAACCGCACCCTCAACGGCGTGGAGGTGGTGCTGGGCGCCAGCGCCGAGACCTTGCGCGGCGAACTCAACAGCCCCGCCGCCGCCAGCCGCTTCGCTGATGCGCCGCGCCAGGTCTCGCAATTGCAGGCCACGCTGCGGACCTTGCCGTACCTGCGCAGCATCAGCCTGGTCGATGCGCAGGGCCGGGTGTTGGCCAGCTCCAACCCTGCCAACGTCGGCCGCCAACTGGCGCGCGATCGCTTGTTGGCCCCGGGTATCGGCGCCGGGCTCGGGCCGCTGCAGGTCGGCCGAGATCTGGCGGATCTTGACATCACCGCAGCCGCGGCGTCGCCAGTCGGCCCGGCCCGCTTGTTGCCGATGGTGCGTGTGATCGACAAAACGCCCCAGTCCGACTGGCTGGTGGCTGCGATCAACCCCGACTACTTTGCCAACCAGTACCAACTGCTGCTGGACGGCACGCCCCAACAGGCCGCCTTGCTGTCCCTGGACGGCCAGCTCATCGCCGCCAGCGAGGGCATCACGCTGGCGGTCGGCAGCCGGGCGCCGGGCCACCGCGTCTTCAGGCAGTTTCTGCCGGGCCGCGAGCAGGGGTCTTTCACCGGCCCAGGGCTGGATGGCCACACCGCGTACACCGCATTTCGCATCGCGCGCAGCTCGCCGCTGGTGGTGCTGGTCGAGACGCCAGGCTCGGCGGTGGCAGACCAGGTCGGGGCGGTGGCGCTGACGGTGGCGGCCGGCACCGGCGCGATGCTGTTGGTGGTGGTTGTGCTGGGCAGCCTGGCCCGGCGCAGCCTGCGGAGCCGCGAGCAGGCCAGCGGCGACCTGGCCGCTGCGCGGGGCAACCTGGCGGCCCAGGACGCCTTCACCGACCGCTTGTTCCAGGTCAGCCCGATTCCGATGGTGGTCAAGGACAGCGACAACCGGTTTGTGCGGGTCAACCAGGCCTGGAGCGACCTGACCGGACTGGCGCCCGAGCGGGTGATCGGCGTCAACCTGGGTCGGCTCTACCCGGCCCACCTGGCGGCGCCGCATGAGGTGCAAGAGCAGATGGCGATGGCCTCGGGCCAGCCGATGAACTACGAGGAGCAGATGCTCGACGCCGACGGCCTGCCGCGCGACGTGATGATCCGCGTGATGCCCTACGCCAACGCGGCAGGCGAGCCGGTGGGCGTGATCAGTTGCCTGACCGATGTCAGCGAGTTCCGCGAGGCGGCCCAGCGCACGCTCGAAGGCCTGCAGGCGGCCGAGCGCGCCAATGCCGCCAAGACCGAGTTTTTGGCCAACATCAGCCATGAGCTGCGTACCCCGCTGCAAAGCATTCTCGGCTTCTCGGAGCTGGGCGGCATGCGCAGCCGCAGCGATGCCCGGCTGCAGAGCATGTTTGGCGACATCCATGCCGCCGGCGAGCGCATGCTGCTGCTGGTCAACAATTTGCTGGACCTGTCGCGACTGGAGTCGACGGTGGGCGAGGTGGTGCTGCGGCCCATCGACATCACGCCTGGCCTGCGCGCGGTGGTGGCTGAGCTGTGGCAGCTGGCCCAGCTGCGCGGCCTGCGGCTGGTGATCTTGGCTGACGTTGCCCCGGACGCCGGGCTCTGGGCCAACGCCGACGAGTTCCGGCTGCAGCAGGTTTTGCGCAACGTGCTGGCCAATGCCATCCGGTTTGCGCCGCCAGGCAGCGAGATCAGCGTCCAGTGGCAACACGACGGGCCAGCCACGCTGCGGGTGCAAGTGCGCGACCACGGTCCCGGCATCCCGACCGACGAGCTGGGCAGCATCTTCGAGTCGTTCGTGCAGTCCAGCCGCACCAAGGACGGCTCGGGCGGCACCGGCTTGGGCCTGGCGATCTGCCGCAAGATCATGGCCGCCCACCACGGCCACATCAGCGCCCGCAACCCTCCGGAGGGTGGTGCGGTGTTTGAGTTCAGTTTGCCGGCGGTGGTGGCGGTGGTGGCGGTGGCCGAGGTGACACCGGAGGATGCAGCTCAGCCCTCGAAGCCGCCCGCCAGCGCGTCCCTCAGATAGGCCACCAGCGCCTGCACGGCACGCGGCACCTGGGGGCTGTAGGGCCGCACCGCGTAGATCTGCTCGCCAAAGCTGCCCACCGGCTGCCAGTTGGGCAGCAGCTTGACGAGCTTGTCGGAGCGCAACGCGGCCAGCGCGCTGAAGTCGGGCAGCAGCGCAATACCCAGGCCAGCCAGCGCCGCCTCGCGCAAGGCCTCGCTGTTGTTGGCGGCAAAGCTGCCGGTCACCGGCACTGCAAGTTTTTGACCGAGGATCTGGCCTTCGCCTGCCAGCGCCTGCAGTTGCCAGGCCGGCGTGTCACCGGCGCGAAAGTAGCTCAGGCAGTCATGCTGGGCCAGGTCGGCCGGAACCTGCGGCGTGCCGCGCCGGCGCAGGTAGGCCCGGCTGGCCACCAGCCAGGCGCGGGTGGCGCACAGGGCCCAGGCCACATGGCTGTCGGGCGGCGCCGGGCAGTGGCGGATCGCCAGATCGAACCCCTCTTGCGCCAGCGGCACCAGCCGGTCGGACAGGTCCAGCTCGATGCGCACCTGCGGATGGGCCCGCAAAAACGCCGGCAGCAGCGGTACGAATCTGCTGGCGCGCCAGGGCCACCGGCGCGGTCAGGCGCAGCCGGCCTCGCGGTGTGGCCGCCAGGTCGCGGATGCCGGCAAACGCGGTGTTGATGGTCTCGAAGGCGCCGGCGGTGGCGTCCACCAGTTGCTGGCCGGCCTCGGTCAGGCGCAGGCTGCGGGTGGTGCGCTGCACCAGCGGCACACCGGCAGCCTGCTCCAGCTCGGTGATGCGCTGGCTCATGGCCGCCTTGCTCACGCCCAGGCGCTGCGCCGCCGCCGTGAAGCTGCCCGCCAGGCCCAGCACCGAGAGCCAGTGCACATGGCTCCAGAGGGTTTCGATACGACGCTCAGCCATGGTTGTTCCTGCTTTTGACGGTTAATTGTTCATTATTCTGAACAATTAATCCAGTGCCGGGACGCTAGTCGGGCGCCGCGCGGCGCCCTAGACTGTGCATCCTTCATCCACATTGCCGGAGATCACCATGGGCGCCCCTGAAGCCTTCACCCAAACCACCGATGTGGGCCACTTCATCGCCGGGCGCGCGGCAGCCGGCAGCAGTGGCCGATCGCAGCCGGTCTACAACCCGGCCACCGGCCAGGTGGCACGCCAGGTGGCGCTGGCCTCGGCTGATGAGGTGGGCCAAGCGGTGGCCGCCGCCGTGGCCGCGCAGCCGGCCTGGGGCGACTTTCCGGCAATCCGCCGGGCCCGGGTGCTGAACAACTTTCTGGCGCTGATGAACCAGCACAAGGACACACTCGCCGCGATGATCAGTGCCGAGCACGGCAAGGTTTTTACCGATGCGCAGGGCGAGGTGGCACGCGGCATCGACATCGTCGAGTTCGCCTGCGGCGCGCCGCAGCTGCTCAAGGGCGACTTCACCGAGCAGGTCTCCACCGGCATCGACAACCACACGCTGCGCCAGCCGCTGGGCGTGGTGGCCGGCATCACGCCGTTCAACTTTCCGTGCATGGTGCCGTTGTGGATGTTCCCGATCGCGCTGGCCGCGGGCAACGCCTTCATCTTGAAGCCGAGCGAGCGTGACCCGAGCTGCGCGATGTTCATGGCCGAGCTGCTGCAGCAGGCCGGCCTGCCGGCTGGCGTGTTCAGCGTGGTGCAAGGCGACAAGGTGGCGGTGGATGCCCTGCTGGTGCATCCGGATGTCAAGGCGATCAGCTTTGTCGGCTCGACTGCCATCGCCCAGTACATCTACGAGACCGGCGCGCACCACGGCAAGCGGGTGCAGGCGCTGGGCGGGGCCAAGAACCACCTGGTGGTGATGCCCGATGCCAACGTCGAGCAGGCGGTGGACGCGCTGGTGGGCGCGGCCTACGGCTCGGCCGGTGAGCGTTGCATGGCGATCAGCGTGGCGGTGCTGGTGGGCGGCATCGCCGATGCGGTGGTGGAGAAGGTGGCCGAGCGTGCCCGTGCACTCAAGGTGATGAACCCGATGGACCTGGCCGCCGAGATGGGCCCGATCGTCACCGCCCAGGCGCGGGACCGGATCGAGGGCTACATCGGCGTCGGGGTTGAAGAGGGCGCCACCCTGGTGGTGGACGGGCGCGGCCTCAAGGTGCCGGGGCTGGAGGCTGGGTTCTTCACTGGCGGCACGCTGTTCGACCACGCCACCCCGGCGATGCGCATCTACCAGGAGGAGATATTCGGCCCGGTGCTGGTGTGTGTGCGGGTGCCCGACATGGCCAGTGCGCTCAAGCTGATCAACGACCACGAGTACGGCAACGGCGTCTCGCTCTACACCAGCGATGGCGGCGTGGCGCGCGAGTTCAGCCGCCGGGTGCAGGTGGGCATGGTCGGCATCAACGTGCCGATCCCGGTGCCGATGGCCTGGCACGGTTTTGGCGGCTGGAAGCGCAGCCTGTTTGGCGACATGCACGCCTACGGCGAAGAGGGCGTGCGCTTCTACACCAAGCAAAAAAGCGTGATGCAGCGTTGGCCAGACAGCATCGCCAAGGGTGCGGAGTTCGGGTTCCCGACCTCAAAGTGAGGGCGAATGCGGCGGCTCTGACCGCCGCTAAACTGTCACGCCATGCCCGCCGCCCCTCGCGCCCAGCCGCAAGCGTTTTTTGACGCTGAGCAATGGCGGGCGTTGACAGAACGCTCGTCCTGGCGCGGTCTGTGGTTGGTGGCCCACTGCTGGGGCGTGATCGGCGCGGCGATGTGGGCCGGCGCGACCTGGCCGGTGTTGATCCCGCTGGCGGTAGTCGTCGTCGGCACCCGCCAGTTGGGCCTGTTCATCCTGATGCACGACGCCGCCCACGGCTTGCTGCACAGTGATCGTCGGGTCAACGACTTTGTCGGCCACTGGTTTTGCTCGTCCACACTCTCGCGCTACCGGCCCTACCACCTGCAGCACCACCGCTACGTGCAACAGACCGAAGACCCGGACCTGCTGCTGTCAGCGCCTTTTCCCGTCACCCGCGCCTCGTTCAGGCGCAAGGCCTGGCGCGATTTGTCAGGGCAGACCTTCTACAAGCAGCGCTTTGGCGGCCTGGTGGCGCGCCTCCGGCAGGGCCGCCAGGCCGGCAAGCCCAGCGCGCTGGCCGCAGGACAGGAGTTGGCCAGGGACGGGCGCTTCCTGCTTGGCAACGCGCTGGGTTTTGCCGTGTTTGCCGCTGCCGGCGCGGGCTGGGTCTGGGGAGTGCTGTGGCTGCTGCCGATGGTGACCTGGCTGCCATTTGTCACCCGGATTCGCAACATCGCCGAGCACGCGCTGGTGGCGCAAAACGAGGCCGACCCGCTGCGCCAGGCCCGCACCACCCAGGCCAGTGGTTGGGAGCGTGCGCTGATCGCCCCGTACTGGGTCAACTACCACCTGGAGCATCATTTGTTCACCCAGGTGCCCTGCTGGAAGCTGCGCCAGGCGCATGCGCTGCTGCAGGCCCAAGGACTGGGCGCGCGCATGACCACCCAGCCCGGCTACCTGCCGTTGTTGCGATTGGCGACAGCCGCTTGAGGTCTGGCCTGGGCAATGCCGGGCTGGCCGGGCAACGCCCGGGGCCGTGCCGCAGGCACCGGCGTGCTGGCTGACTGCCTGACTGCCTGACTGCCGGTTTGTCCGTTTGTCCGTTTGTCCGTTTGCCTGACGTACCGGACGCCGATCAGATCAGCCCCCGCTTGCGCCCGCACCGGGCTGAGCCTGTCGCCACTCAAGTTTGAACGGCTGCTGCCGAAATGACCGGTCTGAGCCTTGCGCGACTGCAGACGGTTGATGGCCGCTGCGCCGCGCAGCGTTGCGCCGTGACAGTCGACCCCCTGTCCACCCGAGTTTCGCCCTTCAACCAATCAGGAACACAACATGCAGACCCGAATGACCGTTTCCAGACGCCTGTACCTCGGCTTTGGCTTGATATTGGCGATCCTGGTGGCGGTGGCCACGGTTGCCGTGCTCAAGGTGGAAGTCATCAACGGCGCGCTGCGTGCCAACAGCGAGCAAAACGCTGCGGTGCAGCGCTACGCCTTCAACTTCCGGGGATCGGCGCACGACCGCTCGATCGCGATCCGCGATGTGGTGCTCAGCGTCAACGCCACTGACCGCCAGCGCGAGATCGTCGCCATCGATCAGCTCGCGGCCTTTTACGTCAAGTCGGCCGGTCCGCTGGAAGCGCTGATCGGCGCGCGCGACGCCTCGCCTGAGCTGGCACGCCTGTACACCGGCATCAAGGACATCGAGCGCCAGGCGGTGGACACCACCAAGGCCATCATGGCCGCCGTCGACAAGGGCGATGCGGGCGCTGCCCAGACCCTGCTCTGGTCGCAGGCCAAGCCCCAGTACGTGCAGTGGCTGGCGGCGATCAACAAGCTGATCGACTTTGAAGAGACCCGCATCCAGGCCGAGAACCAGAACGCGCTGCAACAGGCCAGCAGCTTCATGGCCGTCATGTTGGTGGCACTGGCGGTGGCCTTGCTGGTGGCGGGCACGCTGGCGGTGGTGATTTCGCGCAGCATTCTGGCGCAGCTCGGCGCCGAGCCGACCGCCCTGGGTGAGGCCGCCCAGCGCGTGGCCGACGGCAACCTCAGCCCGCTGCCCGGGGCGCAACAGGCACCGGCCGGCAGCGTGTTGGCGTCGCTGAGCAGCATGCAGGCCAGTCTGGCCGAACTGGTGGGCCAGGTGCGCAGCGCCTCTGACTCCATCGCCACCGGCTCGCAGGAAATTGCCGCCGGCAACGCCGACCTGAGCCAGCGCACCGAGGCGCAGGCCAGCAACCTGCAGCAGACCACCGCCTCGATGCAGCAGCTGTCGCAGACGGTGCAAGCCAACGCCGACACCGCCGCCCAGGCCAACCGGATGGCCGGCGGCGCGTCGGCCGCAGCGGCCAAGGGTGGCGAGGTGATGGGCCAGGTGGTCACGACGATGCAGGACATCTCGAGCTCGTCGCGCAAGATCGCCGACATCATCGGCGTCATCGACGGCATCGCGTTCCAGACCAACATCCTGGCCCTCAACGCGGCGGTCGAAGCCGCCCGGGCGGGCGAGCAGGGCCGTGGTTTTGCAGTGGTGGCGTCTGAGGTGCGCAGCCTGGCCCAGCGCTCGGCCAACGCCGCGCGCGAGATCAAGACTTTGATCGGCAGCAGCGTCGACAAGGTCGAAAACGGCACCCGCCTGGTGGCCGACGCGGGCCAGACGATGGACAACATCGTCAACCAGGTGCGCCAGGTCAGCGACCTGATCGGCCAGATATCGAGCGCCACCGCTCAGCAGACGGAGGGCATCGTGCAGGTGGGTCAGGCGGTGAACCAGCTCGACCAGTCAACCCAGCAGAACTCGGCGCTGGTGGAGCAGAGTGCCGCCGCCGCCGAGAGCCTGCGTCAGCAGGCCGCTCGCCTGGCCGACACGGTCAGCGTCTTCAAGATCGCACACTGACGGCCAGGCTCTGCGCGGTCGGGCGCCTGCCGCACCGATGCTGCGGCATGATGTGCCACGCCGTTGCGGCCGGTCTGCTCCGGATCCGCCGTGCCCGGCACGCTGACCTGGAGCCCCGCTATGAGCCTTGTCCACCGCCGCACCGTCCGCCCTGCCTTGCTGCTGATCAGCGCCACTGCCGCGTTGATCGCGGGTTGTGCCGGTCGCCCGGTGCCGGGTGGCGTGGTCTGTACCAGCCTGCCCGGCGCGCTCGCCGCGCTACCCGGCCTGCAGATCAGCCAGGCCAGCAACCAGCCGGCCGACGCCAAGGGCCACCCGGCACACTGTCTGGTGACCGGCCTGATCAACCCCCGCAGCGGCACCGAGGGCCGGTCTTATGCGATCGGCTTCGAGATGCGGCTGCCGCAAGGCTGGAACAAGCGCTTTTTGCACCAGGTCAACGACGGCGTGGTCAAACCCGCGCTGGGCGACCTGGGCGTGTTGAGCGCCGACGCGCTGAGCCGCGGCTTTGCGGTGATCAGCAGCGATTCGGGCCACAACGGTGAAGACCCGGTCAACAACACCTACGGCCTGGCGCGTGGCAATGCCTTCGGGCTCGACCCGCAGGCCCGGCGCGACTACGGCTACAGCGCCAACGCTGCGGTCTGGCCAGTGGCGCAAGCCCTGATGGAGCGCCATTACGGCGAAAAGCCGCAGCGCAACTACATGGCCGGCTGCGGCAACGGCGGGCGCCACGGCATGGTGGCGGCCACCCGCTATGCCGAGCGCTACGACGGCGTCCTGGCCGGCGCGCCGGGCTTCAACCTGCCCAAGGCTGCGGTGCAACATGCCTGGGACATCCAGAGCTGGAAGTTGGTGGACACCGACATCCGCCGCGCCTTCAGCCCCGCCGACATGAAACTGGTGGCTGACTCGGTGGTAGCGCGCTGCGACGGGCTGGACCTGCTGGTGGACGGCATGGTGAGCGACATCAAGCGGTGCCAGAGCGTGTTTCGCCTGGCCGAGCTGCAGTGCACCGGTGTCAAGACCGCCAGTTGCCTGAGCGCTGTGCAGGTGCAGGCGCTGAGCCGGTCACTGGCCGGCCCGCGCAACAGCCGGGGCGAGGCGCTGTATGCCGACTGGCCGTTTGATGCCGGCATGGGCGCAGCCGGCTGGCGCACCTGGAAGCTCGAATCCAGCGTGCCGCCCTGGGACCGCTTCCCGATCATCGCCACCATGGGCGCGGGCTCGCTGGCCTATGTCTTCAGCACGCCGCCGGTGCGCGCGCCCGGCACGCCGGCAGCGCTGGTGGACTACCTGGCACGCTACGACTTTGACCGTGACGCGCCCAAGATTTATGCCACCGATGCGGCATTTTCCGAGTCGGCGATGGCGGTGATGAGCCCACCCGACGCCGCCGACCCGCGCCTGACGGCCTTTGCCAAACGCGGCGGCAAGCTGCTGGTCTACCACGGCGCCAGCGACCCGGTGTTCTCGGTCAACGACACCACCCAGTGGGTCGAGCGGTTGCAGCACAACCTGGGGCTGCAGGCGGCGGGTGCGGTGGCGCGGGTGTTCGTGGTGCCGGGCATGGGCCACTGCCAGGGCGGGCCGGCCACCGACCAGTTTGATGCGCTGGGCGCGCTGGTGAGCTGGGTGGAGCAGGGCAAGCCGCCCGAGCGGATTGACGCCCGCACCCTGCCGGCCAACAAGGAGCTGCCGGCAGTCTGGTCGGCGCAGCGTGCCCGGCCGCTCTGCCCCTGGCCACAGGTAGCGCGTTACGCTGGCGGTGATGTGGAGGCGGCGGCCAGCTTTCGCTGCGCTGCGCCGTGATGGCCGCCGTCCCAACCACCGCCGAGTCGACGCTGCCGACCCTGTTGCCATTGATGGTGGCTTGATCGAGGTGCGCAACGAGGGCTTGCGCCACGACCCCGGGTCGGGATCGAGCGGCGCAGGCTACTGCAGCACGAGTCCGGCAGCCATGCCGCGCTGCGCCCGCGCCAGCGCCCGCTGCACCTCGGCCAGCAAAGCCTGCTCGTCGTAGGGCTTGCCCAGCAGCACATCCACACCGGCGGCGGCGGCCTCGGCCCGGTGTTTGTCGTCGGACGAGGTGATCATGATCACCGGCAAGCCGGCCCAGCGCGGGCTGGCGCGCAGCCGCTGGGTCAGGCCGAAGCCGTCGAGCCCCGGCATCTCGACATCGGTGATCAGCAGGTCGGCCGGCTGTGTCTCCAGGCAGGTCACGGCGCTCAAGCCGTCCTCGGCCATCAGCACGCGGTAGTTGTTTTTCTCCAGCAATCGGCCGGTCTTGATGCGCACGACTTTCGAGTCATCCACCACCAGCACGGTCGGCGGCAGGGCTGGGCCGAGCGGCCGGGAGGGGGGCAGCGGGGGCGCGACACGCGCGCCAAAGGGCGGCGGTGCGGCCCCCGCCGATGGCAGGGCGGGCAGCGGTGGAGCAGGCAGCGCTGGAGCCGCCTGCGGTGGCCGGGGTGATGCTGCAGTGCCCGTGCGGGCGCCGGACGCTTCTGGCGCTGCCAAGCGGGCCAGGCGTGACGCCTCCAGCCGCGCCGTCTCGGCCGCCGCCCGGCGCCGGGCTTGGCGCAAACCCTCGGCGGCGGCTTCTCGCTGCGCGGCAATGCGGTCCGCCGTGCCCCCGGGTGGCGCCGCTGCGGGTTTTGCGGCCTTTGCGGCCACTGACAGAGGCGGCAGGCGGCTGGTTGGGGCGTGCGCTGGCGGCCGCGTCTGCCGGGCCCGGCGCGACTGCGCACGCCGCCGGCGCAAAACCAGTGCCAACAGCGCAACCCCCAGCAGCGCCAGCGGGACGGCCCAGAGCAAGTACCCACCCATCCGTGCAACACCTGGCCCGTCCCCAGGTCTTGAATCGACGCTGGGCCCGCCGGACCTGCCTTTCTGTGCAACAGCTTAGCCGGCCGCCGGCGCGCCTGGTGTGACGATTTGCCCGAGAAGCCACCGCCATTCCTCATGCGCGGCCGGCCAGCGGGCGCCTTGCACGGTCTGGCGCACCAGCCTTCGCAGCCAAACGCCCGCCCCGCTGCCCAACGGCCAAGCTGTCGCCAGCACGCCGGCTGCGGCCCGTCACCCTGGCGATAGGGCGGCCTGGCCGCTGGCCCCACACTGCGGCCCATGCCCAAACTCCCCCCTGTCCTTTTGCTGGCTGACCCCGGCATGGCCGCCCCACTGGTGGCCGCTATCGCCGAGCAGGCGCCCGACCTGCTGCTGCTGCCCTACAGCCGCAGCCTCGACGAGGCCACCTTGGCAGCCACCGAGGTGGTGCTGGGCTGGCGCTTTCCGACCGGGGTGGCCGGCCAGCTGCCGGCCTTGCGCTGGGTCTGTTCGATGGCGGCCGGGGTTGAAAAGCTGTTGGTGCCCGACCTCGCGCCGAGCGTGGTGATGTCCCGGGTGGTAGACCCCGATCAGGCGCTGGGCATTGCCCAGTACGTCGCGCTGATGGCCTTGCGGCAGGTCCGGATGCTGCCCGTGTACGAGGCACAGCAGGCCGTGCGGTCCTGGCGACGCCAGCCGATGGCGGCCTCCCGGGCCCGGGTGGCGGTGCTGGGCTGGGGCGAGGTGGGGCGCGAGATCGGCCGGGTGCTGGCGGCGCTGGGCTTTGTGGTCTCGCCCTGGCAACGCCACAGCGGACCGCTGCTCGCCTTGTTGGCGGCCAGCGATATCGTCGTCAACGCCTTGCCGCTGACGGCGGCCACCGAGGGCCTGCTCAACGCCGCCGCCTTTGCGGCCCTGCCACGCGGTGGCTACCTGATCAACATTGCGCGGGGCGGCCATGTGGTCGAGGCCGATCTGATCGCCGCTGTGCTGTCCGGCCAGCTGGCCGGTGCGGCGCTGGATGTGCAGGCGGTCGAACCGATGGCGGACGCCGACCCGCTCTGGGCGGTGCCCGGCATCTCGATCACGCCGCACATCGCCGCGCAATCCTCGCCCGCCACGGTGGCGGCACAGTTTGTGGCCGGCCTGCGCTGCTTGCAGCGCGGTGAGCCGCTGCCCAATCAGGTGGATCGCAGCCTGGGCTACTGACGGCCGTCGGGCCGCAGGCCGCCGCGAACCCCTGCTGCCTGGGCTCGCGAGCGCCGATTCTTGAACCTGGCGTGCGTCACTTGCGCAGCTATTTGATTTAACGTTAAACTACTTCCATCCCAGTCCGCAGTGAGAAGCCCGTGATGGAGCGACGCAAATTCATACGTTTGGCCGGTGGTGGCGCCGTCATGGCGGTCAGCGCGGTGGCCCTGAGCGCATTTACCGTGTTTGGGGTGCCCGACAGCGCAGTGGCCGCCTGGCAGGGCCCGGCACCGGACACCGAGCTGCGGCGCTGGCTGTTGTCGTACGCGCTGCTGGCGCCCAATCCGCACAACATGCAGCCCTGGCTGGCCGATTTGGGCATGCCCGGCGAGATCGTGTTGCGTCTGGACCCGCAGCGCCTGCTGCCGGCCACCGACCCGTATGGCCGGCAGATCCTGATGGGCACCGGTGCGATGCTTGAACTGCTGGTGCTGGCCGCCGCCGAGCGCGGCCAGCGGGCCGAGCTGCAGCTGTTCCCGGACGGCGAACCGGCCGAGCGGCTGGACGGCCGTGCGGTGGCGCGGATTCGTTTGCTGCCCGACGCTGCGCTGCCCCGAGACCCGCTGTTTGCCCAGGTGCTGCGCCGCCGAACCGACCGCCGGGCCTACGACCCCACGCGCGCCCTCAGCGCCGCCGATGCCCAGGCGCTGGCGGCCGCCGCCGCCGCCCTGCCACTGCGCTTCGGCCTGGCCAGGGTGGCCGGCAAGGGGGCGGCGGATGCACCCCGGCTAGACGCGATCCGCACCCTGGTGCGCGAGGCCTGGCGCATCGAGCTGACCGCCGAGGCGCCGATGATGGAGTCGATGCGGGTGTTGCGGGTGGGCACGGCCGAGATCGACCAGCACCGCGACGGCATCACCATCGACAGCCCCGGGCTGGTGCTGCTGGCCAAGACCGGGCTGTTTGATCGCAGCCAGTTTCCAGCGCCCGACTCCACCGCCACCACCGGCCAGATCCGAGACTTTGTCAAAGTGACCGCGTCCACACCGGCCTACCTGTGGCTCGTCAGCGAGGGCAACCGGCGCGCCCAGCAGATCGACGCCGGCCGGGCCTATGCCCGGGTCGCGCTGGCCGGCACCGCCGCCGGCTTGGCGATGCACCCCAACGAGCAGGCGCTGCAGGAGTACCCGCAAATGGCCACGCAGTACCAAACCGTGCACAACTTGCTGAACGCGCCCGCACCCCGCTTTACGGTGCAGATGCTGGCGCGGGTCGGCCACCTGCCGGCCGGCACGGCGGCGCTGGGGCCGGCGCCCCGGCGTGGGCTCGACCGCCAGCTGGCGCCAGAGGTCAGGGCTTGAGATGCCTGCGTCCAAACCTGAGGCGATGGCGACGGCGACAGCCGATGACCCGCTGGCGTTTCAGGCCCTCAACGAGATCGGCATCATCGACCAGCTGGCGCAAAACCGGGCAGCCCGCCTGCTGGCGCCCGAGCTCAACCTGTCGCAGTTTGTCGTGCTCAACCACCTGACCCGCCTGGGTGAGGCCCGCTCGCTGGTGCAGATCGCCAACGCCATTCAGGTCACCAAGGGTGCGATGACCAACACCGTGTCGCGCCTGCTGGCCAAGGGCCTGCTTACCGTGCTGCCCGACCCGCTGGACGGCCGTGGCAAGCAAGTCAGCTTGACGGACGCCGGCCGAGCGGCGCGCCAGGCCGCCGTGAGCCGCCTGGGCGACAGTCTGGCCGAGATCGCCGTCGCCGTGCCGCCGGCTGGATTGGCGCAGGCGCTGGTGGTGCTGCGCCAGTTGCGGGTCTGGTTTGACACGCACCGCTGACGGGCCGCTGCCCGCCCGGTGCAGGCTGCGGCGCAACGCCCGGTTCAGAACATCGCCTTGGCCGACACCTGCAGGCTGCGCGGCGCCTGGTAGGTGTATTGGGCCGCTGCGCCGGTGCCGCTGATCGAGGTCGTCGCTTGCCGGTTCAGCAGGTTGAAGACGTTGACCTGCAGCTTGAGCGACTTGGCGCCGATCAACCCGATCTGGCGCAAGGTGTAGGACGCGCCCAGGTCGAGGTTGGTGTAGGCCGCTACCTTGTACTGCTCGTACAGCGCCGGGTTGGTGACGTACTCTTGCTGGTAGGCCGTACCAGTGCGCTTGCCGATCAGCGAGGCGCCCCAGGGGCCGGCGTTGTAGAGCGCGCCCAGCGCCGCTGTCATCGCCGGTGCGCCCGCGATCTGCTTGCCGGTGTCGAGCGCGGTGGCCTTGTTGACCGAGCCGTTGGCATAGGCCGCAAAGCCGCCGCCCACCAGGTAGGTGGCCTGGCCTTCGATGCCCTGGTAGGTCGCGCCGCCAAGGTTGACGTAGGCGGCGGCCGCGCCGCCCAGGCCGTTCGAGACCAGCTTGTTCTTGAAGTCGATCCGGTAGAGGTCGGCGTCCCAGGTCAGTTGCGCCGCCTGCCCGACGATGCCGAGCTGGTAATTCGTCGACCTTTGCGGCTCGCTGCTGTTTTGCGTCGGGTTGGCGATGTAGAGCGTGTTCAGGTCGGGGATCTGGAAGCCACCGGCGTACTGGCCGTAGACCGCCAGGCCCTGGCCGAGCTGCTGGTTGACGGTCAGGAAGGGCAGGGTTGTGCGGTAGTCCACCGAGGTGTTGAGCGGTGTGCGGCTGGTCTGGTTGATTGCCGCATCGACACTGCGCTTGATGCTGACGAACTTGACACCCGGCGTCACCGTCAAGCCCTCGCGCGGCTGCCACTCGAACTCAGCGTAGGGCTGCAGCGTGTCGATCTGGGAGCGCTGGTCGAACTTGACGCTGGGCAACTGCACCGGCGCTGGCTTGGTCTCGCGCGGGTCTCGCAGGTTGCCGAGGGTCAGGTCGATGTCGTACTGGTGGCGCTCGGTGTCTGAATGCTCGACCCACAGGCCGGCCCGCAGCAGGCCCACCGCCACCACCTGCTCGGCCTTGAACATGCCGCCGTAGACCCGGTACTTGTTCTGCTTGTCGATGCCGGGGATGTCGGCATTGCCCAGCGGGCCGACCTTGGTGCCGGGCTTGGTCAGACCGGTCGGGTCGGTCGAGGAAATGGTCTGGTTGTCGTAGGCGTAGGTGTAGACCTGGGCCTCGGTGCGCAACTCGGCGCTCCAGTCGGTGCGCAACCGGGCGTATTCGAAGTCAGTGTCCTTGGTGGTGTGGTTGAAGCCGGCGTAGTTGAAGCTGGTCGGGTCGCTGTTGAGGCTGAAGTTCTTGCCGTACTTGGCCACCTGGGCCAACGTCGGGCCTTTGTTATTGTCGGGCTGGGTGTAGTGGATGCGGTTGACCGAGGCAAACAGGGTCAGCACCGACGCCGCACCCACCGCGCGCTCGACCTTGGCGGTCAGGTTGTCGCTCTTGATGCTGTTGAGCGTCAGGTAGCCGTCCGACTGCAGGTGTTGCAGGTTGAGCTGCAGCGTGCCGTTGCCCAATTCGGCCAACCTGCCGCTCTCAAAAGCCACGCCGTAGAGCCGGGTGTTCCAGGTGCCCAGCGAGGCAAAGACGCTGGTCTCTTGCTCGGCGCCAGGCTTTTTGGAGACCAGGTTGATCGAGCCGCCGAAGGTGGCAAAGCCCAGGTTGCTGGCGTTGCCCGGGCCGCGCTCGACCACGGCCGCGCCGATCACGGCGGCCGGGAAGAACGAGGTCGAGTGGTGCGCGGGGTTGTTGGTGTCGCCCCAGGGGATGCCGTCGAAAGTGATGTTGTACTGGTCGTCGCTGAAACCCCGCATCGTGGTTTTGGTTTCGCTCAGGCCCGGGCCGTTGGCCGAGTCGCCCGACAGGCTGGGGGCAATGTTGACGACCCGGCTGTACTCGGCAGTGGGCGCCACCGACTGCTCGATGAACTCTCGGGTGATGATCGATTGCGGCTGGGTCGCCTGCAAGCTGGACTGGGTCGGCGCGACAGCGGCCGCGGTGTTCTTCTCGCCCAGATAGGCGCCCGATTTGGCAACGACGGTGATGGTCTGGGCTGGCGCGGCCTCGGCAGCCCGTGCCGGCAGGCCAAAGCTCAACGCGGTCAAGGCCAGGGCAATATGGCGGGCAAGGGTGGAGGTCGGAAAGGGTGGGGTCATGGAGCGGCGACTGAGGTTGAAGAGAACTGACGGAGCGTAGGCAGCGGCCGTGACGCTTCAGTTACTTCGCCGTGACTTGAAGGTGACGTTGCGCGCGCGCAGCGATCTGCCTTGCCATGTCCTGCCGCTGTGGGCTTTGGAGGGTGTGGGTAAACTTGCATATGCAATCATTGCAATTACACTTCGCCCCATGAGCCTCACCGCATCCCCGCCCGACCTGCCGCAATCCCTGCCCCGGGGCTGCACCCACCACCAACTGCGGCAACTGGTGCGCCGGGTTGGCCAGCATTACGACGGCGCGCTGGCGGCCGCCGGTCTCAAGACCACCCAGTACTCGCTGCTGAGCCATGTCCTCAAGCTCGGGCCGCTGCGCCCGGGTGACCTGGCGCAGGCGATGACGATGGAGCCGTCCACCCTGACCCGCAACCTCCAGCCTCTGGTCAGCGCCGGCTGGGTCACGCTGGCGCCGGGCAGCGATGGCCGCAGCAGGGTCGTCGCCATCACCCCCGCTGGCCAGGCCAAGCGTGCCGAGGCCCAGCAGCATTGGCGCCGGGCCCAAGACAGCCTGAACCACACGCTGGGCTCGCCCCGGGTGGTGGCGCTGCATGCGCTGATCCAGGACTCATTGGCTTTGCTGGCACCGGCAGGGCCGCAGGCCGATGCAGGCGCCCACCCGCAAGCCGCGCCGTCGGCCCCAGCGCAAATCAGCCATGTCTGACGCCCCTGCCACCCCCACCCGCCCGGTCCCCGCGCCAGCCCTGCCCGTCTGGCCGGTCTGGCTCGTGCTGTTGGCCGCTGCCGGCACCTTTGCGCTGACGATGGGCACACGCCAGTCGATG
The DNA here is from genome assembly GCA_025358155.1 of Betaproteobacteria bacterium. GTDB lineage: Bacteria > Pseudomonadota > Gammaproteobacteria > Burkholderiales > Burkholderiaceae_C > Pseudaquabacterium. The sequence continues at coordinate 22,954 of JANYKR010000055.1, forward strand.
GGCTTGTTTCTGGGGCCGCTCAACACCGCGACCGGCCTGGGCCTGGGCAGCATCAGCCTGGCGTTTGCCTTTGGTCAACTCTTTTGGGGCCTGACCCAGCCGTTTGCGGGCGCCATGGCCGACAAGGTCGGTGCCGGCCGGGTGCTGCTGCTGGGCGCCTCGCTGGTGGCGCTGGGCACCTACCTCACGCCGCTGATGACCAGCACCGCTGGCTTGATTTTTGCCATCGGCATGTTGTCGGCCGGCGGCGCGGGCATGGCCGGCCCGGCCGTGTTGATGGCCACCACCACCCGGCTGATCCCGCCTGCGCAGCGAGGCCTGGCCACCGGCATCGTCAACGCCGGCGGCTCGTTTGGCCAATTTGTCATGGCGCCGATTGCCGGTGCGCTGCTGACCGGCCTGGGCTGGGTGCATGCAATGCAGTTGATGGGGCTGCTGGTGCTGCTGTGCCTGCCGGCCGCATGGATCTTGAAAGGCCATGCGGTGCATGTCGCCGTGCCGGGCCAGCAGCCGGTCAGCACCCGGGACGCGGTGCGCACCGCGCTGCGCGACCGCAGCTTCCGGCTGCTGGCGGCCGGGTTTTTTGTCTGCGGCTTCCATGTGGCGTTTCTCGGCACCCATTTGCCCGGGGTGATCGCGTCCTGTGGCCTGCCGCTGGCCTACGGCGCCTGGGCGCTGGCGATCCTGGGCTTGTTCAACATCGTCGGCAGCATCACGATGGGTTGGGCCGTCGGCCGCTGGCGCATGAAGTCGCTGCTGGCCGGCGTCTACGCCGCACGCGCCGTGGCGGTGCTGGCTTTTGTGCTGGCGCCCAAGAGCGGCACCGTGGTGCTGGTGTTTGCCGGCTTCATGGGCCTGACTTTCTTGTCCACCGTGCCGCCCACCGCCGGCCTGGTCGCCAAGTTTTTTGGCGTGCGCCACATGGCCACCCTGTTTGGGGTGGTGATGTTGACCCACCAGATCGGCGGCTTTCTGGGCGCCTGGCTGGGCGGCAAGGTGTTTGAGGCCACCGGCATCTACGACATGATCTGGGCGATCGACATCGCGCTGGCCGTCGCCGCTGCGCTTGCGCACCTGCCGATCCAGGAGGCGCCCTTGCCGGCGCGCGGGGCAACCGCATGAACCGGCGCCAGGAATAATCGGCCGCCCCGGCCCGTAGACCGCTCGTGCAGGCCCCCGACTGTTTCCGAGACCCACTGCTCGCCACGATTTCGAGGCTGCGGCGCTACGCCCGGTCGCTGGTTTTTGATGCGGGCAGTGCCGACGATCTGGTCCAGACCGCGCTCGAGCGGGCCTTGTCGCACTGGCACCCGTTTGACCAGCGGCGCGACCTGCTGGTGTGGCTGCCGTCGATTGCCCACAACGCCTTTCTGGACCAGCGCCGCCGCGACAGCCGGCTGAGCATCCTTGACCCGGCCGGGATCGAGAACCAGCAGGACGCGCTGCGCAGCGACCCCGGTGTGGACGTGGGCTTGCGCATCGACTTGCTGGCCGCGCCGTGCCGGCTGGCCGCGCCGCGCCGCCGTGGCCCATGCGGTCTACGCGCCCGAGGTGCGGCACCCAGACGGTTTTGGCTGCGCGCTGGTGGGCAAGCTGCCGCCTGAGCAAAGCTGGCGCTGGCCGAACCGGTCTACGAGCAGGCCGAAAACGCCGGCCTGACGGTGTCTGATGCGGCCCCGGCTGCGCCGCGTCAGGGCTCCTGAGTCCGGCCGGGCTCAAGCCGCGCGCCAGCGGTACGGTCGAGCAGCGCCGGCTCGCCGGCTGCACCTCCCCGGTTTGGGCCGTCCATGACCCGGCCTGGCGTGCCGCCATGGTGACGCTGCGGCCCGGTGCGCGGTGCCTAGAATGCCGCTCGCATTGCCACACCCCCCACCGCCTGAGCCCACATTCCGGAGCAACACCATGCGTGAATACCTGAAGTTCTACATCAATGGCGCCTGGGTTGAGCCGGTCACGCCCAAGACCCTGGCCGTCATCAACCCGGCCACCGAGCAGGCCGCCGGCCACATCTCGATGGGCTCGGCTGCCGATGTGGACAAGGCCGTGCTCGCCGCCCGCGCCGCGTTTGCCAGCTACACGCAAACCCCCGTGGCCGAGCGTGTGGCCCTGCTTGAGCGGGTGATCGCCGAGTACCAAAAGCGCTACGCCGACATGGCCGCCGCCATCACCGAGGAGATGGGCGCGCCGGTGCTGCTGGCGCAAAAAGCCCAGGCCGCGATGGGCATCGGCCACCTGCAGACGGCGCTGGCCGTGCTGCGTGACTACCATTTTCAAGAACAGCGCGGCAGCACGCTGATCGTCAAGGAGCCGATCGGCGTCTGCGGCCTGATCACGCCCTGGAACTGGCCGGTCAACCAGATCGCCTGCAAGGTCGCACCCGCACTGGCCACCGGCTGCACGATGGTGCTCAAGCCCTCCGAGATCGCGCCGTTTTCGGCGCAGATCTGGACCGAGATCCTGCACGCCGCCGGCGTGCCCGCCGGGGTTTTCAACCTGGTCAACGGTGACGGCCCGACTGTCGGCGCGGCCATCGCCAGCCACCCCGAGGTGGACATGGTCAGCTTCACCGGATCGACCCGGGCTGGCATCGAGGTGGCGCGCAACGCCGCGGCCACCGTCAAGCGGGTGCATCAGGAGTTGGGCGGCAAATCACCCAACCTGATCCTGCCGGATGCCGACTTGAAGCGCGCCATCACCAACGGCGTGCGCGGCGTGATGGGCAACTCGGGCCAGTCCTGCAACGCCCCCACCCGTTTGCTGGTGCCCAATGAGCGCATGGACGAGGCGCTGGCGATTGCCAAGGCCGCCGCCGAGGCCACCACCGTCGGCGCGCCCGACAGCGGCGCCGCGCTCGGCCCGGTGATCTCGGCCACCCAATGGGACAAGATCCAGACCCTGATCCAGGCGGGTATCCACGAGGGCGCCACCGTGGTGGCCGGCGGCCCGGGCAAGCCCGCCGGGCTGGAGACCGGCTACTACGTCAAGCCGACCGTGCTGGGCCATGTCAACAACACCATGACCGTGGCCCGCGAGGAGATCTTCGGTCCGGTGCTGGTGGTGATCGGCTACGACACGGTGGACCAGGCGGTGCAAATCGCCAACGACACGCCCTACGGCCTGGCCGCCTACGTCTCGGGCACCGACCTGGACGCCGCGCGCAAGGTGGCCTCAAGGCTGCGCGCCGGGCAGGTCAACCTCAACAGCGCCGGGCCGGACCTGATGGCGCCGTTTGGCGGCTACAAGCAGTCGGGCAACGGCCGCGAGTGGGGTGACCACGCGTTTGCCGACTTTCTCGAAGTCAAGGCCGTGCTGGGCTACGCGCCCAAACCGGCAGCCTGAGCAGCTTGCGTTGACACTCGCCTTTTCCCCTGAACTGGATTCCCCATGACCGGACGTCTCGCAGGCAAGGTTGCCATCATCACTGGCGCGGGTTCGGGCATTGGCCGGGCCAGTGCGTTGTTGTTCGCCCGTGAGGGCGCCCGGCTGGTGCTGGGCGACAAGACCGAGGCGGTGTTCGAGACCGCCCGCAGCGTGGTCGAGGCCGGCGGTGCGGCCACTGCGCTGCAGATCGACGCCGGCCTGGACGCCGATGTGGCCAAGCTGGTGGCCGCCGCGTTGGCCGACTTTGGCCAGCTCGACGTGGCCTTTGCCAACGCCGGCATCTCGGGCGGCATGGCAGGCATTTTCGATTTGACGCCCGAGAGCTTCACCGAGGTGCTGCGGGTCAACCTGATCGGGCCCTGGCTGATGGTCAAGCATGCCGGCAAGGCCATGGTCGACGGCGGGCGCGGCGGCTCGATCGTCTGCACCGCGTCGGTCGCCGGCATCCGCTCTGGCGCGGGTGGGCCGGCGTACTCGGCGTCCAAGGCCGGGGTGATCAATCTGGCGATGGTGGCAGCCCAGCAGTTGTGCGAAACAGGTGTGCGGGTCAACGCCATCTGCCCCGGCCTGACCGAGACCGGCATGACCCGGCCCACTTTCGACTACGCCAAGGACAAGGGCGTGACGCACAAGATCGGCCGGCTCAACCCGCTGCGCCGCGCCGCCCAGCCCGACGAGTTGGCCAACGTGGCGCTGTTTTTGGCGTCCGACCAGTCCAGCTATGTCAACGGCCAGGCGATTGCGGTGGACGGCGGCTTGTCAAGCTCGCACCCGGTGACCCGGCAGCTGACGGGTCAAACTGCGGTTTGAGGCAGCGGTTTTGGGGGCGGATTGAGGCGACGCCGCACGCCGGGCCGCTGCAGGCGTATCGGGCCGGCGCAACAACCCGCCCGCCGGGCCGCCTGATCAGTGCGCTAGCCCCGCCTTGCGCCGTCGTGCGGCCCGGCCCAGCACCCGTCGGCCCAGGCCCCCGCCGAGCAAGGCGTAGCGGGTCGGCTCTGGCAGCGACGAGATCAGCGCGGTGACGGGCACGGCGGTGGTAAAAACCCCAACGGGCAAACTGCGCGGCACTGTCCGGTCATCGGGATCTCGACGCATTGCCAGTCGGGCGACTGCGAAGTCGAACACGGGCCGAGTTTGCTATCAGTTCGTGAAGGGCGCAAAAATGTTCAGTCAACGTCGTGCCTGATACCGGCGCTACCCTGCCTCGGCGAGGCATCGGCACGGTGCCGCATTTTCTGGGGCTGATGATCGGCGACGCCGTCGGTATCGACTTCCAGCACGTGCCTTTCCAGGGCGGCGCGCCGGCCATGACCGCGCTGATGGGTGGCCACATCGGCTACACGATGGACGTGGTGACCGAGGCGTTGGAGCAGCACCGCGCCGGCAAGGTGCGGGTGATCGCGGTGGCCGGTGCGCAGCGTGCACCGCAGTTGCCCGAGGTGCCCACCCTGCGCGAGCAAGGCGTGGCGATGGACGCCAGCGCCTGGTTTGCGATGTACGGCCCGGGCGGCCTGCCAGCGGCCACCGCCCAGCGCTTGAGTGGCGCCGTGCAGGCGGCGCTGAAGGATCCGGCCCTTGCCCAGCGCATGACCGCCCTGGGGCTGGACCCGATCGGCGGCACGCCCGAGCAGCTGGCGCTGGTGCAGCGCGCTGATCTGGCCAAGTGGGCCAAACCGGTCAAGGCCTCGGGCTTTCAGGCGGATTGACGGCGCAGCAGGCGCAGGCGCGGGTTACTTCATCGCCCAGCCGCCACTGACCGGGAACACTTGCCCGACAAAACACGCCGCCGCGTCGCTGCACAGGTAGGCGGCAAATAGCGCGTCCTCCTCGGCCGACACCAGCCGGCCCAACGGCACCTCGCGTTTGAGCCGATCCTGAAACCGCGGGTTGGCCTGCACCTCGGGCGGAAAGTAGGTCGGGTTCTCTACAAAGTTCTGCGCGATGGCGTTGAACTGGATGCCCAGCGGCGCCAGCTCCACTGCCACCGCCTGCATGTAGGCCAGTTGCGCACCCCTCGCCGCGCTGTAGCTGGCGGTGCGTTTTTGGCCGCGCAGTGCGGCGGCACTGCCCATCAGCAGGATGCGACCGCTCTGCCTGGCCAGCATCTGCGGCAGCACGGCGGCCACCAGGCGCGGCATCGGGTCGACCAGATGGGCAAACACCGAGCGCCATTCGGCGTCGACGATGTTCTGCGCCGGGGTGGACGGCGCGGGCAGCGACAGGTGCAGCACCAGCACATCCACCGTGCCGGCGGCGGCCATGATCGCGGCCGGCAGACCGGGATCATCGGCCAGCGTGCAGGGGTCAGCGATCACATGGGCGCCGAGCTGGCTGAAGACATTGCACAGCACCGGGCCCATGAAGTCTTGGGACTGGGTGATCAACACCCGCTTGCCATCGAGCCTGCAGAGGTTCATTTCGTTCGCCTGAAGTTGGGTAAATCGGTCCGCTCACACGGCCGTGGCCTGCCGCACCGCGTGGGCCCATTCGCCCATCAGTGCCTCGGCCCGGTCACGCGGCAGGGTCGGGTAGAAGCGCCGCTCAACCTGCCACAGCGCCGACAACTCATCCAGGTTCCTGAACAGGCCGGTGGCCAGCCCCGCCAGGTAGGCTGCACCGAGCGCGGTGGTTTCGGTCACTTGTGGCCGCAGCACCGGGATGCCCAGCAGGTCGGCCTGGAACTGCATCAGCAAGTCGTTGACGCAGGCGCCACCGTCCACCCGCAACTCAGCCACCGCTGAACCGCCGGCCGCCACCGCATCCCGGCTCATGGCCTGCAGCAGCGCGGTGCTCTGAAAGGCGATGCTTTCGAGCGCGGCGCGGGCGATGTGGGCCACCGTGCTGCCACGGGTCAGGCCGACGATCACACCCCGCGCGTCGGCGTTCCAGTACGGCGCGCCCAGGCCGGTGAAGGCGGGCACAAACATCACGCCGCCGGCGTCCGGCACGCTCTCGGCCAGCGCCTGCACCTGGTGGCTACCCTGGATCGCCTGCAGGCCGTCACGCAGCCACTGCACCACCGCGCCGCCGATGAACACGCTGCCCTCCAGCGCGTACTCGGGCTGCGCGGTGGGCTGGGCGGCGGCGGTGGTGATCAAGCCGTTTTCACTGCTGCGGAACTTGTCGCCGGTGTGCATCAGCATGAAGCAGCCGGTGCCGTAGGTGTTCTTGGCCAGCCCGGCCTTGAAGCAGGCCTGGCCAAACAGCGCACTTTGCTGGTCGCCGGCCATGCCCGCCACGGGAATGGTCGCGCCCAGCAACGCAGGCAGGGTCTGGCCGTACACATGGCTGCTGGCGTGCACGGCGGGCAGCAGGCTGTCGGGCACATGCAGCAGCTTGAGCAACTCATGGTCCCAAACGTTGTGGCGGATGTCGAACAGCATCGTGCGGGCGGCATTGCTGACATCGGTGGCATGCACCGCGCCGCCGGTCAGCTGCCAGAGCAGCCAGGTGTCGACCGTGCCAAAGGCCAGCTCGCCCCGGGCGGCGGCGATGTGGGCGCCGCTGACATGGTCCAGGATCCAGCGGATCTTGGTGGCCGAGAAATACGCGTCCACCACCAGCCCGGTGCTGTGCCGGATTTGCTCGGCATGGCCGTGCCCGCGCAGCTGGGCGCACAGCGGCTCGCCGCGCCGGTCCTGCCAGACGATGGCGTTGTGGATCGGCAGCCCGGTGCGGCGGTTCCAGATCACCGTGGTCTCGCGCTGGTTGGTGATGCCGATGGCCGAGATGTCTTGCGCCGTCAGGCCGGCCTTGGCGATGGCCTCTTGCGCGGTGGCGAGCTGGCTTTGCCAGAGGTCCTGCGGGTCGTGCTCGACCCAGCCAGGCCGTGGGTAGATCTGGCGAAACTCGCGCTGCGCCATCGCCACCACCTGGCCGGCGCCATCAAACACGATGCTGCGGGAGCTGGAGGTGCCCTGGTCGAGGGCGAGGATGAAGCTCATGTCGGATCTCCTGGGGCGTTGTCTTTGGCGCTGTCACTGCTGTTGAAGGCCGCTGCCGTACCGGGTGCGGCAATCATGCAGCCGACGCCGGCCTCGGCCAACAAGGCGTTGAACGCCGCTGGCGGTGCGCTGTCGGTGAACAAGGTGTCGATCTGGGACAGCCGGCCCACCTCGACCATCGCCGGCCGGTTGAACTTGCTGTGGTCGGCCGCCAGCCAGACCTGGCGGCTGGCGCGGATGATGGCCTGCGCCACCTTGACCTCGCGGTAGTCGAAGTCGCGCAGCGTGCCGTCGGCCTCGATGCCCGAGATGCCGATCACCCCGATATCGACCCGGAACTGGCCGATGAACTCGACCGTGGCCTCGCCGATGATGGCGCGGTCGCGCGGGCGCACCAGGCCGCCGGCAACGATCAGCTCGCAGTCCGGGTGGTCGCTCAGGATCGCCGCCACGTTCAGGTTGTTGGTGATCACCCGCAGCCCGCGGTGCTTGAGCAGCTCACGCGCAATCGCCTCGGTGGTGGTGCCGATGTTGAGGATCAGGCTGCAGCCGTCGGGCACGGCTTGCGCCACCGCACGGGCGATGCGGCGCTTGGCCTCCTCGTTGAGTGCCTGGCGCGCCCGGTAGGCGATGTTCTCGGTGGTGCTGGCGGGCAGCCGCACACCACCATGAAAGCGCGCCAACAGGCCGGCGTCGGACAGCAGCTTGACATCGCGCCGCACGGTTTGCAGCGTCACGCCGAAACGCTCGGCCAGCGCCTCGACCGTGACCGAGCCGAGCTCGAGCACCGTGGCGAGCATGCCGTCCTGGCGCGGGTTGGGGATCAAGGCGCTCATCGGGCAGGCTTCAAGCTTCGCATGGCGGTGTTTCACCTTTCGGCGCTGAGCCGGGCCCCAGCCTGTCCTGTGGACGGCCGGGTGCCTGGCGAAGGACAGCGCGCGCTGGCCGCTGGCGGCCGGACGGGCGCATCAGACCTGGAACTGGGCTCGCAGACGTGACGGCTGCAAGCGTAAGCGATGTGCCGGCTGGGCTGATGAGGGAAACCGGGCTTGCGCCACGCCAGCAGATAAGTTACAAACGAACTCAAGCGAACATTGCAGCAAACAAAACATCGACAAGCGAATCAAAACTTTGCTTAAATCGAACAGCAAGCGCGCAGAAGCGACGCAAGCCCCGGCGCTGTGCCCACCCCGCGAGGCCCCAGCGCCCGCGACCAGGAGTTCCGATTGATCGAGCCCACTGCAGGCGTCAGCCTGTCATCGCCCACTGCCGTGCCCAAGTCCTGCGACGTGTTGGTGGTGGGCGGCGGCATCAACGGCGCCGGCATTGCCCGCGACCTGGCCGGGCGCGGCCTGAAGGTGGTGTTGTGCGAGCAAGACGACCTGGCCCGCCACACCTCGTCCGCCAGCACCAAGCTGATCCACGGCGGCCTGCGCTACCTGGAGTACTACGAGTTTGGCCTGGTGCGCAAGGCCCTGGCCGAGCGCGAACTGCTGCTCAAGAGCGCGCCGCACATCATGTGGCCGCTGCGTTTTGTGATGCCGCACGACCAGGCGATGCGGCCAGTCTGGATGGTGCGCATCGGCTTGTTTCTCTACGACCATCTGGCCAGGCGGGAGTGGCTGCCGGCGAGCACCACGGTCGCGCTGCGCCAGCACAAGTTGGGCGCACCGCTCAAGCCCCAGTACACCCGAGGATTTGTCTACAGCGACGGTTGGGTCGACGATGCCCGGCTGGTGGTGCTCAACGCGGTGGATGCAGCGGCGCGCGGCGCGACCATCCTGACGCGCTGCCGCTGCGAGCGGGTCGAACGCCACGCCCAGGGCTGGCGTGCCACGCTGCAACCCGCCGGCTCCGCGCCGGTGGTGGTGCAGGCGCGTGCGCTGGTCAATGCCGCCGGGCCCTGGACCGGTGAGTTCCTGCGTGACCGGGCGCAGGTGCAGAGCGCCCGTGCGTTGCGGCTGGTCAAGGGCAGCCACATCGTCGTCAAGCGCTTGTTCGATCACGACCATGCCTACATCTTCCAGAACCCCGACAAGCGCATCATTTTTGCGATCCCCTACGAGGGCGACTTCACGCTGATCGGCACCACCGATGTCGAGATCGACGGCGCACCCGACTCGGCCCGCATCGATGCCGGCGAGATCGGCTACCTGTGTGAGCAGGCCAGCCGCTATTTCACCCGGCCGGTGCTGCCGACCGATGTGGTGTGGAGTTACTCTGGCGTGCGGCCGCTGCTCGATGACGAGTCGGGCGATGCGTCGGCGGTGACGCGCGACTACTTGCTGGAGTTCGACGAGGCGCCAACCGGGCCCGGCGCGGGGCCCTTGTTGTCGGTCTGGGGCGGCAAGATCACCACCTTCCGCAAACTGGCCGAAGAAGCGGCCGACCTGATCGTCGATCGCCTGGGCGAGCACCGTGCGGCCTGGACCGAGTCCGCGCTGCTGCCAGGCGGCAACCTGACCGCCTGGATCGGCCCACCGCAGCGGCCCGATACCGACATGCTGCGCTTTGTTGCCGCACTGGTGGCGTGTTATCCGCAGCTGCCGGCGCCGGTGCGCGAGCGCTGGGCCCGCTGCTACGGCGGCCGTGTGGTGTTGCTGCTGCAATCAGGTGCCCTG